>JANYBG010000073.1 GCA_025360865.1 Pseudomonadota bacterium | reverse complement strand
GTCGGTGATCAACGTGCCCATCTCGGTGAGGATCTTCATGCCGAAGCTCGGACGCTCGACCGCCTCGGTCGCATGGTAGCGCAGGCGGATCGTGACGGCTTTACCGCTGCGCGTGACGGTCTGGAGCTCCCCGGCCTTTGAGACCAGTTCGATCCGCGTGAAGCGGATCTCACCCGAACCGCGCCGGCCCTCGGCCTGCGACAGATCGTTGGTGGCGCCCTCGCTGGAGGCGAAGGAGCCCATGTAGGACTCGATCACCTCGTGCGTGGCGCCATCCAGGCGCACCTGGCCGTTGGCGATCCAGATGCCGCGGGAGCACAGGTTCTCCACCGCCGACATGTTGTGCGATACGAACAACACGGTGCGCCCGCCCCCACGCATGTCCTGCATCGCGGTGATGCACTTCTTCTGGAACACCGCGTCACCGACGGCCAGCACCTCGTCCACGATGAGCACGTCAGGTTCCAGGTGGGCCGCGACGGCGAAGCCGAGCCGCATTCGCATGCCGCTCGAATAGCGCTTGATCGGCGTGTCGATGAAGCGCTCGACGCCTGCGAAGGCGATGATCTGGTCGAACTTGCGATCCACCTCGCGCTTCTTCATGCCGATGATCGAGGCGTTCAGGTAGACGTTCTCGCGCCCCGTGAGCTCCTCGTGAAAGCCGGTGCCGACCTCGAGCATCGAGGCGATGCGCCCGCGCGCCTTCACCGTCCCGGAAGTCGGATAGGTGATCTTCGAGAGGATCTTCAGGAGCGTGCTCTTGCCGGCGCCGTTGCGGCCGATGACCCCGACGACCTCGCCCTCCTCCACGGTGAAGGAGACGTCACGCAATGCCCAGAGGATCTCCTTGGGGCGGCGACGGCGGAACGGCGACCGCAGCAGGCTCACCAGCTGGTCGCGCAGCTGGGTCTCCTGCTGCAGCGCCCCGAGCTCGTAGCACTTGGAGAGGTGATCGACGGTGATCGACTGAGCCATGACTTATAGGGAGGCCGGTGTTTACACGATGTCAGCGAAGACGCGCTCGGTGCGGCTGAAGTGCAGGCCGCCCAGCAGCAGGAACAGCACGGTGACCGCCCAGGACCAGCCCACGATCGACCAGTTGATGGCGTCCGCGTGGAACAGGCAGGCGCGAAATCCCTCGACGATGCCGGTCATCGGGTTCAGCGCGAGCCAGGCCTCGTAGCGCTTGGGCACGAAGGTCACCGGATAGATGATGGGCGTGACGAACAGCCCGATCTGGATGACGAAGGGGATCGTGTACTTCACGTCGCGGAAGCGCACGTTGAGGGAGGCCAGCAGCATTCCCGCTCCCAGCACCAGCAATGCCGTCTGGGCGACGAACAGTGGCGTCAGCAGTAGCGCCCAGGTCGGTGTCACGTGGTAATAGAACATCATCCCGATGAGCAGCACCGATCCCACGACCAGATCCAGCAGGCCGCCGAAGGCGGCCGCCGCGGGCAGCAGCACGCGCGGAAAGTAGATCTTGGTGATGAGATTGGAGTTCGCGACGAGGCTGTTGCCCACCTGATTGAGGGTGATCGAGAAATAGGTCCACAGCAGCAGCGCGGAGTAGGAGAAGAGCGGATAGGGAATCCCGTTGCTCGGGATCCCCGCGAGCTTGCCGAAGAAGAAGGTGAAGGTGATCATGGTGAACAGCGGCTGCAGGACCGCCCAGCCGATGCCCAGCACCGCCTGCTTGTAGCGAACCTTGACATCACGCCAGGCGAGGAAATAGAGAATCTCCCGGCAGCGCCACACCTCGGAAAACCACTCGTCCACGATATTTCTGCCTATCCCTGCGTAAGTCCAACGGCCGCGGCGGCCGGCCCGACGCTTCGTGCCTGAAGGGGCGGCCAATAGTACCGGCACTTGCCATATGATATCCGGCTTAAGCGGCCAGAGCCTGACGCAAAGCACGGTTCGCCGGTTCTTAGGGAACAACGATCGCGAACTGTTCCTGTCGCGGCACTGCCTGCCCCGCTAAGCTGCCTGTCCCGCGGGGACTATTGTCAACAGCGACTGGGTTTTGAGCTGACAGCATGAGCCATCCGAGCTGCCGCTTCTGCGGCCATTCCCTCCGGCACACGTTCGTGGACCTGGGGTTGTCGCCGCTGTGCCAGAGCCACATCACGAGTGAACAGCTCAACCAGATGGAGCCCTTCTACCCGCTGCACGCGTACGTGTGCGCGCAGTGCTTCCTCGTGCAGCTGGATCAGTTCGTGGGTCCCGAGGACATCTTCAGCGAGTACGCCTACTTCGCCTCCTACTCGGACAGCTGGGTCGAGCACGGCCGCAGGTACTGTGACGAGGTGTGCGCGCGGTTCGGCATCGACCGTGGCAGCCGGGTCATCGAGATCGCCAGCAACGATGGGTACCTGCTGCAGCACTTCGTCGCCCGCGGCGTGGCGGTCCTCGGCGTGGAGCCCGCGGCCAATGTGGCGCAGGCCGCTGTCACCCGGGGCGTGCCGACGCTGGTGCGGTTCTTCGGCGCGCAGCTCGCGCGCGAGCTCGCCGCCGGGCACGGCAAGCCTGACCTTTTGATCGGCAACAACGTGCTGGCGCACGTTCCGGATCTGAACGACTTCGTCGCGGGCCTGAAGATCCTGCTGCGCGCCGGCGGCATCATCACGATGGAATTCCCGCACCTGCTCGAGCTGATGCGGCAGAACCAGTTCGACACCATCTACCACGAGCACTTCAGCTACTTCTCCTTCACCACCGTCAGCGAGGTCTTTCGCCACCATGGCTTGACTCTGTTCGATGTGGAGCGCCTGCCCACACATGGCGGCTCCCTGCGCATCTACGCGCGGCACGCGGATGACCCCAGTCGTCCCATCGGCGAACGGGCGCACGCGCTGCTCGCGCTCGAGGAGGAATTCGGGATGCGCCGCATCGCCACGTACGCCGACTTCGCGGAGCAGGTCCGCGAGACCAAGCGCGCGCTCCTTGAGTTCCTGATCGGCGCTAAGCGCGCGGGAAAGCGCATCGTCGGGTATGGGGCGCCGGGCAAGGGCAACACACTGCTCAACTACTGCGGGATCGGCGTGGACTTTCTGGACTTCACGGTCGACCGCAATCCCTACAAGCAGGGCAAGTTCACCCCCGGCACGCGCATCCCGATCCGCCATCCGGATGAACTGATCGCGGCGCGCCCCGACTACATCCTCATTCTCCCCTGGAACCTGAAGGAGGAGATTCTCGCCACCGTGGGCGCCCTGCCGGGCCTGCGCGCGCGGTTCGTCGTGCCCATTCCCCGCGTGCAGGTCCTGGAGTCGCCCGCATGAACGACTCGCGCATCCGCGTAAGCGTCGTCATGCCTGTGTATAACGCCGCGGATCACGTGGAGAGCGCGATCCGCTCGGTGCTGTCATCGGATCTCGCTGAGCTCGAGTTGATCGTCCTGGACGATGGGTCCACTGACCGGTCGCTCGCGATCGCCCGCGGCATCGACGACCCACGCGTCGTGGTCGTCGCGCTCAAGGCCAGCGGCGGCCCATCGCGGCCGCGGAACCTGGGCATCGCCCAGGCGCGCGCGCCGTACGTCGCGCTGCTCGACGCGGACGATCTCATGAAGCCCGAAAAGCTCTCCGCCGCGGTCGCCGCGCTGGATGCGCACCCAGGGGCGGGCGTGGCCTTTGGCGACTACGAACGCATCGACACGGAAGGCCGGCTGTTCGAGCCCTCGACGCTGTCCGCCTATCCGGTGTTCTCCCAGCTGCGGACCACGCCGGCCGCGGATGGCTGGCGCATGATCCGGCAGCGCGACTTCGCGCTGGGACTGCTGCACGAGAATTTCATCGGCACCTCCGGCGTGGTCCTGCGCAAGAGCGTGCTCGACCAGGTGGGTGGCTTCGATGAGAGCCTGACGTACTCCGAGGACCGCGACCTGTGGTTTCGCCTGGCGCATGCCTGCGATGCGCTCTACCTGCCGCGTATCGGTCACTCTTACCGCGTCGCGCCTGGGAGCCTGAGCTTCCGGCCCGGCGCGCAGCAGGCGCGCAGCCGCCTCGTGGTGCTCAGGCGGGAGCGGCTGCGTTGGGATTCGCGTGAACCCCGCCGCCAGATCGACCGTCTGCTGGCGGAGAACCACGCCGCGATCGCCTACGAGCATCGGCGCCGCGGTCGGCGCCTGCAGGCGTTCGCGACCTTTCTCAGAGCGATGTCGACGTCCCCGGAACTGCGCTGGCTGCGCGCGGCGGCGGGCTCGCTTGCCCCGTCACTCGGGGGGAACTGAGTCCGTGCGGCGCATCCGGTCGCGCCATCGATAAAGCGACGGCAGCATCGACCCGCGCAGGATTTGCACGCAACTGAGTTCGTGGCGCTTCTGGCTCAGCAGCCGCTTGAAGTCACTGGTGCGTCCGGGCCCGGCCAGGAAGTCGTAGCTCGCGGCCCCGTCCTGCGCGGCGCGCTCCATCGCGTACCCCAGGTGGATCAACCCGAGCGATACCTGGGTGCTGAAGGTCGGGTCGAACGCCATCTTGATGTTGTATTGCCGTGGGCCCTTGCGCACGTCGTACAGCACCGAGACGACCTTTCCGCCTACCCGCAGTCGCGAGAGCTTGAGTTCCCCGGAACCGGTCAGCCGACCCGCGAGCCGGGTATGGAATTCCCAGCGCTTGCCGATGAAGGCGGGCTTCTCCCACCGCCGCAGGTGCAGGCGGTTGAGGTCATCGAAGGCGCCGTCGATGTGCTCAGCCGCCACGGCCTCCAGCCGCACATCCGCGTCGCTCCCCAATCGTCGCCGCAGGTTCCAGACACTGCGCCGGGTGGATTGCCGCAGATCCTTCAGGTAGGCGTCGAATCCCTGACTGAGGTCGGCCTGGTGGGTGACCGATCGATCGAGCTCGCGCACGTACCGCCCGGACACCGCGGAGTGTCGTTCATAGGCCTCGCGCCACTGCGCGCCCGTGCCAGTGAAGGGAATGACGAGCTCGTTCCAGTCCGGCTGTTCGGTGAGGTGCGCGACGCAGGCCTCACGCACGGCCGCCAGGTCCTTCGCCTCCGCGATCACGTCGAGGTATTCGGAGATGAGCGGCTCCGGGTCACGCCAGGCGATGCCGATGGGCTGCACCGACTGGGTCAGGACGACGCCGTTGCGCCTGAGTCTGCGGTGGTAGAGCGGAGCCAGGCCCACCAGCCGCGCGCCGCGGTGGAATGCCAGCACGTCGGGCTTGCCGCCGACGAGGTCTCCATAGGTGCGCCACCAGTTCGTCAGCCAGTCCCAGGAGAGAAACAGCGCATCGGTGGCCGAACGCGCCACCAGCGCGTCCCATTCGGCGCGGCCGGCGTGCCATTCCGCGGTCCCCCAGTGACGCACCGACAGTGCGCCGGGCTTCGCGGCATCCGGTATTAAGGCGACCGCGGAACTCACGTGTCCTTGTCGCCCTGGGTGATCCGCCAGCGCGCATGTTCGGCTTTGCCGGTGAATGAATGGACCTGGAACACCGCTTCCGCCGGGCGCGGAATGAATCCGACCCCGCGCAGGGAGGCCCGCGCCGGATGGGCGCCATCCAGCGCCACCCGGACCGTCGTCAGGCCCGCGACGCCGGCGCACCGCATGACGAAGAGCGCGGCCATGGCGCGCATGTCCTCATCGCTGATGGCGAACAGATCGTAGATCGAGCAGGTCCCCCCGACGCTCGCTTCCTCGAAGATCAGCAGCCCGCGCACCTCTGCCGCCACCCGGTAGGTCGCGAAGGTGAAGCGACTGTGGGGATGGCGGGTGTACCGCCACTCGAGCGACCCGGGGGGCAGGGCACGCCTGATCTGGTTTCCCGGCGGCAGCCTATCCAGGAACTCGTACGTCGTCGCGTCCGGGGCAGTGTCCAGGCGCAGCGATCCGCCGGCGCGCGCATGGCGCCGCGCGAGGTGCCTCGCGAGGGCGCGCAGCGGGCGCGCGAGGCTCGCGGCGAGCGGTTGATGGCGCAGAACCCGCCGCAGGTACTCCCCCGGGTCCAGGACATAAACCAGCGATCCCAGTTCGCCCGCCCTCGTCCAGCCGACCCGGCCCAGGGTACGGCGCGCGCTATCGGTCGGAATCACCAGCGCCAGCCCTTCCGGAAAGTGCGCGTCCAGATCGCTGGTCATGAATCTCAGCAGCATCTGGCCAAGCCCGAGCCGGCGATGGCGCGCGTCGACCGAAATATCCCCGATCACGGCGATGTGCGCCCGCTTGCCATCGACGAGGTACGGACGGAAGATCGCCGTGGCCATGCCGAGCCACTCTCCATCCGCGGACTTCAGCCAGAACACGCGCGGGTCAGGCACCCCCGGAAAGCTCTCGTAGCGCCACCGAAGGTACTCAAGGGTCTCCGGGTTCTCCCGATTGCTGTTGCGCAACCGCAGGATGCGCTCCTCGGACCCCGAGAAGCCGGTCAGCACGCAAGAGACGCTCAGGTCCGGTGTCATCATCCGCGCGGTCCGGCCGCCGGTCGCGCCAGGACTCTGTAGAGGCGTGCGTGCGCCGCGCACATCTGATCGAGCGAGAATCGCTCATCCACCCGCCGCCGCGAAGCCTCGGCCATCGCGGCGCGCACGCGCGAGTCGCCACGCAGTCGTGACAGCGCCGCAGCCAGGGCGGCGGCATCCTGAGGGGCGATGACCACGCCCGTCACGCCATCGGCGACCGCCTCAGCGTTGCCGCCGACGTCGGTGACGATCATCGGCAGCCCGGTCGCCATCTGCTCGATCACCGCGTTGGAGAAGCCTTCGTTGGACCCCGGTGTCAGGCAGCCGACGTCCATCGCCCAAAGGTACGGCACGACATCAGCGACGGCCCCGCTGAACACGATCCGCGATCCCAGCGGAGTGGTCTTCAAGGTGTCCCGATAGCCCTCCAGCAATTCACCGGCACCGACGGCCAGCACCCGAAGCGACGGCATGGCGGGCGCGGCGCGCGCCAGGCCATCGAAGAACACGTCGTGATTCTTCTCGGGGCGGAATCCGGCCACCATCCCGACGACAAAGTCATCGGGCGCGAACCCCAGCCGCGCCCGCGCCTCCTCGCGCTGCGCAGGCGTGGGTGGCGCGAAGCGTGTCGTGTCCACGCCGTTGTGGATGGTCGTCACGCGATCCTCAGGCAATCCGTCCCGGGCGACGACCGCGGTGCGCACTGCATCGGCGGTCATGATGAACCCGTCGAACAACCCGCGCAGCCGCCGGTTCAGGAAGACGTGCAGGGGCTTGCGCAACTCCCCGGTGTCCCGCTTGCTGGAGATCAGGTGCCGCGCGCCGGCCAGCCGCGCGGTCAGCGCGCCGTACGTGTCCGCCTTCTGGTGGTAGGTCTGCACGATGTCATAGCGATTGCGGCGGATAAGGGCGGCGAGGCGCCATGCCTGCACGAGCGCGTTCGGTACGTATTCGCGGCCCACGGGCAGGTGGATGACCGGCACGCCTTGAGCGCGCAGTCCCTCCAGGAGCGGATTGCGGCCCATGTCGAACGCCACCACCGTGCAGCGAAAGCCGAGCCCTGACAGGCCCCTGATGAGCTGGGCGAGGTGCTGCTCGGTGCCCCCGGTGCGGTGGAAGTAGTCGATCAGGAAGAGGATCTCGATTGGGTCGGAACTCATCCCCCGTACACCCAATCGGCGTGCTTTCTCACCACCATGCGGCCCTTGTAGTAAATGTCCCGGCGTCGGGCTTCCCCGCCGCCCCAGTATATCTGTCCTACATCATTCCCCGTGGGCTCCGGCGGGATTAGGGCACCCGCCCCGGATTTCGCTCAAAAGACGGGGTCGCAGTCGGCGAACTCCCATGAGGGGTTCCACGCCGGTGACCCGCAGACATCCCCGCCCCTGCTCTTGAACGGGAGCACCGGCCCTCCCGACGACACCGGCGTTCCGCATCCGGCGAGAGTCTGCGGCTGGACCTAATGCGATATAGTCGCGGCCGCGAAAGATGTCAGGCGGCCGGTGAACCCGGTAGCGGGGCGGCAAGAATGACGACGGGGTTAACTGCGATCCGCCCGTCCGCTTTGACGTCCAGCGCATGAACCGACCCCGGGGAGTTCCAGAACTCCGGCGCGTGGCAACCATCGCGTTACCAGCCACTCCGTGGCGAGAACATCAAGACGCGACCGGGGAGCCAGCTTTTCCACGTGATGCATGACATCGATTCGATGCGGCGCATGGCGCGGGATTTCCACCTTGCTGGATGAGAAGCCGCTGCCGCGCAAGTCCGGCATGATCGTGGCTGCGCCGATCAGCGCCGCTACGACCTTAACCAAGAACGCGGAAAGGGCTGGCGAGCGAACTGCCCCCGACCCGGATCCAGCGCGTGCGGAAGAGGCCGCCTCAATGCGCCCCGGCGCCACGCCGCCGCGCGGCGTACCCCCAGTGGGTGGAAACTCCCGCGTGCGTCGCGGGCCGCTCCGTGGCGTCCACGAAATCTGCGCGAGTCCGGCGTCCGGCACCGGAGAGTCAGGCCCCGCGAAAACTTATCCGCTGATGTAAGGCGGCGCAGGATGCAGTCATCTACAGCAAACTCCGCTCCCAAGTTAGCAACCAGAATTCCGTCCTTGGACGGTCTGCGCGCCGTCGCGATTCTGCTGGTCATCGTTGGGCACTCAGCTGACACGTGGGGTGCGCCCAAGTTCCTTGCCCCGCTGCTCCACGCAGGGAATCTCGGGGTACGGCTATTTTTTGTGATTTCCGGGCTTTTGATCACAACTATTCTTCTTAGGGAGTTGGACGCTCGCGGCAAGGTATCGCTGAAGAACTTCTACGCTCGCCGTTCCTTGCGGATTCTTCCGGCGTTCCTGGTGTTCGTTGCCTTCATCCAGATTTTAGCGGTGCTCCGACTAGTCGACAGCCCACCGGGCGACATCGTCAGAGCTCTGACGTTCACAATGGACTACCGAGACGACAAATCCTGGCCTCTAAATCATCTTTGGTCGCTTTCGGTGGAAGAGCAGTTTTATCTGCTGTGGGGGGCTCTGTTTGTTCTAACAACCCGGTCGAAGTTGTCGATTGCCGTCGTACTTTTGGCGGTCGTGCCGTTTGGCTTTCGCTGCGCGTACCTTTTTCACGTACTGCCAACGGCCAATCCGGTCGCGCCTGCCCGTCAGTTCGAGTGTGTTGTCGATGCGATCGCGGCGGGAGCTCTCCTTGCGGTTTTTTTCAACATCTGGATGGATCGCAGACGCGTCGCGACGTTCGTGAGTTCTCAAAGCTGTCTGTGGCTGGGAACTGCGCTGACAGTGGCCGCAGTCGGCGCGTATCTAGTCAATACGCGAATCTACGATTCGATTGGTCAATCCGTGGCGAATGTCGGACTCGGGCTTATCGTGTGGTACTGCGTGACGGCGCCCGGCGGTTTCGTCGTAAAGGTGTTGAACTGGCGTCCAATGGCATTTATTGGAGTGCTGAGTTATTCGTTGTACCTGTGGCAGCAGCTGTTCTTGGATCCGATCTCGAGATCTTTCTATGCACATTTTCCGGTTAATGTCGCACTCTCGTTCGGTGCGGCGTTAGCGTCGTATTTCGTTGTGGAGCGGCCGTTTCTCCGTGCACGCCGCTTCTTTCGTCGGTCTGGACACGAGCGCTAGGACTGCAGCCTTTAGAGCATTGCAATGGCTCAATGGCCAATGGCTTAGCATATAGGGCGCGGGAGTAAAGCGGGAGCGTGACCTCTTCGGTCTCTGCTGGTTGTATCCCCGCCCGGCAGGGTCCAAGAAGCGCGCTCAAGACTCGTGCGCATTGTGCGTTCAGACGTCCTTCAATCGATCCGGATGACCGGACGTTGCCGGCGCGTCGATATGGCCGTGCAACGCGCGGAGGCGCCAGGCGACGCCACATTCACGCCTCCCGGCCGCTCCCGCGGCATGGGCTCAAACTGAGATGCGTTATCAACCGAGCGAGGTCGAGGTATGCCAAACTTATAATCTCGCTCTGTGCCTTTATTGGCCGTGAAGGGCGTCTTTTTGATACGGGGTCCATGAGCAGCCAAGACACACTCGAGGCGCGCCTGCAGCGAGAAGCCCGGTTTCACGATACCAAGTACTCGGGCGGCGACTCGTACCCGGCCCATTACTCCGTGGGGCCGACGCAATATGTCTATACCCATATGCGCGATGCGCTCGGCGACCTGCGCGGCAAACACGTGCTGGAAGTGGGCTGCGGCGAGGGGTGGATCACGCGCGAACTCGCCCAGCGCGGGGCCATTGTCAGCGCCTTCGACATCTCCCCGCAGGCCGCGGAGAACACCCGTAAAGTTCTCGCCGCCGACAACCTGCTCAAGCGCTGTTCCATCGGGGTCATGCCTGCGGAGAAGCTCGAATATCCGGACAATTCATTCGACATCGCCATCGGTTTCGCGATCATTCACCATCTTGAATTGGGCTCGGCGCTCGCCGAACTCCACCGCGTACTCAAGCCAGGCGGCGTCGGCTACTTCGCGGAACCCTTGGCGACCAATCCGCTCATCGCGGCCTACCGCCGCCTGACCCCTCAGTACCGCACGCCCGACGAGCGGCCGCTGGTGCTACGCGAGCTGCCGCAGCTGCTGGCCGCCTTCAGCGCCTACGAGCACCGCGAGTTCTACCTGACCGCCCTCCTGGCGATTGCCCTCACCTACGTACCCGGCGGTGCGCGCCTCTTCCCCAGCTTGAGCAATGGCCTGCATCGCTTCGACCGCATGCTGCTCCGCGCGGTCCCCGCCCTCGGGGCGTGGGCTTGGTACACGATTATCAAGGTCACCAAGTAAGACGTCGCCCTTTACGTCACCGTTTGTCGGGGCCTAGCGACGATGGATTCCTCAGGCAATACAGCAAGATAGATCCCACCAGGGCTGTTGAGGCCTTCCGCCTGTCGGCAGGCCCCGACGCGGGGGAAGCAGCACCCCCTCAGTGCGGATTAGGGTGTCGAAATTTGTATTAAGAAACAGTCGTTTAGGACTTCGCTTAGGCGCTACGTGTCTACGGCATGAATCTTGTATGGGTTAGCGGGCGCAGCGGAGAAGCCTGGGCGCCCGCGCACGATCCACTGCTTACACTCGAGGAATCCTGATAATGCCAAGAGAACAGGTACGGCACGCGCCGCGCTTTCCCCGCAGCCTCCTTTGCGTCGTAAGCAACTGCGCCGTTCTGCTCTTGGGTGCCGCACCTGCGCTGAGCGCCCCGAGCGTGCAGTCAGAGAGCGGCGCGCTGGACCACAACGGCACCGTGACGATCACCGGCAGCGGCTTCGGCGCGAAGGCGGTCGCAGCCCCGCTCGTTTGGGACAACGCGACCAGCAAATCAATCCATGACAAGTGGTCGGGTGCCTGGCCGGACGCTCTGCCCGGCTACAATACGCAATACTACTCCCCCATGCGCGGCATCGACCCGCCGCATCCGCGCGATACTCGCTACATCGCCGGCGCACACGCGGCCAACACGGGCGCCAACACCGGCTACGCCGTGACAGTCTTTAAAGCCATCCCCGTGCCGGCCTTGCCGTACTACATCTACGCCAGTTGGTATCAGCGTGCGGA
This sequence comes from Pseudomonadota bacterium, assembly GCA_025360865.1. Taxonomy (GTDB): domain Bacteria; phylum Pseudomonadota; class Gammaproteobacteria; order Steroidobacterales; family Steroidobacteraceae; genus 13-2-20CM-66-19. The sequence continues at coordinate 12,503 of JANYBG010000073.1, read as the reverse complement.
TGATCAGTGGCACTTCGGCGGCGACAACAACTTCAAGACCTTCGATTACTCCGAGGGCGGCAATCCGTACGCCCACGGCAGCTGGTACACGAATTACGGTCCGCCGAATCCGGGCAGTACCACCGACGGCGCCCAGTGGACGCTCGAGGCGGGCACGCCGCTGAAGAACCCGGACGCCAATGGCCACAACGTCTGGTGGGGCAAGGCCGTCAACCCCATGGCCGGTGAGTGGTCCAAGGTTGAGATCATGGTGAAGGTGACCGACCAGTCGGACGGCTATATCCACGTCTACGAGAATGGGCAAAAGGTCGTGGACTACGCTGGCCTCACCGACGACTACGGCGGCAGCACGCGCACCATCGCCGTCGGCGGCTATGCGCGCATGCAGGGCTACACGACCAACTGGCGCTACTTTGACGACGTCTACGTGGACACCACGCTGCAGCACGTCGTACTGGCCGACAAGCCGATCTTGAGCGAGGCCACCGTCATCGAAGCACAGGTCCCCACGGCCTGGAACGACGGCTCGATCACCGCCACCATCAACCTGGGCAGGTTCACTCAGGGACAGACCGCCTACCTGATCGTGGTGGACGCGACCGGCACCGCCAGTGCTGGCCTCGCCGTGACCGCGGGCGGCACCGCCGCCATGCCGAGCCCGCCCTTGGGCGTCGCGGTGCAATAGCCACCAAAGGTCACTAAGCGCCGCGCGCGCGCGAGCCCTTCAGGGCCTGTCCGCACAGCTCGTCGCGCAAGCCCGCCACGCGCGCGTCGAGGTAGACCTCGTTGCGCGCGCACCATTCATCCGCTCGCCGCGCGAGGTCCTCGCGCTCCGCGTAGGCGCGCTCGACGCTCGCCGCGATTTCCTCGGGCGCATGCCCCGTCACGAGCGCGGCAGCGCCGAAGTATTCCCTAAGCGCCGCGGTGTCCGAGACGATAAGCGGCTTGCGCGCGGACAGGGCCTCGTACGCGCCGCATACCAGACAGTCCTCGAGCGTCGTTAGATCCATCACCAGCGTGCAGGCGCGCATGTACGCGTAAAACTGTCGTTCCGGCACGAAGCCCAGCAGGTTGACGCCCGCAAGACGCCGCGAGCCCAGCGACGCCTTGGCGTGGTTGCCGGAAACGTACAGCGAGTACCCGCGCGCGCACAGGCTGGCGATCGCGGTGAATACCGCCTCATACGGCTCGTCCGCATCGAACGAACATACGAGGAACACCGAGCGATCCGGCACCGGCCGCGGCGGCGGCTCCGGGGCGGGCAGTTGAGGCAGGGGGTCGGGACACACGTACGCACGGCCACCCCGGTCGCGCACGTAGCGCGCATGCGGCTCATTGGTGACAATCACGAGGTCGGCGCGCGCGTTGTAGAAGTCGAGCAGCCGCTGGAGCAGCCCACTTCCCGCGAGCGAACGCACGCCGAGGTAGTGCGCATCGGCGACCAGCGCGTAACCAAAATGCCGGCGCATCGCCCACAGCAGGATGCCCAGCACCAGGGACGGGTTGGTGGCGATCACCACCCGCGGGCGGGCGGCACCGAGGCGCGCAAGCGTGCGACGGATGCTGTGCAGGTAGCGACGGATGCGCCCACCGCTCGGAGGGATCTCGATCAGCTCCACCCCCAGGCGCGCCGCAAGCGAGCGCGTACGCAGGTGCCGCCCCCAGTCGATCCACAGAATCGACGGCTCGGGCGTGGCCGGGCTCACGAGTCCGGGATGTGCGGCCGGCGCCCCCGGATGGAGATGTTGCGCTCGATCGCCGGCGCCCACGAGGGCGAGACTTCGCTCGGGTCCACCTTGTGCAGGTCCTGCAGACCCACCTCGCGGTACCACTCGGCCACCTCGTCGTAGTCGTGGCGGTGGGCGAACAAGGGTGTGAAGCGATCACGCGCGGCGTGGATGGCTTCCTGCACCGAGTAGGCGGCGCCGTGCGAGCCGGACATACGCCCCAGAAGACTGGCCGCCTGGTATACCGGCACCAGCGGCAGGAGAACCGTCGTGGCCACCCGTGGCGGCAGGCGCGCGAGCCACGGCCGCGTGGACTGCTCCAGTGCGAAGGCGAGTCGGCGCGTGAGCGACACGCGCACGTCATCGTGGCCGTATAACCACACGTACAGGGCACCGCCGGCGCGCACCAACTGCGCCGCGTGGCGCACCGCCTCCTGAGTACTCCAGGTGTGGTGCAGTACCCCGTGGCTGTAAACGAAGTCAAAGGGCCGGCCGGCGAAGGGCGGGGAGAATACTGAGGCCTGCACGAAGTGCAGGCGCGGGTTGTCGCGGAACTGCGCCACGGCACGGAACACCGAGGTGCTAAGGTCCATCCCCCACGCTTCCGCGCCGAGCGCGGTGGCCGCCTCGTGGGTCAAAATCCCCAGTCCGCAGCCGACCTCACAGAAGCGCTTGCCGGCGAGGTCACCATCCTTCAGCCCGCACTCGCCACGGAATGTCTGCAGGCGGTCGGCGGTGGATGCGGTCCACAGCGTCCCGCCGTAGTCGTAGGCGTCCCACTCGGTGGAAAAGGAGGCTTGGACGAACTTCTCCCCGCGCGGCGGCTCGTCAGCGGGGAAGTCGAACCCTTCAGCGCGCAGCGCCGCGCGCAGGCTCTCCGGCCAGCCCCGGTAGGCCGCCTCGCCCATGGCGGTGCGGTAGCGCAGGAGGATCGGCACGCCGCGATGGACCGGGTAAAAGGCGTGGCAGGCCGCACAGGTCAGCAGTCCCTCGTCAATCCAACCCACGGACTCAGGCGTCGATGTCCCGGGAGACACAACCGACGGTATCGTCCGTAACTCCAGCGGCCCGCGACAACGCGGGCAAGCCAAAATGGCGGCGGCACGTTCCCACATGGGACTACTCCCTGATCCCAAAAACGCCACTACCTGCGGCGATGCGCCCGGGCGGCGTACTGGTCGCCAGCCTCAAGCCCACGTTCTGGCTTCCCTGCCCCGGCTTTCACTGGGCATTGTAGCCGGGTGACGCCCGAGGTTCACCGAGCATACGCCGCTTGACCCAAGAGAAGTGCCGCGGCCAGGTCAGCCCGCCGCCTGCGCCGAGCAGGCGCTTGCAGCTGGGGCGGCGGCTACGCCACAGCGGCTCTCTTGATCGGGGGGTTAGAACTGGAAGTAGATGAAGGGTGTGTCGCGCCCACCGGCCATCACCGCGAGACAGGCACCGAATGCGGCCGCCAACAGCGCCTGGCGCATCGGCGTGGCAGAGGCGCCGTCGTTGAACTCGAAGGTGTTGCGGCCGACCATGGCCCAGTAGCCCGCGACCAGCAGCATGCACGCGAGCACGCCTACATTGGGAGGCAAAGCCCCGGCCGTCGCGGTGAACATCGCGTGCAGAACCTCGCCGGCCACCGCGAATGACGGGGAACGGAAGAAGACCCATCCGAGCAGGGCCAGCAGGAACATTAAAATCTGCGCGCCCCGCCGTGGCAGCGCATCCCACAGCTTCGGGGCCAACCGGTACAGCACCAGCAATGCCCCGTGGTACGCGCCCCAGACCACGAAGGTCCAGTTCGCGCCGTGCCACAGGCCGCCGATCAGCATGGTCACCATGAGATTGCGCACGGTGGCCACCTCACCGTGGCGGCTGCCGCCGAGCGGGATGTAGAGGTAATCACGCATACAGGTGGACAGCGAGATGTGCCAGCGCCGCCAGAAGTCCGAAGGATCGTGCGCCTTGTAGGGCGAGTTGAAGTTCCGCGGTATGCGCAGCCCGAACAAGTAGCCCAGGCCCACGGCCATGTCGCTGTAGCCGCAGAAATCGAAATAGAGCTGGAACGAGTACGCCAGCATGACCAACCAGGCGCTCGCCGTGGAGAGCGATGCCACGTCCTTGAAGGCCGGGTCGACGAAGGTCGACAGCGTATCCGCCACCAATACCTTCTCGACCAGCCCGATCACGAAGAACATAAGCCCCGGCACAAGCCAGCGGCGGCGCTGCGCACCGCCCAGGTTCTCCAGGTCGGTCTCGATCTGGCGGAAACGCACGATTGGCCCTGCCACTAGCTGCGAGAACAGTGAGACATAGGCACTGAACTCGAACAGGTTGCGGGTCGGGCGAATCACCCGGCGGTAGGAATCGACGATGTAGGAGATCGTGTGGAAGGTGTAGAACGAGATGCCCACGGGCAGGATGATGTCGAACACCGGCAGGTGCACGCTGATGCCCAACTGGTTGGCGAGCCACTGTCCGGAACTCAATGCGAAGCCTGCGTATTTGAAGAACCCGAGCAGGCACAGATCGACGCAGACTGGGACCACCAGCGCCCAGCGGCGCGCGCGTGGGTCCTGATACTTCAGAAACGCCAACCCCGCGCAGTAGCTGACCAGCGTGGAGAACGCCATCAGCAGGCAGAACCTGGCATCCCAGTAGCCGTAGAACACGTAGCCCGAGACCGCGAGCCACACATAGCGGGGCTTCGCGCTCGGCAGGCACCAGAACACGACGTACACCACGGGCAGGAACCCGAATATGAAGATGAAACTGTTGAAGAGCATCGCGGGCTACTCCGATTTCCGCAGCGGCAGCTCACGGGCCAGGAGGTCCGACATTCGCTCGGAGCCCTTGTCGACGAAATGATTCAAATCCCCGAAGCAGTCCCAGCAGCCATTCAGCAACTGCGCCGCATCGATCAACTGCAGGTTCTCGCGCGCGGCGACCTGTCGGGTAACCGTATTCGCCGCTCGGTCGAACTCGACGAAGACGGGCAGGTCGGCCTGCGGAACCCAGTTGCGCTCTTCCCATAGATCCGGCAAGACACGCGTTGGCACGGGCAGGTCCGCGCGCTGCGCATGGGTGAGGAGCACCACGCGCGCCTGTGAGCGCACCGTCCCGATCAGTCTCACGAGGTCATGCTCGTAGGCCGCCAGCCCGGCGGCTGGCGGCGCGTGGATCCGCGCATCGGCGGGCACGCCCCGCAGCTGATGTTCGAGCCTATGCTTATTCCAGGCCATCCAGGCCCACGCAGGCACCGCGGCGTGCCCTACACCGCGCATTCTTTTGACGAACCGCGACTCGAAGGGGTTGTCGAGGGATGCCGCTGGCGGGGCCGGTGCTGGCGGAGGCGCACTGACCGCTCCCGCCGCGCGCCTGGCATCCGGGCTCTCACGGCTCGCCAGGTAAAACAGCGGCGACGAATACACCACCACCACGTCCGGCCGGAACCGGGAGACCCAGTTATTCCAGTAATCGACCATGGTGCCGGTGCTCATGCCGACCACCGCGACATTGACGACTTCGACGCAGCCACGTCCCGCGAGCTTCTTCCTCAGCAGGGCGGGAAACTCGTGACCGGGAGACTCATCGTATCCAAAGGTTTCCGAAGCCCCCATGAGCGCGACGCGTAGGCAGCCGGGTCGTGGAACGGGGGTGATTTCCGGCCCGCGGAAGCCGAAACTGTTGAGCGTCCATTTACCGAACTGCGCATTCGGGCGGCCGCGGCGGCCCAGCGCGTCGCGGATGAAGAGATCTTCGTAACGCGGATTGGCCAGGAACGGGACGCCCTGGAAGACGGCATCGTCCAGCCGCGCGGTGGCTTCCGCCGTCAGCAGGAACGCGAGGATGGCCAGCGCCCACAGGGTGGCGCGCCGCGGCCCGCAGAACCGCGGAGATTCAGCCGGCGGCGGTTCAGCACCCGCGGCGGCGACCCCCGGCTTGCCCGCCCGCCCGGGGGACCTTGAGCCATCAGTTGTCATGCGCGAGCGGCGGGCCCCGCGCCTGCTCCCACAAAGGAATGACCGCCCCCAGCCCTGAAGACGGCAATTTCCGCCGCCGCGCGTTCCATGCAGGGACCCTCGTCAAGTCCGCGGCTGGGGAACTGCGTACTTGTGTATCACGGAAATCAGCTCACGCGCTTTCGCCCGCCAGCGCTCCACCAGCTCGCCTCGTTTTAGCTCGGCCGCCGCGCGCAGGTCACTGGAACCGCTGCGCAGGGCCTGCAGCGCCCGGCGGATGTCGGCGGTCGTGTTGTCGGTGAAAGTCGCGGCGCCCCCGAACAGCTCCACGCTCGCTTGGTTGTTGGACAGGAGCATTGGCGTGCCGACAGCGAGGGCTTCGTAGGCGCCGGACACCAGGCAGTCACCCATGAGCGTGAGGTCGATGATGCCGTCGGCCGAGCGCAGGAGCGCCCAGTACTCCGCATCGGGCAGAAAACCGGTGAAGGTGACATTCGTCGGTGCCGCGGCCGCCAGCGCGGGGGCCATGCGCCGCGCGTTGCCAGTCACGTAGAGTTGCACGTCGCTTCCGCGCACCGCCTCAAAGATCTGCGCGATGGGCTCATCCCGGGCATGGGTCGCGATCAGCACGACGTTGAAAGCGCCCGCCAGTGGTCGTGCCGCGGCGGCCGGCGGTGGCCTCGGAATCGGGTCGGGGAGCGTGAAGGAGCGGCCACCCCAGCCATCGACCCGCTGTGCGAGCTGGCGGTTGCTGACGATGGTGAGATTGGCCTTGCGAATCACCCAGCGCGACAGCGCACGGATCCACGCCTGCCGGTTGATGTAGGGCTCGATGGCCTCGTTGTGCGCATCAACGATCAGGTGGTAGCCGAGCAGCGGTCGCAGCAGCACCACCAGACTTGCGAGGATCAGCGACGGGTTTTGCACCAGGAGCACCCGCACCCGGCGACGCAGCAGAAGGCCCACCGTGCGCCCTCCCAGGATCAGGTAGCGCAGCCCGCCGCGCCGCTGCGTCTCCAGCATCACAAGCTCCAGGTCCAGGCCCGCGCACAGCTCCTGCGTGCGGCGCTGGCGCATCCAGGTCACCGCCAGGGCGCTCAAGCGGCGAACGTCACGGTAGGCCGTGCCTCGCCCGCGAGCCGGCCCCGCTGATACTTGTCGTGCCAGAGCTGGAACATGAGCATCGAGAAGAGCAGCTTGCTGTGCTTGCGCGTGCCGGCAAGGTGCTCGCCCTTGAGGCGCTCGACCTCAGAAAAGTTGAAGATCCCGCCCCTGCCGATCGCCGCCGCGGTGAGGGTGTCCTGCATCAACTCTTTCAGCGGGCCGCGCAGCCAGCGTCCCATGGGAGCCTCAAAGCCCTGCTTGCGGTGGTTGATAACCGGCGCGGGCAGCCATTTCTCGGCGACCTTCCTGAGCACGTACTTCTGCTTCATGCCGCGGATCTTGAGCCCGGCGGGCATGCTCATCACGTCCTCCACCAGGTGATGGTCCAGGAAAGGCACGCGTAGCTCCAGGGAGTGCCACATGCTTAAGCGGTCCGTGAGCGTGAGGATGTCGTCGGGCAGGTACCAGCGCAGGTCCGTCTTCAGCGCCCGATCGACGCTGGTTCCATGGCGGAAGCCTTCGAATGTGCGAGTCAAGATGGCGGCGGTGCGCGCCGAGTCCACCCGCGCGGCGGTCTCCCGGCTATACAGGCGGTCGCGCTCGAGCGCGGGCAGCGAGCTCATCGAGTCCTGGTAACGGCTCCCCGCGGTGGCGGAGGAGGCGCGTGAGAAGCGCTTCATGTGGTCGATGAGATCGCTAGAGGTCTTTGGCTCGGGGAGGCGCCGTATCACAGGATCCACCAGGCCATCGCGCAGCCAGCCGGGCACGCGCGCGTAGGCATCCCCGACCCGCACCCCCAGATGGCGCCGGTAGCCGCCGAATATCTCGTCCCCGCCGAGCCCGGTGAGAGCCACCTTCACGAACTTCGCCGCGGCCTGGCTCACGTAGTAGCTCGGGATCACGGAGTCATCCGAGAACGGCTCATCGAAGGCCGTGACGATGTCATCGATGATCTCCGCGACGCGCGGCTCGACGTGGATCTCGTGGTGGTTGAGGCGGTAGCGCTGGGCGATCATGCGCGCATACACCCGCTCGTCGATGAATGAGGAGCCGGGATCCGCGAACCCGACCGTGAAGGTCTCCACCGGCCGCTCGCTGGCGGCGGCCATCATGGCGACCATGAGTCCACTGTCGATGCCGCCGGAGAGGAAGGCACCCACCGGGACATCGCTCACCAGGTGTGACTCGACCGCGCGCTTAAGGCCGCCCTCGACGCGCTCGATCCATTCATCGTGGGAGCGCTGTGCCGGTGCGCCGTCAGGGACCTGCCAGTAGACGTGCGACTGCAGGTTGCCTTTCGCATCGATGGTGAGCGTGGTGGCCGGGGGCACCTTGGCGATGGCGCGGTAGATGCTGCGCGGCGCCGGGATGAACGTGTAGGTGAAGAACTCGTCCATCGCCTGCCAGTCGATATCCAGGGGAACAAGCCCGGTCGACAGGAGTGACTTGATCTCCGAGCCGAATAGCACTCCGCCAGGCAGCTGCGCGATGTACAGCGGCTTGATGCCAAGGCGGTCGCGGGCCAGCAGCAGCTTCTCCTGCTTCGCATCCCACAACGCAAACGCGAACATGCCCTCGAGGTCGTCCACCAGGTGCGCGCCTTTCTCCTCGTAGAGGTGCACGATGACTTCCGTGTCCGAGTTGGTGCGGAACTGGTGGCCGCGCGCGCGCAGTCCCTCGCGCAGCGCCTTGAAGTTGTAGATCTCGCCGTTGAACACCACGGCGACTGAATTGTCCTCGTTGTAGACCGGCTGCGAACCGCCGGCGACGTCGATGATCGCCAGGCGCCGCATGGCTAGCCCGACCGGGCCGGTGTGCAGCAGGCCCTCCCCGTCCGGCCCGCGCCTGAAGATCACATCGTTCATAAGCTGCAGGCTGGCCGCTGACCACCCGGCCGAGGAGACGAAGCCACAGATGCCGCACATGGCCCGGTCCCTATCGTGTTCGCGCGCGCGACACGGGTCGCCGCGGCAAAAGGGGACGGCTCAGCGGAACCTTGCGGGTGGCGCGCCACAGCGCGCCGCGGCCACGCCGGGGCTTGAAGGCCACCGTCGCCACTTCCGGCACGAGCTTCACCGCCAAGCGGGCGGTGGCCACGGAAAGGCCGCCGAAGAAGTACCAGTACGGCTCCGAGAAGCCGAACGAGGCGAAACTGAAGAACAGGTCCACCCCCACGACCACGACCAGCGCGACGGCGACCTCGTGCAGGAATCGCAGGCGCTCATCGGTCATGGGCGTGGCGCTCACGATCTGCTGCGCCCGCCAGCACGCTTTCAGGAAGCCCCAGATCAGGGCCAGGAGGAGGATGAGCCCCACGTAACCGAGTTCCTCCGCGACCTCCGTATAGAGGTTATGCGAGGGAAGATTCTCCCCCCGGAAGTGTGAGTTCGCCTCCGCGGACGTGCCCAGGCCGTGCCCAAATAACGGACGACGCAGGGAGACCTTGAAATCGTCAATGACGCCTGTGAGGCGCGCCGCGGCGGTGGCGCTCCCCTTGGCGTTATGCGAGAAGATCGACACGTAGCGCTCGCGCTGAAGACCGCTCATCAGTGCCAGGCTCGCCACCAACGCCACGGCGCCGAGCATCAGGTACGCGGCGCGATTCTTGCTGCCCCATACGAGAAGGACGCCGAGGAAGACCAGGCCAAGAAACCCCGAGCGGGATGCGCTCAGCACCAGGGCGTAACACATGGCGCCGACCAGGCTCACGAGGAGCACCCGGCGGGCAGGCGTGTTGGGTTTCAGGATCAGGTGCAGGAGCGGCAGCGTCATGATGATGACGAAACCCAGACCGTTCGGATTGATGATATCGAATGGCGAGCCGGCCAGGCGGTCCATGTACTCCCAGTTTCCAAGCGAGGTGAACGAGCCCCAATACCCGCCCCGGATGTGCATCTCCAGCGGCTCGATGACGCGAAACACCTGCACGGCGACGTAGACCGCGATCAGCACGCGAAGCTTGCGCGTGGTATCCACGATCGCCACGACGAAGAAAAAGAAACACAGCGATTTCACGTAGTCCTGGAGATTGTGGATGACGCTGCCGGGCCACTCCACGAATGGGATCGTGACGATGATGTAGGCCAGCAGGACCCACAACCGCTTGGCGACGGAGTCCATCTTCGGCGGTGGCCCCTGGCGCCGGCGCGGCCCTGAGGCCGCGATCGCAACGCCAATAGCACCCGCGAGCAGCAAGTCCACGTGGAGCGTGCCCAGAACCGGAATGCGCGCCGCCAGGTGAGTGAAATAACTGACGATGAAGGCGCAGAACAGGTAGAAGGCGACATCGCGCGATCCCTGCTCCGCCTGCGGCTCAACTTCCTGTTGGACTCGCGTCTTTCTCATGGTCTTATTATGTCACGTCGAACCGCTGGCCGAGGTGGCGTGTCGGCGGCCAGTGTGCCGGGGAAGCGCCGCGGAATCACGCGTGGATTTCACGTAATCGCCTCGTACGCGCGCAAATATTCCGCCGCCATCCGGGCGCTCGTAAAACGATCAGTTGGCGCGGGCTTCGCCCTCACACCCCGGTCGGTCATCAGCCGTTCGAGCCCGGCACGCAGCGCCGCCAGATCGTTGGGCGGGACCAGCGCGCCGAGGCTTCCGTGGTCCAGCATCTCGGGGATCGCCCCGACCGACGTCGCCAGAATGGGAACTCCCCACTGCAGAGCCTCGAGCAGCACCAGAGGCATGCCCTCCGTGAAGGAACTCATCACGAATCCCGCGGCCTCCCGCAGCAACCGGTCCGGACCGTCAAGGAAGCCCACAAGGTGCACGTCATTCCCAAGTCCAAGGGCGGCGATGCGCTCCGTGAGCATCGTCCGCTCAGGACCTTCCCCCACGATGATGAGCTGATGTCCGGAGCCAGTCTTCTCCCTCGCCTGCCCAAACGCCTCGATCAACAGGCCGAAGCCTTTCTCGGGCGACAAACGCCCAATCGAAACCAGGGTCGGCCGCGCGCTCACGCGGCCCAGGAGATCCTCCGGTAACGGCTGCGCGTTTCGGGTAGCGAGGTCCGCAAGCCTGTCCTGCAGGCTTGGGATCCCGTTCTCGATCAGATGACGCCGCGCGGGAGAGACCCTCCGCAGTGCGGGAAGTTTCAGCATCGTTGGGCTGACCACCACCACCGAATCGATGCGCGTCAGTGCCCACTGATCAAGGCGCTCGTAAAGCCAAATCGCGCTAAAGCGACGTGCGCTGGTCCAGCCGTGCAGCGTGGTCAGCATCGGACCTCTGCGGCCACGCGATAGCGGACCGATGAGAATGTTGGCCTTATACCCGTGGGAATGAACCACATCGGGGCCAACGTGAAGAATTTGTCCCAGTACTTCGTTGATCACCCCGGGCGTCGGAATGCGCCCGATGCGAATCGGCGCGACGGGCAACCCCCAAGAGATCGCGGCGATTTCGAGCGCCACCGGCCCGGCGCCAGGTCGGGCGATGCTCCCTATCACGGGATGGTGACCACTGCGCCGCTGCTCACGGGCCAGATACAATAGAATGCGTTCAGCCCCGTAAACACCTCCACTGTCTATGAGATGCAGGATCCGCATGCGCTACAGAGCCAAAACGTCGCATCCATGAGCTGGGCGCGATGCAAGGCGCTCATCGCCTCGGATCTGTGGCGGTATACCGGCGCGCTGAATGCCCGCGCCTTCGGTCGGCACTGGTTCGCCACGCCAGGATTTCGTTACAGCGTGCTGTTGCGTCTGTACTCGTACAGCGTTCACGCGGGGTGGTGTGGGCTCGGCCCGCGACAACTGCTCGTTCTGGCGTTGCACCATTACTCGATCCGCTTCGGCATCGATATCTCGCGTGACGCACGCATCGGCTCGGGCTTCTATATCGGCCACTTCGGGGGCATCGTGGTCAACGAGGCGGTTGTCATCGGCGATAACTGCAACCTGTCGCAGGGCGTCACTCTGGGGCGCATCAATCGGGGCGACAAGGCCGGGTGCCCGACGGTGGGGAACGAGGTCTACATTGGACCGGGAGCGAAGATCCTCGGTCGCATTCATATCGGCGATCGCGCGGCGATCGGTGCGAACGCGGTCGTCGTCGAGGACGTCCCACCCGATGTCGCGGTAGGCGGCGTTCCCGCGCGAGTCATCTCGCAGCACGGCTCGCACGGTTACGTCAACCGCACCGATTACCCGCCGATACCCGCTCGCTGAGCGGCGAGGCGGCGCACTCATGGCGCGCGCGTCGTGATTAGGCCGCGGGCGAGGGCGCGCCACGCGGGCCAGTACCAGGGCACGTACTTGAGCGCTCGCGCGTAGTCGCCGAAGGCCGCTTTTCGATCCTTCTCCTGCCACAGCGTGCTGTCACCGCGCCCCACATAAGTGTGCGCCCACGCCTGACGCACCACCGCCCTGTCGACCGCATGCGGGTGATTCTCCAGGAACCTCTCCGTCGTCTGGATCGCCACCTGCCATCGCTTGCGGTAGTTCCGCGACAGCTGCCCCGACCAGACGCGATACCTGAGCGTCGCCTCCGGAACAAAATCGAATTGACAGCCCGCCGACATGCGCAGCCACAGGTCGTAGTCGAAGCCCATGCTCAGGGTCTCATCGAAGTAACCGGTTCGCGCCAGGCATTCACGCCGCATCACGACCGCCGAATAGGCCACGAAGTTCTCGACCAGCAGCGGTCCGGCCACCCACCCCCTGCGCATGTGGGTGATCGCCGGGGGCAGCGGCCTGCCCTCGCCATCCATCCGCTCATA
>JANYBG010000061.1 GCA_025360865.1 Pseudomonadota bacterium | reverse complement strand
CCAGGTCGCCTGCTTACACCGTTTCCAGTCATCTGAACCATTGCACCAACGGATTGCCCATCCGTTGGCTGTGAGGCCGACATCAACCAACGTGCAACCGCGACTGTTGACACGGCGGAATCATCGTTCGGGGCGAACAACGGCGGCGGCAACCGTGGGGACGGGGACTAAGGAAACAGCGTTGCAACTGTCCGGCGTCAATCCAGACACGAGTGCGGCGAATACGCCCATATCGCATGAGTGAGTTGGATCGCAGGGACGTGCTAATTCGAGGCAAATGCAACCCTGGGAATGGTTGGTGCAGGAAGTGGGTCACGATCTCGGCTATGCTCTTGGAGTGCGCATTCCAAAACGCCATGTACAGGCGTTGAGCCTGTCGCTTGTCATCGGGATGGGCGCGTGCTCGTCCAAGGCGCCGACGACCGCAGTCGCGCCTGCCCAGCGGTTTCGTCTGACCACGATCCAGGAACTAATGGAGGGGCAGATCGATCCCGCGGCCGACGCCTTGTGGGCTTCGGTGGCCATTATTCAATCTCCGTCCGGTACCGAAGACCGCCAACCGCGCACGGATGCGGAATGGCTGGGGGTTCGCGCTCACGCTATCGCACTGATTGAGGCAACGAATCTTCTCAGTATGCCGGGGCGTCGGGTCAAGAGCGGCGATTCACCCGTTGGTGCCGGTGAACTTTCCGCCGCCGAGATCCAGCAGCGAATCGACGCGAGCCACGATAGCTTCGTTCGATTCGCGAGTTTGCTCCAGGACGCCGCGCTCAAGGCGTTGGCTGCGATTAACGCCAAGGACCCGCAGGGTCTGATGGACGCCGGCGGCCTCATAGACGAGGCCTGTGAGGCATGCCACGTGACCTACTGGTATCCCAGTCAGCGCCGATCCGGCTCTTGAACAAGACTTCGCATATCTTGGACGCGGTTTGCACTTGGCTGGAAGCCACAACGTTAAGCCACACGATGAAAACGATCGAATGGACTATTCCGGCCGTGCAGACGGTGCATATTCTCGCTGTCGCGACCGTCGTGACGCCAGTGCTGATGATCGATCTGCGGCTGCTAGGGATCGGCGCGCGCGAGCTGGCGATTGGATCGATCGCGAACCGTTTCTTCCCCTACGTCTGGTGGCCGCTGCCTGTGTTGCTCGCAACGGGCATCGCACTCATCGCCGCTGAACCCTCGCGTACGCTGAAGAATCCTATTTTCCTATTGAAGATGGGGCTCCTGATCGCGGCGGCAGGCGTCACACTTGGCTGTCAGATCCCGCTGCGACGGGATGCGGAGTTCTGGGATCGCAATGCCGCCCGACGGCGGACGGTCCGGCTCATGGCGATCGCGTCGCTTTCGTTGTGGATCGCTATCATTTTCGCGGGGCGTTGGATCGCCTATGTCCAAGGGTCTTGAGGTGCTGCACACCTTTTTGCAAGCCCTCCAGAACAGCGCGGTGGCCACCGCCATCCGTGAAGGGGAGAGTTTATTTCCATGGATCGAGTGTGTTCATGTGCTCGCCCTGACGCTGGTGATCGGGTCAATCGCGATCGTCGATTTGCGCGTCATCGGCCTGAACTCCCGCGATCGCGGCGTGGTGCAAATGATGACGCTCGCGCTTCCGGTAACCTGGTCCGCGTTCGTCGTCGCGGTTATCACGGGTAGTCTGCTCTTTTCCTCTAACGCGACTGGTTACGCCCACAACACCTTTTTCCAAGCGAAACTGGCGCTGCTCGCACTCGCTGGGATCAACATGGGCGCGTACCACCTGTTTCTGGGCAAGGACGCGGGGGACTGGCGCACCGCGTCGCTGACTCCTTGGCGCGCCCGAGTCGCCGGGGCGTTATCGCTATGTCTGTGGATCGCGATCGCCGTATGCGGCCGATGGATCGGATTCACTCTCGGGGGGCCGGCGTAGGATAGGTTCCCCTCGCTCATCCAGCCCGAGCGCCAGCGAGATCTATACAGGCCGGCCCGGGTTTCGCAGAAATCTCCGGCGCTCAACAGGTGTTTATTGGGGAACGCTTTCGAACGGCGTCCCGTCACCCCGTGACGCGGAAACAAAAAGCCCGCCTTTTGTTCCGTCGCGCATTGGGTGAATGACGACCACGATCGCGTCGCCCACGTGCACGGTTTTTGGTTTCCAACCACCGCGAAACAACTGCGACGGTGAGCCCATTTCCACACTCCATTCGACGGGACCGGACTTATCCAGAGCCAGCACCTGTATCCAACAGTGAGGGTTAGTCCACTGAAACTCCTTGACCGTACCGACCAGCGTCACGGATACCTTTTCATCGAACATCGCACCCGAGTGATGTGCGAGCACGGGCGCTATAAGCACTGATGCCATTAATCCCGCGTAACAGCGTTTCGATTTGCTACGCACACTTTGCCGCCCGTACTGCATGCCCATGGATTGACCTCGTGCTATGGATTCGTGATTACCATTTTCCCGTCGATTACCTGAACGCGGTCATTTTCAACGCAGTTAGTGGAAATCATGCGATTCATCTCTGTCACACGTCGAAACCGGAGGGTAAATATCCACGGGGAGGCGAGCGCGGTCGGGTCGTCGATCCGCATCTCGTCCTCCAGAGTGTTGGCGTCGACTTTCCGCAAGCGCTCCGTGAAATGCGCGTCTTCGCTTAGGAGCGCCACCCTGGCCCGCGGCGCAAGCGATTCCGACGCGCTACGTGCCACGGTATCGATGATGAGCGTCTGTCCTTCCCAGTGTCCGACAGAATCTCCCAAGGGAGTGGGCCAAAGATCGTCGCCAGCGGGATGCGACCGACCGTCCGTGTAAACATGACGGACCTGGCCGTTCTCGAATATCAATAAGGTTTCTTCCGGCAGGGTCGCGACCTGAAATTGCTGCGGCGCTTCCATCAGTGCGGGGAAACTGCGCGTACACACCTTGAAAGTCGCAGTGCGGGCAGCCAGTGCGGCCTTGTCCTGCAGCGCCGCCTCGTATTTCGCCGCCCACTGCGCGTTATATGGCGGGGGCCTGATCAGTTGCAATTTTGCCTTGAGTTCCTCTTCACCACCGGCCGGGCGACCGGAAGTACCCAGGCTCCAAGCCGCGCTGACCCACAGCCCACTCCAGTTCGGCAGCCGCGCGAACTGGGAGATGCGCGCGGAGTCACCAGAGGCCGCTTCGGTCGCAAGCCCCGCAGGGCTCGTAAGCACCAAGATCAGCACTACCAGTGATGAGTTGCGCATGAGGTACCCCCAACCTTTCCCAACACCGCGTTCGCAGAGAGCGCTGTACCAAGCTTTCGCCAGTCAGCGCACTACCAATCATCTTATGCTCTCGCGGCCGCACACTGAAGGTATGTCCAGATCGCGACCCATCAACGGGCGCACGTCAATGGCCCAGTCTAGTCTGCGCGTGAAACGGCTTCAGCCACGGTGCGAGCCCGGGTCGCGCAGCGGTTGCCGTGCTCGCCTCAGGAAGACGCAGCGGTGCGCGCGGGTCATGGGGCCGTACTTGACGTGAGACAGGGCATAGGTGTCGAATCCGGGCTGGGCTCTGGAGGCCGTCGCGCCTCTGGGAGTTTGGCGAAGATCTCGCTTAGGCAAGCTATTGACGACCTGCGAAATGTTGGCAGGACGGAGGCGTGTGATGGACATTGACAGGGCAATGAAGAATCCCGCCAGCGTCTTTGGCACGCCAGAGCTGTTAAGCGAATCGACCGATCTGGGGGCGGAACAGAAACGCGCGATCCTCTTGCAGTGGAAAGACCAATTGCAGCAATTGCAAGCTGCCGACGACGAGGGCATGCAGCAAAGCGAAGGGACCACGGGCGCGACGGGAGACGTTTTAAGGCGTGTAACGAGTATCCTCTCGCGGCTCGAGGACTTGTGACGCGAGCGGTAACGGCGGACGCCGCGACAGCGTAGATGCAGTCAATTCTCCTTAAGCTTGTCGAGCCGTAGAACCAAGGTACAGCCTCCTCGCCGAGCGGGCGCCGTGGGTGCCCCGGAGTACGACGGATTGCCGATCCGTTAGGTGTTGGACCGACACCCACCCTTCCGGCGCCCTGGAGTTCCCCCGTTTCCGTGGACAGTTTGCCATCTTAGGCCTGTGATCTCGTCTCCGTCATCGATCTTACCCACGAAGGGCGGTCTGCCGCCGCAGGCGGCAGATGCTCTTCCGTCATCCGGACTGAACGGTCATGGGCGCGCTCGTAGTTAACCGGGGAGCGGTAGCCGAGGGAGGAGTGCCTGCGACGCGTGTTGTACCAGCCCTCGATCCACTCGAACACCGCCATCTTGGCTTCCGCCTGGCTTCTGAACCGACGGCGGTCCAGCAGCTCCGGAACGTGTCAATGACTTTGAGACACCTGGTGTCATGAGATTGGCGAGCAAGTGGGTGTGATTGCGGGTGTCTTCGACTCCTTTTTCGGTGGGTTGATCCAAGCGGCGGTGGGCAGCGCCGGCGGCTTCGGTGCGATGCCCTTGAAGCGGATCGGATTCGCGGTGAACGCAGCGTCGAGCGTGAGGGCGCGTTGCGCGGTCATCGCCGCGGCC
>JANYBG010000037.1 GCA_025360865.1 Pseudomonadota bacterium | reverse complement strand
CGCCGCCGCGCGGCGGCCGCCCGTTACGCCGGCGTCGCCGGGACCTGAAGGGAAACAGCCATGGCTGAGCGCGTCGCCGAGATCTACAGCCTGCTGGTACCCCTGGTCGATGGCCGCCTGATCATCCCGCGCGCCTGCGTGGCCGAGGTCGTCGGCTTCCAGACCCCCTCGGAGATGAGTGGGGCGCCGCCGTGGTACATCGGCACCGTGCCCTGGAACGGCAAGGCCGTGCCGCTGATCTCCTTCGAGGGAGCCTGCGGGCAGATGATCCCGCCGGCGAGCGGGCGCAGCCGCATCGTGATCCTGCATGCGCTGGGCACGCAGGTCGAAGGCGGTAACTTCGCGCTTGTTTCCCAGGGGTTCCCGCAGCTGGTGCGCGTGAGCTCCGATGTCGTGCGGCCCGACAACTCACGGGTGTTCCCCGAGCGCGCACCGGTCATCTGCCAGATCCGCATGGTGAACGAGACGCCGCTGGTCCCGGACCTGCAGCGCCTCGAGGAGATGATCGCCGACGAGACCAGCATCGGCGCGGTCTAGGCGCCGCGCGCGCCGGTCCGCTAAAGGTCGCCGAACTCGCGCTGCAGCAACGTCAGCGCGACGATCGCCGCGGTCTCGGTACGCAGCACGCGCGGCCCCATGCGCACCCCCGTGTAGCCTCTGGACCGCGCGTTTTCCTGCTCCTGCGGAGTGAGGCCACCCTCGGGCCCGATCAGCACCGTGACGGCCCGGGCCGGTCGCGGCATATCGCTCAGGCGCACTCCCGCCAGCGGGGAGAGCAGCAGGCGTGTTGACTCAAGGGCGTCTTCACGCAGGAATTGCGCGAGTGACACCGCGGCGGCGATCGCGGGCACGCGGTTGCGCCCGCTCTGCTCGCACGCGGCCACCGCGATCGCGCGCCAGTGGTCAGCCTTGCGCCGGGCCTGCTGGGCGTCGAGGCGCACGACGCTGCGCTCCGTGAGCACTGGCAGCAGCTCAGCGACGCCCAGTTCCGTGGCCTTCTGCACCACCAGGTCCATGCGCTCGCCGCGCGAGATGCCCTGCGCCAAGCGCAGCACAAGCGGGGATTCACGCTCGAGGTCATGGGCCTCGCCCACCAGCACCGTCACGGCCGAACCGCGCGCGGAGTCGAGGCGCGCGCAGAACTCGCCACCCTGGCCGTTGAAGACAGTCAGCTCATCGCCGGCGCGCAGCCGCAGCACCCGGCTCACGTGTGCCCCGGCGCCACCGGTGAGCTCCACGCGCGCGCCGGGCGCGAGCGTCGCGTCGACGTACACCCGGGTCAGGCGCACGTCGCAAGGTCGATACCCTCGCGCGCGACATCGACCATGAGGTCGATCTCCGAGGGCGTGATCACGTAGGGCGGCATGAAGTAAACGACGTTGCCGACCGGGCGCAGCAGCACGCCACGTGAGAGCGCGTGCCGGTAGATCGCGAGCCCGCGACGTTCCTGCCAGGGATACGGCTCCCCGGTCGCCTTGTCCCTCACGAACTCGATCGCGACGATCATGCCGCGCTGGCGCACCTCGGCGACGTGCGGATGATGCTCGAGTTCGCGGGCGCGCGCGCCCATCTTGGCGGCCAACACCTGGTTGCGCGCGAGTACATTGTCCTCGCGGAACAGCGCGAGGCTCGCACGCGCCGCGGCGCAGGCCAGCGGGTTGCCCGTGAAGCTGTGCGAGTGCAGGAAGGCGTTGAGCTTCACGTAATCATCGTAAAAGGCGGCATACACCGTCTCGTTGGTGAGCACGGCCGACAGGGGAAGGTAGCCGCCGGTAAGTCCCTTGGACAGGCACATGAAGTCCGGAGTGATGCCGGCTTGCTCGCATGCGAAGAGGGTGCCGGTGCGCCCGAAGCCGACCGCGATCTCATCGGCGATGAGGTGAACCTGGTGACGGTCACAGGCCTCGCGCAGCAGCGTGAGGTACACCGGGTCGTACATGCGCATGCCCCCGGCGCACTGCACCAGCGGCTCGACGATGACCGCGCTCGCCTCGTGGGCGTGGCACTCGAGCGCGCGCTCCATGTAGGCGAACTGCGCGGTGGAGTATTCCGCCCAGCTTTGCCCCGGCGCCCGCGCGAAGCAGTCAGGCGAGGCGACCGTTATCACATCCATCAGCAGCGGCTGGTAGATCTCCTTGTACAGCTGCACGTTGCCCACCGCGAGCGCCCCGAGGGTCTCGCCGTGGTAGCTGTTGGCGAGGGTGATGAAGCGGCGCTTCCGCGCTCGGCCCACGTTGCGCCAGTAGTGGAAGCTCATCTTCACCGCGACTTCCACCGCCGAGGAACCGTTGTCGGCGTAGAAGCAGCGCGTGAGTCCCGCGGGTGCGGCGGCGGTCAGCTCCTCGGACAGGGCGATGACCGGCTCGTGGGTGAAGCCGGCGAGGATCACCTGTTCGAGCGACTCGAGCTGCTCGCGCACCGCGGCGTTGATGCGTGGGTTGGCGTGGCCGAAGAGGTTCACCCACCAGGAGCTGACGGCGTCCAGGTAGCGCTTGCCCTCGAAGTCCTCGAGCCACACGCCGCTGCCGCGGCGGATCGGGATCGGCGGCAGTTGCTCGTGATCCTTCATCTGCGTGCAGGGATGCCACACATGGGCGAGATCGCGCGCGACGTAGCTGGCGTTGACGGAATCCATGCGGCCAATTGTGGCAGAATCCGGAGGCCCGAAAGCCACGGAACCCCAAGCGGAATCCGCCTTGATGCCACCGGCCGCGACCGCCTCGCACCTCAAGATCGACCTCGCCACGGGACTGCTGACCGGGGCGCGGCAGGTACTCTCACCTTTCTGCGACCCGCGCCCCGCCAATTTCACCCCGGACCTTCTGGTGGTGCACGGGATCAGCCTGCCGCCGGGGGAGTTCGGCGGCCCATGGATCGACCGTCTCTTCACCGGCGACCTCCCGGGGAGTGCGCACCCTTCCTTCGAAGAGCGCGTCGGCCTGCGTGTTTCAGCCCACGTCCTCATCCGCCGCGATGGCGAGCTGGTGCAGTACGTACCGTTCACGCTGCGCGCCTGGCACGCCGGCGTGTCGCGCTACCGGGGCCGCGAGGGCTGCAACGATTTCTCGATCGGGGTGGAGCTGGAAGGCGCGGACACCGTGCCGTACACGGACGCGCAGTACGAGGCTCTCACGCGCCTCGCCACGGCGCTGCTGGAAAGTTACGGCTCGCTCGCCCCGGAAGACATCGTCGGCCACAGCGACGTGGCGCCCGGACGCAAGACCGATCCCGGGGGCGTGTTTGACTGGGTTCGCCTGCGCTCAGCGCTCGCCGCGCGCTCGCCCTGACGGAGGTTACCTCGCGCGATCGTGGCGCCAAAGCACCTCGGTGCCGTGCGCGTGCCGCGCCAGCACGCGCGCCACCACGAACAGCAGGTCCGACAGCCGGTTCAGGTAGTTGGTCAGCTCGGCACTGACGGGTTCCACGGCGGCGAGCGTCCATACGCGGCGTTCCGCGCGCCGGGCGATGGCGCGGGCGAGGTGACAGGCGGCCGCTGCCGCGCCGCCGCCCGGTAGGATGAACTCCTTCAGCTGTGGCAGCGGGTCGTTGAAGCCATCCAGCGCGGTCTCCAGACGCGTCACGTGCGCGGCCTTGATCGCCGTGTGGCCGGGGATGCACAGCTCGCCGCCCATGTCGAACAGTTCGTGCTGGACCTCGGTGAGGCAGGCGCTTACCTCGGAGGGCAGGTCGGGCGCCGCCAGCAGTACCCCGAGGGCGCTGTTGAGTTCGTCGACCGTGCCGTACGCTTCCACGCGCAGGCTGTCCTTGCGCACCCGGCTGCCGTCACCCAGCCCCGTGGTGCCGTCGTCCCCGGTTCGCGTGTATATCTTGCTCAGGCGGTTTCCCATGGTCGTATCCTAAGTGAACATGCCATCCAAAGAACTCAGCGCGGCCATCGAAGCCGCGCAGGCCGCGGCGCAGCTCATCCGTTCCTTCTACCAGAAGGGGGTCGCGGTGCGCACCAAGGCGGACGCCTCGCCCGTCACCGAGGCGGACGAGTGCGCGGAGGAGCTGATCCGCGCCACGCTCAGCCGGCGGTTCCCCGGCTACGGATTCTACGGCGAGGAGGGCGGCCAGCACTCGATGCAGGCGGAAAGCGTCTGGCTGGTCGACCCGATCGATGGCACCAAGTCCTTCGTGCGTGAGACGCCGTTCTTCTCGACGCAGATCGCCCTCATGCGCGCGGGCGAGCTGGTGCTCGGGGTGTCCAGCGCCCCGGCGTATGGTGAGATCGCGTGGGCGGAACGCGGTGGCGGGGCGCACCTCAACGACAAGGCGGTGAGGGTCAGCGCCATCGCGCAACTGAGCCATGCCCATGTCTCGACCGGCAACCTGAAGACCCTGACCACAGGATCTCAGTGGGCGCGCTTGGGCGCCCTCATCCGCGCAGTCAGCCGCACCCGGGGCTACGGCGACTTCGTGCACTACCACCTGCTCGCGCGTGGCGCGCTCGATGTCGTCATCGAGTCCGACGTCAACATTCTGGACATAGCCGCCGTCGCGGTGATCGTGCGCGAGGCGGGCGGCACCTTCACGGATCTCGCCGGTGGCGAGCTGAACCTGAGGACCACGAGCGTGCTGGCCAGCAACGGGCTACTGCACGCCAACGCGCTCTCGGCCCTCAGTCCGTGACGAAGACGCGGCGGCCATTGCCGCCCAGCTCGAGCATCGGCGTGAGGTAAAGATCGCTCAGACTAGCGGTGGTCAGGGTGGTCGCCACTGGGCCCAGCGTCCAGCGACCATCGCCGTGGAGCAGCAGCACGCGGTCGGCGAAGCGCGCCGCGAGCGTCGGGTCATGCAGCGTCGTGATCACCGTGCTGCCTGAGTCCGCCAGCTTGCGGAACAGCCCGAGCACGGCGAGCTGGTGGTGCGGATCCAGGTGGTTGGTCGGTTCATCCAGCAAGAAGGTCGCGGGCCGCTGCGCGAGCAAGGCGGCGACGGCCACGCGCCGCTGCTCGCCGCCGGAGAGTGTGTCCGTACGGCGCGACGCGAAGCCCGTCATGTCCACTGCGGCGAGCGCCTCCTGCGCGATGCGCTCATCGTCAGCGGTTTCCCACTGCCACAATGACAGGTGCGGGTGGCGGCCGATCAGCACGGTCGCCAGCGCGCTGGTGACGAAGGCGTCCTCCAGATCCTGGGGCAGCAGACCCAGCCGCAGCGCCACGGCGCGGCGGGAGAGTTCCGGAACAGGGATGCCATCGAGAAGCACCTCGCCACCATCCGGAAGCCGCAGGCCCGCGAGGGTGTGCAGCGTGAGGGTCTTGCCCGAGCCGTTGCGACCCAGGATCGCGATGAGCTCCCCGGGCGCGAACTGCGCGCTCAGTCCGCGCACCAGCTCGCGCGCGCCGACCCTGATGCCCACCCCGGCCGCCGCGAGGCCGGGCGCCTCGGTCATCGCCGTGTCGGTCACGGTGGGCTCCAGTGGATCTCGAGCGCGGTCTCGGGTCCGACGACGACGCCGCGCAGGCTGTGCGGCATTTCCGATTCCTGCGCGGATATCGCACGGCGCCCCGCCATGATCTCCGCGTGTTGCTGCGGATAAAGCGGGACCTGTTCACGATCGCCAAGACCAATCGGGACCAGCGGCGCGCCGCTGTGGAGGTCGTACTTGTCGCTGGCACCCGCGGTGTGCAGCAGCTCGTGAGCGATCACCATGTTGTTCGCGCCGGTCATGGACTTGTCGGCGAAGGCGTGCACCACCCCGACAAGGCCCTTCTGCAGGCCGTGCGAGTCAGGCACCGTGTCCAGCGTCGTTGGATCGTGGTAGAGCACGAAGATGCGCACGCGCGAGGGCGTGTGGCCGGGAAACTTACTGGCGCGTGAGGCATACCAGCGCATCCTGAGGCTCCACCCGATGCGTCCCATGAGCCCGGCGTCGCGTGGCAGCTCGGGAGGCACGCGCGCGCCTTGCGGGTACAACTCGATGTGCACCGGTTGCTGCGCGCGCACCGCGTAGCGGCGCCCCTCGCGCTCGAAGAAGGTCTCGATGTCGGCGAAGTCCCTCTCGGTGAGATCCGCGATGTAGTCCCGCGCCCGCGGGCTGCCATCGGCGCTCAATGGGAAGACACCGACCCACAGGGTGTCTTTCCAGGTGTGGGTGGCCGCGCGGTCAAAGTACTGCTGCAGCGCGACCACGCCCAGGATCAGGAGCAGGATGCTGATGCGGAGGGTCTTCCACACGGAGTGTTCTGCCTGGGGTACGGAGGCGGGCGGTCAGGGCTGCAGGCGCGTCGCCGACCACGCGCCACCCGCGAAGCCGTCCGCATGGATCGACAGCTCGCGCCGCCAGCGCGCGCGATCATGCATGCGGGCATCACCCTCGGCCCACAGTTCCACCGCGTCCGCCCACAACCGGTAGCCGCCCCAGTGCGGCGGCCGCGGAATGTCGAAGTCTCCGGCGGCCTCGGCCTCGGCCTCGGCCTCGGCCGTCCCCGGCACCGGCGTGCCAAAGCGTTGCGCGATCCGGGTGACGTTTTCGAGGAGTCGCGCGCGCGATGCGACTGGCTCGCTCTGTGAACTCGACCACGCGGCGATGCGCTTCTGCCATGAGCGTGAGGCGAAGTAGGCGTCGCTTTCGGCGGCCGGCGCGGGCACGATCGGCCCCTCTATGCGCACCTGCCGGTGCAGCGCGTCCCAGTGCATGACCGCGGCGGCGCGCGGATTGGCGGTGAGCTCACGCCCCTTCATCGAGCGGTAGTTGGTGTAGAAGACGATGAACCCCGGTCGCGGCACGATGTCCTTGCACAGCACCACGCGCGCGCTGGGGTGCCCATCGGTACCGCAGGTGGCGAGCACCATGGCATTGGCGTTGGGCTGGCGGCCGGCCGCCCAGGCCTGCTCCAACCACGTGTTGACCAGGGCCAGTGGCTCGGCCGGGAGCGGCTCGGGTAGATGTTCGGTATGCAAGGCCATGGCGGCCAATGTTAGAGCCTTTGCCCGGGTGATGTCGCCCGCAACGGACACGCCCCTTGCGGTGCCCCCCTGACACCGATAGAAAGGAGGGGACCCCAGGAGGCAATCGTTCAATGACCCGCGAGAACGTGACGCTGGACGACCTGCGCCAGCGAGTGACCGATATTGACCGCCAGCTGATATCCCTGGTGGCTGAGCGCAAGGCCGTGAGCGAGGAAGTGGCGCGCGTGAAGCGCGCCACCGGCACGCCGACGCGCGACTACGAGCGGGAGCGGGACGTGATCCTGGGCGTGCGCGCGATGGCCTTGGAGCGCGGTGTCTCCCCGGAGCTCGCCGAGCAGCTGCTGCGCCTGCTGATCCGTTCCTCGCTAACCACCCAGGAACAGGCGAGCGTGGTCGCGCGCGGGGTGGGTACGGGCCGGCGCGCCCTGGTCATCGGCGGCGCCGGCAAGATGGGCGGTTGGTTCGTGAGCTTCCTCGGGTCGCAGGGATTCTCCGTCGAGGTCGCCGACACGGGCGCCGGCCCCGCGGGCGTGCACCGCGTTGAGGACTGGCGCACCACCGACCTCAAGCACGACTTCATCGTGCTGGCGACGCCGTTAGGCGTGACCGATGCCATCCTGCGTGACCTTGCGCTGCGGCGGCCGCCGGGGGTCATCTTCGATGTGGGCTCGCTCAAGTCGCCCCTGCGCGCGGGGCTGCTCGCGCTGAAGTCGCATGGTTGCCAGGTCACCTCCGTGCATCCGATGTTCGGGCCTGACACGGAACTGCTTTCCGGCCGCCACGTGGTGTTCGTGGACCTCGGGCACGAGGCGGCGCTGGCGAGCGCGCGCGAGCTGTTCGCCCCGACGATGGCCGAGCAGGTGGTGATGAGCCTGGACGACCACGACCGGCTTATCGCCTACGTGCTGGGGCTGTCGCACGCCCTCAATATCGCCTTCTTCACGGCGCTGGCCGAGAGCGGCGAGGCGGCGCCGAAGCTTGCCCGCATGTCGAGCACCACTTTTGATTCGCAGCTGGACGTGGCCAGCCGTGTGGCCCAGGAGAGCCCCGAGCTTTATTATGAAATACAGAGCCTGAACGACTACGGCGCCGAGTCGCTCGAGGCCTTGTCGAAGGCGGTCGAGCGCATCCGCACGGCTGTGCTCACGCAGGACGCGGCGACATTTGTTGCATTGATGCGCCGGGGCCGCGACTATCTAGAGGACCGGCGCAACGTCGCGGAGCGCCGCGCCTGAAGTTCCGCACGAGGGTTCTCGCCTGATGCGCCTACCGCAATCCGGGACGCCGCCGGCCACTCCGCCGGCGGCCGAGGCTGGTTCACTGGCACACGAGTATCGGGTGCTACAGGGTCGTCTCGCGTCTCTCACCGAGGAGGTGGCGCGCAATGACGCACTGCTGCGCAAGACGCAGGAGCGTGAGCTCGAGCTTTTGCGCGCGACCTCGCTCCCGCAGCTGTTCGAGCGGCTCATCATCGGGCTGCGCACCTCGTACCAGCTCGATGGCGTGCACATGATGCTGCAGGACCCACAGCACGAGATTCGCCATCTGCTCTCCGGCGACGCGCTGGCGGAGGAAGAGCTGCATGGGGTGCGCTTCGTCGACGCGCTGGTGACAATCGCCCCGCAGCTGGCGCACCTGGAGCGTCCCTGGCTGGGCCCGTTCCACAAGGCCGATCACGAGCTGTTGGTGCAGGGCGGCGCGCGCCCGGGGAGCCTTGCGCTCATCCCGCTGCGCCGCCACGAACAGCTCGACGGCGTGCTGGTGTTCGCGAGCGTCGATTCGCGGCGGTTCAGCCATGACCTGGCGACCGACTTTCTCGCGCACCTGGGAGTGGTCGCCGCCATCTGCGTCGAAAACGCCGTCAACCGCGCGCGCCTGCTGCGCAGCGGGCTCACCGATTTCCTGACCGGCTTCCACAACCGCCGCTATCTGCAGGCGCGCCTGCGCGAGGAGCTGGCGCGCGCGCAGCGCGCGCGCCAGTCGCTCGCGTGCCTCATGATCGACATCGATCACTTCAAGCGCATCAACGACCAGCACGGGCACCTCGCCGGGGATGCCGTACTGCGTGAGGTGGCGCACCGGCTGGACGCGGAGATGCGCATCAGCGACACGGGCGCGCGCTTTGGCGGCGACGAGTTCGCGATCGTCCTGTCGCAGGCGACGATCCTGGACGCGGAAACGGTGGCCACGCGCGTTCTGGAGGCGGTGCGCGGCCAGCCGGTGCTGATCGGCAAGAGCGTCGCCGAGACGGTCACCCTGTCGATCGGGGTCGCCGCGGCGACCCCGGGGGAATCCACGCGCGACTACAAGGTCCTCGCCGAGCGCCTGATCGCGGAAGCCGACGCGGCGCTCTATCGCGCCAAGAGCGCCGGCCGCAACCGTCTGGCCACCTCTCCGAACCTGGTCAGCTAGGCGCGCCGGCGCAGCAGCGCCACGAACATCGGGGCCCCGACGAGCGCCATGATCGCCCCCACCGGCAACTGGCGCGGCGCCGCGATGGTGCGCGCGAGGACGTCCGCGGCCGCGAGCAGCATGCCGCCGCTGAGCGCGGCGGCCGGCGCCACGATGCGATGGTCGCTGGTGCGAAAAGCGAGGCGCACCGCGTGCGGGGTGATCAAGCCGACGAACCCGACGGTGCCGGCGCTCACCACCGCGATCGCCGTGAAGGTGGCGCAGGCGATGAACAGCGCCCCCCGCCACGACTCGATCGCAAGCCCCACCGTGCGCGCGCGCAATTCGCCGGCGGCGAGCACGTTCAGTGGCCGCGCGATCGCGATCGCCGCGCAGATCGCCAGCACGGAGGCACCGGCGCTCAGCCATGGGGTGACGGCCCACTCCAGGTCCCCCGCGAGCCAGAACACCATCCCGCGCACACGCGATGAATCCGCGAGCGCGAGCAGCACGCTCACCAGGGCGCCGCACGCGCTTGCCAGCACGACGCCGGTGAGCAGCAGCCTGGGCGTGCCGCCGCCGCGGGCGAGCACGTATACGAGTCCGACCGCGCCCAGGGCCCCCGCGACCGCCGCCGATTGCACGATGATCGCGGCCGCGCCGGCGATCATCGCGAGCAGGCCGCCGACGGCGGCGCCGCCTGAGACGCCCAGCACGTAGGGGTCCGCGAGGGGATTGCGGAACAGGGCCTGGAGCAGCACACCCGAGACGGCCAGCAGGCCGCCGACGCCGAAGGCGGCGAGCACCCGCGGCAGGCGCACCGCCAGCAGCACGTTGCGTGTCGCCTCGTCGCCCGCGCCACCCAGCGCCGCGAGCGCGTCACGCAGCCCGATACCGGAGCTGCCGGTGAGCAGCGCGATCAGGAAAACCGCGGCGGCGAGCCCGGTGAGCAGAGCCAGCCCGCGCCAGGGTGTGCTTCGTGCCACTGTCGCTCCTGGCATTGCCGTTGTGCCACCCGTGCCTGGTGAAGAGGGCGCTAGCGTCATCGAAATTGTTGGAAAACGCCATCCCTTCCCGGTTAGTCGCGCAAGGCTCCCGACCCCCGCGCCTTGTGGCAGACTCTGACCACAATGAGTGACGTCATCGACCCGGACGGCTTTCGGGCCAACGTTGGCATCGTGCTGATGCAGGGGGACCAGGTCTTCCTCGGACGGCGCACGGGCGGTCGTGGCTGGCAGTTTCCGCAGGGCGGCATGAAGAGTGGCGAGGCCCTCGAGCAGGCGTTGTATCGCGAACTGCACGAGGAGATCGGGATCACCGAGGCGCAGGTGGAGCTTATCGGCCAGACCGAGCGCTGGTTGCGCTACCGGCTCCCGCCGCGCTACATCCGCCGTAACCAGCAGCCCCTGTGCACCGGGCAGAAGCAGCGCTGGTTCCTGCTGCGTCTGAAGGGCGAGCCGGTCTTCGACTTCGCGCGCACCAGCGAGCCGGAGTTCGATTCGTGGCGCTGGGTGCCGTACTGGGAGCCGGTGCGCGATGTCATCTACTTCAAGCGCCCGGTCTATGTCCGCGCCCTGACCGAACTGGCATCGCTGGCATTCTCGCGCGGCAAGCAGCCCCCGTTTCCCGCGTGGTGGGACGAGGTGACCGAGGGCGACGGTCGTGCGGCGATCCCCGAGTCGACGGACTGAGGCGAGCCAGGGCCGTGGATCCGCTCGCGCGCCTGCTCGGCAGGAAGGACGGCACCCCGCAGGTCGTGCGCCAGCGCGCGCGCGGGTGGCGCATGGCGGTACTCGCCGCGGCCGCCCTGATCGGACTGTTCGCGTTCTACGTCGTCTACGAACTCGGCCGCTACAACGCCGGCTACGACCGCCAGGCCGTGGCGCAGCAGCGTACCGAACTGGAGGTGAAGATCGAGCACCTGGAGAAGGCGACCCGCGAGATGCGCACCAAGCTCGCGGAACTCGATACGGTCCGCGTCGGCCGGGCGAACGAGCAGGCTGAGGTGGCCCGCTCGATTGGCGAGTTGCAGGCTCAGGTCGCGCGCGAGGCGCAGGAGTTGGCGTTCTACCGCGGCGTGGTGGCCCAGGGGGCCGCCAGCATCGGGGTGAAAATCGAGAAGCTGCGCATCACTCCAGGGACGCGACCCGGGGGATTCATCGTGCACCTGTCGCTGCTGCGCACCGGGCGCGCGGACGCGGAGGCCTCGGGCACCTTCGAGTTCACGCTGGACGGGACACAAGGCGGCGCCGCGCACACCCTGGACTTCGCCGCGATCACCCCGCAGCGCCTGCGCGAACAGCGCTACAGCTTTCGTTACTTCCAGAACATCGACCAGGAGCTGGTGATTCCGGCCGGCTTCAAGCCCGAGCAGCTCAGTGTCGGGGTAAGCTCCGGCCACAAGGAAATCGCGCCCCTGTCACAGACGTTCCTGTGGACCGTCGAATCCGTGCCCTGACGTACCCCTTCAAGCGAGGCAGCATGTTCACACGCGATTCAAGGCCGCCGCGGATCGACACCCTGATCGGCAAGGCCGCGCACGTGCACGGGGACGTGGACTTCCAGGGTGGCCTGCACCTGGACGGACACATCGACGGCGCGGTGCGCTCGGACGAGGCGCCTGCGTCAAGCCTCTGCGTGAGCGAGAGCGGCTCGATCCAGGGCGCGGTCCGCGTGCCGAACGTGGTCCTCAACGGCACCGTCAAAGGGGACATCCACGCGCGGGAGCGCGTCGTGCTGGGGGCGACCGCGCGCGTGGAGGGAGATGTCTACTACGGGATCATTGAAATGACGCTGGGCGCCCAGATTGTCGGAAAGCTGGTGCGCCTGGAGCCGGAAGGGCCGCTTGTGGCCCCGCAGGAGGCCCCCAGCTGATTTCGGCGGGCCTTTGTGAAGTGGCGCTTTGACCTTGTCACATGCGCCTTCTAGACTGGGAGCAAGAGGACGCTTATGAGCTCGACCGAAACCCTGCAGGACGCGCCTGCCCTGCAATTCACCGACGCGGCGGCCACGAAGGTGGGCGACCTGATCCGCGGCGAGGGCAACCCGAAGCTGATGCTGCGGGTGTTCGTGCAGGGTGGCGGCTGTTCGGGTCTGCAGTACGGATTTGAGTTCGACGAGCAGATCCAGGAGGGTGACACCTGCGTGGAGAACCTCGGGGTGAAGCTGCTCGTCGACCCGATGAGCGTGCAGTACCTGACGGGCGCGGAGATCGACTACCGCGAGGGACTCGAGGGCGCGCAATTCGTGATCCGCAATCCCAACGCGGCCACCACCTGCGGTTGCGGCTCCTCGTTCAGCGCGGCCTGATCCCCCAGGATCATGGTGCCCCCGGCAGCTCCCGCCCGATCCTCCGACACCAAATCCGCTTCCCGCCCCGCACCCCGGGCGCTGCCAAACGTCCTGGCGGCGGTTGACCTCGGCTCCAACAGCTTCCACATGGTGGTCGCGCGCTATTCGCACGGCCAGCTGGTCATCATCGACCGCCTGCGCGAGATGGTGCGCCTGGCCGCGGGCGTCGCCGAGAACGGTCGCATCGACAAGGACGTGGCCGCGCGCGCCCTGGGCTGCCTCGAGCGCTTCGGGCAACGACTGCGCGACATGCGCGCGGACTCGGTGCGCGTGGTCGGCACCAACGCGCTGCGCCTGGCGCATCGCAAGCAGGCCTTCCTGGAGCGCGCGCGCGAGGCGCTCGGGCACCCGATCGAGATCATCGCCGGCATGGAGGAGGCGCGGCTGATCTACCTGGGGGTCGCCCACACCATGCCCAGTGGGTCGGGCAAGCGCCTGGTCGTGGACATCGGCGGCGGCAGCACCGAGCTCATCATCGGCGATGGACTGGTCCCGCTGGAGCTGGAGAGCCTGCAGATGGGCTGCGTGGCCCTGAGCGAGCGCTTCTTCCGCGATGGCAAGATCTCCGCGAAGCGCATGGAGCGGGCGCGCCTGGCCGCGCGGCTCGAACTGGAGCCGGTGCAGGCGGCCTTCCGTCGCCGTGGCTGGGAGCACACCATCGGCAGCTCAGGCACGGTGCGCGCGATCGGCGAGGTGATTCAGGCTCTGGACCCACAGGCTCTGACGATCACGGCCGCCGGCCTCGCCCTCGCCATCGACTACAGCATCGAAGCCGGGCACGTCCGCGAGCTGAACCTCGAGCCGATCACGGAGGATCGTCGCCCGGTTTTTCCCGGCGGTCTTGCGATCCTCACCGAGGTCTTCAGCATGCTCGACGTGAAGGACATGCAGATCGCCGACGGGGCCATGCGCGAAGGGCTCCTCTACGACATGCTCGG
>JANYBG010000035.1 GCA_025360865.1 Pseudomonadota bacterium | reverse complement strand
CGAACTCCCGACCTCCTGGTTCGTAGCCAGGCGCTCTATCCAACTGAGCTACGGGCGCGTGTGTTGCTTGGCCAGACAGATAGTAAGTTAAATCAGCGAGTTACTGACCTCTAACCACCGCGTCCACCGTCCCATATCGTTCGTAGTTTCGACCGTCGCGATCGCTTGGCTACGCTGGGGGCGCGAATCTTACCATATCGCCACGCGGGGGCTCCCGAGGGTGCATCTCCCGGCGCGAAGCCTTTGCCTTGTAAGGCGCCCCCCTACAGAATCGATCTGCCATCGGGGAAAATCATATGTCGAGCATTCCAGCCCGCGTCTACGCGCTGTTTTTCGTGTCTGTGGGCCTTCAGGTCGCGGCGATGGCCATCCTGCCGCGCACACGGGGGTTCACCGCGCCGTTACCTACTCTCGCCTGCGCGGCTCTCTTCGTCTGCGGGATCGGCGTGGTCGCCCGCATGTACGTGAGCGGAGCGAAGCTTGGAATCATGAGCCCCCTGCTCGCGGCGGTGATACCGCTCGGCGTCATCGCGATTGGCATCCTCATGTACAACGAGAGTGCCTCGCCATTGCGCATCGCGCTGCTGGTGGGCGCGTGCGCGCTTATCGGCGGTGCGTCAATGGTCCCCTGAAGCCAAGCGCCGTCCGGTGGTGACGCGACGCGTCACGACCGGAGAATCTCGGCTCTTCAGGCGACAAAGCGGTTGTAGACCAACAGTACGATCACAGCTCGCACGATTAACATCAGGATCCTAGCGGGCTGCGGGTGCGTCGCAAGGTCAACGGTGCCTTCGGCATCCACAGCACCGTGGGCGAGTTTGCGCACGATTCACAATGTATTCGTGCTGCGGTTCCCCGGCGGCAGGCCGGGTCTATACTCACGACGGTAGCGCCGAATTCAGTGAGGCATCAATGAGCGTGTCGGAAACCTTCGTGTGGGCAGACCCGGGTCCAGCTTGGGCAGCCCGGGTGGACTTGGCCGCCTGTCATCGCCTGGCCGCTCGCTTCGGATTCAGCGAAGGCATCGACAATCATATGACGCTGGTGCTCCCCGGACAGCGGGACCGATTTCTCCTCGCGCCGTTCGGCCTGCTGTGGTCCGAGATCAAGGCGAGCGATCTTATGGAGGTCGACTTCGCGGGAGCGCTGGCCACGGGTAAAGGACTTGTCGAGCCCACCGCGCTCTACATCCACCTGTCAATTCACCGCCTGGCGCCACACGCCGCCTGCGTTCTGCACACCCACATGCCGTACGCCACGGCGCTGAGCATGCTCGCGGACCCGCGGCTGCGAATGGCCAGCCAGAACGCGCTCGGTTTCCACGAGGAAATCGCCTATGCCGACTACAACGGTCTCGCGCTCGACTACTCAGAGGGTGAGCGACTCGCCCATGCCCTGGGAACCATGTCAGTTCTGATCCTGCGCAATCACGGCGTGCTGGTCACCGGGCACTCGGTGGCGCAGGCGTTCGAGCGGCTCTATTTCCTCGAACGCGCCTGCCAGACTCAGGTTCTGGCCCTGTCCACGGGCGGTGCGCTCGCCGAACTGCCCGCTGACGTCGTGCGCGCGACGGCGGAGCAATTCCGCGCCGAGTCAGACGTTGGGGGCCACAGCCGCCCACACCTACATTTCGCGGCGCTCAAGCGCCTCCTCGACCGCGATGACGCGGACTATGCGACTTGACGCAGGCGCGCACCGCGCCTGAAGCCACTCTCGATGCACGCTGGCCGCTCGTAGCGTTGCTGGCGGCCGCCGTTTTCATCAACTACGTCGACCGCGGCGCGATGCCCACCGCGGCGCACCTGATGCAGGATGAACTCGGACTAGGCGCGCGGGAACTGGGTGTGTTGTTCAGCGCGTTCTTCTGGTCGTACGCGTTGCTTCAGATCCCGGCCGGGTACCTCGCCGAGCGCTTCGGCGCGCTGCCCGTGCTCGCGGGCGGCCTCGTGATCTGGGGAGGAGCGACGATGCTCGTGGGCGCCGCGCACTCTTTTGGCACGCTCTTGGCGCTGCGCCTACTGTTGGGCTTTGGCGAGAGCGTCAGCTTCCCGAGCGTCTCCAAGTTGCTGGCCGCGGAAGTGCCCGTGGGGAATCTCGGCCGGGCCAACGGAATCATCGCTTTCGGCTATCTGTTCGGGCCGGCCGTGGGTACGTACCTCGGTGGCCAACTCCTCGTCAACTACGGCTGGCGAACGATGTTCTGGGTCCTAGGCGCGCTGTCGCTACTCTGGCTTCTGCCGTGGGCGCGTACCCGGCGCGCCCACCCCGCCTCATCGTCCCGTACCGAGAACGCGCCGAGGCTGCGCGCGCTGTTGCGACAGCGATCCTTGTGGGGCACGAGCCTTGCCCACTTCTCCGCCAACTACACCTACTACTTCATGCTGACCTGGCTGCCGCTGTACCTGGTGCGGGAACGCGGGTTCTCCACCGGGGCGATGGCGGGCATCGTCAGCAGCGCCTATCTTGTGAATGCGTTCAGCGCCCTGGTCGGCGGCTGGATCCTCGACCGGGCGGTGACACGAACCGGCCGTGCGAACTCCGCTTACAAGTCGCTTGCGGCCACGGCACACCTCGGCTCGGTGGTGTGCATGTTGTGCATCGCCGCGGCGCCACCCGTGGTGGCTCTCGGCGCGATCTTCGTGTACCAGGTGCTCTGCGGCGCGTCCTCACCCTGCACCTTCGCGGCCTCGCAGATTCTGGCCGGACCGGCGGCGTGCGGCCGCTGGGTCGGCATCCAGAATGCGATCGCCAATCTCTCCGGGCTGCTCGGCCCACTGGTCACGGTTGCCCTTATCCCAGACACGAGTCACTTCGCGGCCGGGTTCGTGGCGGCCGCCATGGTGAGCCTCATGGGCTTTGTCGCGTGGCTGTGGATAATCCCGACGGTGGCACCGGTCGCGTGGCCAAGGTTGGTGGGAGAGGAAATCGCGCCCGCACTCGAACATCCGCGCTCGTAGCCACAGGTACGTATCGCCATGACGACCGTCAATTCCCACCGGTTCGCCGGATTCACGATCCAGCTCTTGCTCATCACGGGTGCCAGTGGCGCCGTCGCGGACGAACTCACGCTCGCCGATCGGCGGGCGGATTTCCGGGAATTCACCGAGGACGTGGCGGAGAACTACGCGTGGCCGCAGAGGCAGGAGAAGCCGTGGACTACCTGGCACGAGCGCTATGCCACAGCCGTGGACTCGGCTGGGAGCAAGGAGGCGATGGCCGGCGTTATCGCCGCGGCACTCGATGAGTTGCGCGACTTTCACGCCGAGGTGCGCTCCCACCACCCGAATCGCTGGCTACCGGTGCCCACCTTCGCCGATATCTGGGCCGAGCCCGGCAGGCAGGTCGCACGCGTGATCGCCGTGCGCAACGGCAGCGACGCGCAGCGCGCCGGAGTGCGGCCCGGCGATGAGGTGACTCGGGTGGGAGGAGTCGCGCTGAATGCAGCCCTGGCGACGCGACTAACCGGCGCGGTCGACGGCAACGACGCACAGGCGCGTTCCTGGGCGCTACTCTCCCTGCTCGCGGGGCGCGCGGACCAGGAGCGCCACTTCTCCATCCGCGATGTGCGAGGGAAAAGCCGGGAGGTGACCCTGCCACTGGAGCGGCGCTTCGACCGTAATTCCGGTCCGATGGCGGTGCGGGAGCTCCCGGGAAACATTGGGTTGATCCGCTTCCACAACTCGATTGGGGAGCAGGCGACGGTCGGAGCCTTCGATTCCGCTCTGGAACGGCTGCGCTCGACGCGTGGTCTCATCCTCGACCTGCGGGACGTTCCCAGTGGGGGCGACAGCTCTGTCGCGCTGGGAATCATGGGGCGGTTCGTGCACGACATGCGTGCATATCAGCGTCACAGGATCCCGAACTACGGCCAAGCCGATGTCGAACGCAACTGGCTCGAGCTGGTCGCCCCGCGCGGGCCCTTCACGTACGAGGCACCCGTGGTCGTGCTCGTCGACCACTGGACCGGCAGCATGGGCGAAGGCATGGCGATCGGGATGGATGCGATGCGACGGGCGACAGTGGTCGGGACCCCGATGGCGCACCTGGCCGGCGCGGTCACCGATTTCCACCTCCCGCGGACCGGCATCGACGTCGCCTTCGCCACCGAGCAGCTCTATCACACGAACGGAACGGCACGGCAGGACTGGCTACCGCCTATCCGCGTTGCGGAACCTGTCACCGGCCAGGAGGACGCGGTACTGGCGCGCGGACTCGCGCAACTGCAGAGCTTGCTGAGCCAGTCGACATCTGGCTCGTGAGGACCACCGAGATGGTCCGCCGTGCCGTGGCCGCCCGGGCGAACGATCACGCCGCGATTCGCTATCTGGCTCAAGAGTACGATGGGGCGCTGGCAACTCTGCGACGAGAGCTCGAAATCCAATTGTCGCAGCGTGGCATCGCGGCCTCTGTCGCTGGAGTAAGACGCTGACCTATGCTGCGTCAATGACGCACGAAGGGTCTTGATGACTCGGCGCTAGGTCCCGCGTGCGTGCGGGGGGACGTCTGCGCATACTCGCATGCAGCATACTTTGGAATCGTCGCAGGAGAACGTCATGAGGTCCCCCGTACGGGTGTTAGCGATACGCGCGGCGAACGTGGCCGCAAACCACGCGGCGCGCGCACCGCAGATGCAGCTGACCGTGATGCGGACCCCGTAGGCGCATGGGCTCGGCTCACACCGCCCTGTTCCTTTTACTCCTTGGCATCTGAGCTCGGGCCACGGGCCCTGCCGCGGCGGCAAGTGCTCGCCGTGGTGGTCGGCAACGGGATCGAGTTCTACGACTTCGTGACGTACGCCTTCTTCGCCGCGCAAATCGGGCGCAGCTTCTTTCCCTCCGACACGCCCGGGACCAGCCTGCTGGCATCACTAGCAACCTTCGGCGTGGGATTCCTGACGCGGCCCCTCGGGGCGCTGGTCATCGGACGCTTCGCCGATCGCTCGGGCCGCAAGCCGGCGATGCTGCTGTCGTTCTGGCTGATCGGCATCGGCGTCGTCGGCCTGCCGCTCATTCCCTCGTACGCGTCCATCGGGATCACCGCGCCCGTACTTGCGATCGCGTTCCGCCTGCTGCAGGGATTCGCCCTC
The DNA here is from genome assembly GCA_025360865.1 of Pseudomonadota bacterium. GTDB lineage: Bacteria > Pseudomonadota > Gammaproteobacteria > Steroidobacterales > Steroidobacteraceae > 13-2-20CM-66-19. The sequence goes on along the minus strand of JANYBG010000035.1, from coordinate 581 downwards.
GGTGGCGAGGTGGGACCAAGCACCGCGTTCCTGATGGAGGCGGCGCCGCCATTGCGGCGCGGGCTATACGTCTCACTCCAGGCGACCAGCGCGGACGTCGCGGTATTCATCGCCGGCATGGTGGGACTCGGGCTCGCTAACGTCCTCGATGCCGCGGCGCTTGATTCGTGGGGCTGGCGGGTAGCGCTGTTGCTGGGCGCGAGCATCGTCCCTGTCGGTCTGGTATTGCGTCGCACACTGAGCGAAACACTACACGTCACCGCACCGGCGCAGTATGAGCCCGCCGCGCACGGTTACGCCCGCATAGTCGCGCTCGGCCTGATCCTGCTGGGAGCGGCGACCACCACGAACTACCTGCTCGAGTACATGACGACCTACGCAAGCGTGACGCTCGGCATGTCGGCCAAGCTCGCCTTTGGTGCGACAGCGGTCATTGGCCTGAGTGGGGTGATTTGCGATCCGCTCGGCGGATGGCTGTCGGACCGCTTCGGCCGCAAGCCGATCATGATCGTGCCGTGGCTGTTTCTGGCGCTGGCGGTATTTCCTTCCTTCTGGCTGCTCGAGCGGCTGCGCAGCGGCCC
>JANYBG010000250.1 GCA_025360865.1 Pseudomonadota bacterium | reverse complement strand
GGCACCACTGCCACTGATTCCGTGAACGCCGCTACCGCTGATTCCGCGCAGGCCACTGCCACTAATCCCCAATACACCGGCACCGCTGCCGCTGATGCCGTTCACACCGGCACCACTGCCACTGATTCCGTGAACGCCGCTACCGCTGATCCCGTTCACACCGGCGCCGCTGCCGCTGATGCCGTTGACGAGAATCATCCCGCGCATGTTTGGCTGTGTTCCAGAGATAGACAGTTTGCTTCCGATGGTGGGCGCCATGGGGCCGTTCGACATCGCCGACGTGAGGTCCACGGCGATTCCGTTAACGGTAATGCGGCCAATCGCGGGCTCAGTCTTCTGCACCGTTCCGGCAAGAAACACCGGTGTCGCACCGGCAACATAGAGGCCGCGAGGTTGAATTGCGGCCGCGACAATGCTCCCGTCAACGTTGGCCTGTCCGAAAACGGCTACAGCATCGCCAACAGTTAAGGCTTCGGGTTTCGACACTTCGACTCGTTGTCCGAGAACGGTAGCGCTGTGGTCATTCGAGTTGATTGCCTCAACTGGGCCGATCAATAGCAGTTCGGCCCCACTCCCACTAATTCCCGCAGAGCCTTGCGAAGCCACTGCGCTAGCAATGAGCGTCGCGACAACTGCTGAAACTGAAGTTTTCATCTTCCTCTCCCCCAAAAACATGCGGTTACTTCTTGCCGCTAAATCCCGCTAAAACGTCAATCTCCACGATGCGCGGCTTAGCAGCCTGGCCAATCATCCGGTCATTCTCGTCGGACAGATCGGCAGCACCCTCCGAAGCACGGTCTTCGAAAAAATAAATCCCCACGCCGTACTTTTTCCCGCCCGTATTAGGCTCGGCTTCGGCGAGACGGGTGAGGAACGTATCCAACTCAGTGAGCAGCTCTTGACCGCGCTCGCTCGCGAGATTTGAGAATCTGTCTCGGCCTGATTCCGACAACAGCTCGTCGGATACGACCGCTCTCTCGAAATAAAGTGGATCCGCACCGAGGCGCAAAAGGTTGTGAACGAAGCTGGCAGTCACACTCGACAAAAATCGACCCATTCGTTCAATGCGCTTAACGTCCGCGCCTTGCGGCAAATACGCACGCGAGAGGCAGCGAACGGTCGAAGAATCAATCACTTCAATCGACCCGGACGCAACCAACTCATCCAACAGTGCCTCCGTGTCCGCTCCTGGACACGCAGCCGTCACCAGCTCGCGAAAACTCTTCCGCGGTGAGCCCAGCGTGGGCAGCAAATCCAGCTCGAGCGCCAGCCCGTACGCTCCCGAGTAACCGCTCAGCGTGTGCCACACGGTGAGCAGGTTGGTTACCTGATCGAGGCTCACGGTCGCGCGAAGGCTGTGCGGAGCGCCCGCGCGAGTGGCCTCGCGCAATGCGGAGACATCCGACTTGGTCAGACCGGCCACGGCGGCGATGCGCGCATCCGTCGTGACTCTCTTTTGACCGATTAGTCGCTCTTCAAGCGCCTGTATGTAGGTCCGGCGGATAGCACCCGAGATCTCGCTGGCGGAGATTCCGTATTCAAATGCGACGCGGGTGAGTGGACGCACCAAGGATGCGAACACGTTCAGAACCGCTTCTTTTTCTCGGGCGGATTTGTTCATGTGGGAACGCTGTTGTTGTGACATAACTCTAGGCACTTCAGGCACTTATGTCAATTAACGATGTGTGACAGGCACTAGGCTGAATGTCCGATCAGAAGAAAAACTACTGCTAAAGCAGTGGGTTGGGCGTGCCCGCCGAAGGCGTGACAAAAACAGGCACGGGCCAAAAAGCCGCCCGTGAGGAGGATCCGAGTCGTAAGAAGTGTGAAGAGCGCCCTTGTGGGGCGGGGAAAGCTACGTTCGCTCGCCCGGCTCGAACAGGCGTCGGTGCTCAAGAATCGCGTAGCGATCGGTCATGCCGGCGATGTAATCGGCCACCGCGCGGGCGCGCCCAGACTCTCCACCGGCCTGCTCCGCGCGCAGCGCCTGGTCACGGTGCTCCGTCGGCATCAGGCTGACGTCTTTGAAGAACGCGGCGAACATCTGCTGCAGAACACGGCGCGCCTTGGAGGTCATGCGCAGCACCTTGTAGTGCCGGTAGACGTGCTCGCGCAGGAAGGACTTAAGCTCGATATGTTCCTCGAAGCAGGGCTCGCTTAGCATCGCCAGGGGCTTGGAGTGCGCGCGCACCTCATCGATCGATCGAGGCTTAGCCAAATCAAGCTGGGCCTGCGTCGTGTGGATGAAATCGATGACGATGTAGTTGATCATCCGGCGGATGGTCTCGTGAACCACGCGCCGCTCGCCAAGGTCGGGGTATTGCCGCGCCACCTCATCGTACTGGCGCCGAAACATGCGCACTTCGCGCAACGCAGGCAGGTCGATCAGTTGCGCCCGGATGCCATCGTCCACGTCATGGTTGTTGTAGGCGATCTCATCGGCGAGGTTGGCGATCTGCGCCTCGAGACCCGGCTGCTGGCGCTTGATGAAGCGCTCGCCAAGCTCGCCCAGCTCGCGCGCGTTGCGCGCTGAAGCGTGCTTGAGGATTCCCTCGCGACATTCGAAGGTGAGGTTGAGTCCCCGGAACTGAGCGTAGCGCTCCTCCAACTCATCCACGACGCGCAGCGACTGCAGGTTGTGCTCGAAGCCACCGTAGTCACGCATGCACTCATTAAGTGCGTCCTGGCCCGCATGACCGAAGGGAGTGTGGCCCAAGTCATGCGCAAGTGAGATCGCCTCGGTCAGCGCCTCGTTCAGGTGCAGCGCCAGGGCGACCGAGCGGGCGATCTGCGCGACCTCGATGGAGTGGGTGACCCGCGTGCGGTACAGGTCGCCCTCATGGTTCACGAAGACCTGTGTCTTGTAGACCAGGCGCCGGAACGCGTTGGAATGGATGATGCGGTCCCGGTCACGCTGGAACTCGCCGCGAAACTCGGGCTTGCTCTCCGGCACACGCCGGCCGCGCGACTGTTCGTCGTGGGCGGCGTAGGGAGCGAGCACGGCCTCGGCCGGGACCTGGTTCACGGGGCACCTTCGCCGCAATGCGCCGCAAGCGTGCGGGCGAGCGCCTCGGGCGGATAGTCCGCGGTGACGAATGCCTCGCCGAGCCGGCGCAGCAACACCAGCCGCAGCCGCCCGCCGAGCACCTTCTTGTCGATGCGCATGTGTTCGAGCATCTGGTCGGGCGTGACCGTCGGCACCTGCGTCGGCAGACCAGCGAGCTCGATCAGGCGGCGGACGCGCTCAGCGTCCTCGTCGCTGATCAGCCCACACTCGCGCGACATCGTGGCCGCCATGCTCAGGCCCGCCCCAACCGCCTCCCCGTGCAGCCACTCCTTGTACGAAGTAGCCGATTCGACCGCGTGCCCGAAGGTATGCCCGAGGTTCAAGAGCGCACGCTCCCCCTGTTCGCGCTCATCACGCCCGACGATCTCCGCCTTGATCTGGCATGAGCGCAAAATCACGTGGCCGAGGGCCTCCGGCGCCTTGCCGAGCAGCTGCCCCAGGTGCTCCTCCAACCAGCCAAGCAGCGCGGCATCGCAGATCAGGCCGTACTTGATCACCTCGGCCAGCCCCGCCCGCAGTTCGCGCGATGGCAGCGTCGCAAGCGTCGAGGTGTCGCACACCACCAGCGCCGGCTGGTGGAAAGCCCCCAAGAGGTTCTTCCCGCCGACATGGTTGACCCCGGTCTTGCCGCCCACCGCGGAGTCCACTTGGGCCAGCAGCGTCGTGGGCACCTGCACGAAAGCCACGCCGCGCTGGTAGCAGGAAGCGGCGAAGCCAGCGAGATCCCCGACCACCCCGCCACCCAGGGCGATGACGGCGCAGTCGCGGGCGAAACGGTTCGCGACTAGCACATCGATCACGCGCGCCATGTTCGCAAGCGTCTTGTGCGCCTCCCCGTCAGGCAGTATCACCTCGACCACCCGGCGCGATCCCAGACTGTCCCTGAGAGCGGCCATGTACAGCGGGGCGACGGTGGTGTTGCTGACGATGAGCGCGTCGCGGGCGGCCAGCCGCGCGAATGACTGGGCATGACCCAGTAGTCCCGCGTCGATGAGGATGGGGTAGCCGCGGGAACCGAGTTCGACGTTCAGGGTATGCACGAGGTTGAGATCAGGCGCGCCGCCCGCGGGAAAACGGGCGACGCGCAGTATACGTGAGCCGGCGCGGGCGCGTCCCGGGTGCGGGGCGCTAGGCGCTCATTTCAATAAGCTCGCGTAGGATCTGCTCGGCCACCGCCTGCACGCGCCGCCCGTCCGTAGGCACAGTGATGTCGGCGATCTGCGCGTACAGCGGCGCGCGGGCTTCCATCAGCTGCCCGAGCCGCAACGTGGGATCCCCCTCGGACAGCAGGGGCCGGTGGCGCCCGTAGCGCACCCGGTGGGCCTGCTGCGCGACCGAGGTCTCGAGGTAAACCACTCGGCCACGCGCCGCGAGCAGCCGCCGGTTCTGCGGCAGCAGCACCGCCCCGCCACCGGTGGCCAGCACGATGCCCTCGAGCGCGGCGAGCGCCTCGAGCGCCTCGCGCTCGCGTTCGCGAAAACCCGCCTCGCCCTCCTTTTCGAAGATGAACGGGATGTCCACCCCCGTGCGTCGCTCGATCTCGACGTCACTGTCGTGGAAGGGCAGCTTGAGGCCACGGGCGACCTGTCGACCCACTGCGGTCTTGCCGGAGCCCATCGGGCCGATCAGGAATACGTTGGTGTTGCCGCGCATGCGAGCCGACAGGATACCTAATACGCCGGCGCGGGCCGGAAACACCGCGGCCGCCTCGAAGGCGGCCGCGACGCAGCTCTGGAGTGGGCCGAAGCCTAGTTGGCGGCGGTCATGCCCTCGCGCACGATCTTCGGGGTGATGAAGATCATCAGCTCGTCCTTGTTGTCCTTGTGCGAGGTGGTCTTGAACAGGTGGCCGAGGACCGGGATGTCGCCCAGGTATGGCACCTTGTTGTCGTCCTCGCGCTGCGTGGTCTCGAGGATGCCGCCAAGTACGACGGTCTGCCCGTCGTTCACCAGCACCTGCGTGACGATCTGGCGGGTGTTGATCGAGGGCACGTTCACGCCGCCGGACGCCACGATCACCCGACCCACGCTGTCGTCCTTGACGTCGAGGTCGAGGATGATGCGGTTGTCTGGGGTGATCTGCGGTTTGACCTTAAGCGACAGCACCGCCTGCTTGAACTGGATGGTTGTGGCGCCGCTCGAGGCTGACTGCTGGTACGGGATCTCCACGCCCTGCTCGATCAAGGCCTCCTTCTGGTTCGCCGTGATGACCCGCGGGGAGGAGATGATGTTCGCCTGCGTCTCCGCCTGCGCAGCCGACAGCTCCAGGTCAACGATGAAGTTGCTCCCCAGGATGCCCAGCGCGATCGAACCGGCCGGGTTGCCGACGGGCAGGTTGACGTTGTAGCGGTTCGCGGCGGATGGGACGCCGTAGACCTTCCCCGGTATCGACGCCAGGGTGTTCGGCGGGACCTGGGCGTTGTTGTTGAGCGCGGTGTTGATCGCGTTCTGGCCGGTGATGTAGGTGGTCGCCTGCTGGTCGATGCCCGCCGCGGTCCCGGTCGTGCTCAACAGCGTCTGCCCTCTATTATCAAAGCCGGTGAACCCGAAGCGCGCGCCGAGGTCGCGCTGGAAGTCGTTCGACACGATCACCACGCGTGCCTCGATCAGCACCTGGCGGATCGGGATGTCCAGGGTGGCCACCAGGCGACGCACGTCCGCGAGGCGCTCCGCGGTGTCCTGCAGCAACAGCGTGTTCGTGCGGTCATCGACCGCCACGTTGCCGCGGGGGGACAGCAGGTCGTTGCCGTTGCCCTTGATCAAGGCGGCGAGGTCAGCGGCCTTGGCGTAGTTGACCTGCAGGTACTCCGAGCGCAGCGGCGCCAGCTCCTGCACGTCCTTCTTCGCGGCAAGCTCCGCCTTCTCGCGCGTGGCGAGTTCGGCCTGGGGGGCGACGATGATGACGTTGTCCTGGCGTCGCTTGTCGAGGCCCTTGGTCCGCAACACGATGTCGAGGGCCTGGTCCCAGGGCACGTTCTGCAGGCGCAGGGTGACGTTGCCGGTGACCGAATCGCTGACCACGATGTTCTGGCCGCTGGCATCGGCCAACAGCTGCAGCACGGCGCGGGTCTCGATGTCCTGGAAGTTCAGCGTCAGGCGCTCACCGGTGTACACCGGCTTGTCCTCGGGGGCGTTGGCCGCCTTGTGGCGCGGGGCTACCTCGATGACGTACTGGTCGTCCGACTGGTAGGCGAGCTGCTCGAAATCGCCGCCCGCGGTGATGGCGATGCGCGCGCCATTGCCCACGCGGGACACGTCGAAGCTGCTCACCGGGGTGCCGTAGTCGGTCGCGTCGTAGCGCCGCGTCAGGCTGGCGGGCACGCCGGCGTCGGCGAAGTCGGCGACGATCTGGCTGCCGACCTGGTGCAGGTTGATGCGGATATGCGGATCGGACAGCTTCACCACCACGCGTCCGGCGCCATCGGCGCTGCGGCGGAAGTCGATGGAGCGCAGTTCGCGCGAACCGCCTATGGCGCCCGCCGTGGACACCGGGGCCGCCATGCCTGCGGTGCTCGCGCTGGCCTGGGTGGCCGCGGCGCCGAGCATCAGGATGACGTTGTTGCCTTCGACGCGAGTGTCGTAGGGCACAAGCTTGTCGAGGTTCAGCACCAGGCGGGTGCGATCCTTGGTCTCGGCGGCGACGATCGTGTCCAGACCCGAGGCGTGCACGTCGATGCGGCGCGAGGGCAGCGCGAGCGTCGTGTTCGGCAGGTCCAGCGAGATGCGCGCCGGGTTGTCGATCGTGAAGGCCAGCGGCTGCGGGGCCGGGCCCGACAGTCGCATGGTCAGCTGCAGCTGCTGTCCAGGCAGCGGCTGCACGTCGATGGCTTGTAGCGCGGGTTCATCCGCGGCACGAGCAGGTGCTCCCGGGAGCATGCCAAGCACTCCCACGAGTACCAGCCCGAAGGCGGACCCGAGGAGACGGTTCATGAGACGATGGCGTTGCATTCTTGAGAACTCCCTGCTGGACCTTACTCGTTCAGGGCGAGCGCGGCGGGGCGTTCCATATACCCGCCGAGGCTGTCCGGAACGATTTCAACAACACTGATTTTCGAGGGGCTGATGTCGGTGATCTTGCCTTCGGCCTGGCCGATATGGTTGCCCGAGCTCACGCGGTGCACCAGTCCATCCTTGGTCTGTACCAGACCGAAGATCGACCCACCCAGGCGCAGTGTGCCGACCATCTTCAAAGTATCGAGCGAGTATTGCTCGAGGAATTCGCGGTTGCGCTTCTGGTCGGGACGTACCCCGGCGAGGCCGGCGCCCGAACCCGGGCTGCTTGGCAGGAACGGCGAACGCAAGTCGGTCGCCGCGTAGACATAGGTCTCGTACGGCTTGATCTCCGGCAGCGGGTCGACGCGGCCGCCCGGCTCCTTCTTCGTGTCCTCCACGAAGCGGGTGAGCTCGTCATCGGCGCTGGAGCAGGCCGTGATGCCGAGGTAACCCACGCACGCCAGAGCCATGCAACTGAGGCGGATGCCGTTTCGGTATGAGTGCTTGTGCATAAGTGCTTACCGGGTTCGTGCCATCGGTTTCATTTGGTCGCCGCTGCGGGGGGACGATGCGTCGCCTCGGCCTTCTGCTCGCCCGCGGCGATTTCGTCCTCGTCCAGATAGCGGTAGGTCTTGGCCGTCAGCTCGAGCGACAACTGGTCGTAGGAGTCCTTGTTGTCCGGCTTGATGTCGATGTCGTGCAGCGTGACGATGCGCGGCAGCGCCGCCAGGCCGCTGACGAACTCGCCGAACTGGTGATAGCTGCCCGTGAGGCGGATCTTGATCGGCAGTTCCGCGTAGAAATCCTTGCGCTGCTCCGGCTGCGGCTGGAACAGCTTCTCCTCTAGACCCGCGGCAAGCCCGGTCTGGGAGATGTCCACCAGCAGGCTCGGCACCTCGGTGCGGCCCGGCAGCTGGCGCAGCAGAGCGCCGAAGGAACGCTCGATGTCCTTCAGCTGCTGCTTGTACAGCTCGAGATTGACCGCCTTCGCGTGCTTGTTCTTGAACTCCTGGCGCAGCGTCTGCTCCTCGGCGGCGAACTGCTGCAGCTTCGGGCGCTGCTCGTTCCATACCAGGACGTAGATGCCGATCGCCGACAGGGCGAGGAACGCCACGCCGACCACGGCAGCGCGGATCGGCAGCGGCCAGCGCCCCGGCTCGCGGTAGTCAAGTGACCGCAGCTCGTCTAACACGTTCATTGCTGGGCTCCAGTGCCGCCGGCGCTCGCCTTCCTGATCTTGCCCTTGGCCGCGCGCGCGCCACCGCCGTCCTCCGGCCCAGCCGTGGATACCTGGTAGGCGGAGAGGGTGAAGCTCGAACCAGGTCCTGAACCCTTGGTGGTCTGCACCACCTCCAGCTCAGGGTTGCGCAGCCACTGCGAGCCGTCGATGTTGCGCATGAAGGAGGAAACGCGCGTGCTTGACTGCGCCACGCCCTCGAACTTGAGCTTCTTGTCGGTCTGCTTGATGGCGGTCAGGTACACGCCCTCCGGCAGGGTGCGCACGATCTCGTCGAACACGTGCACGATCTCCGGCCGCGAGCGCTGCAGCTTCTCGATGATCTCCATGCGCGCGATGTATTTCTGCTTGGCGGTCTCGAGGTTGTTGATCTCCTCGTTCTGCTTATCAAGTGTCTTGATCTCGGCGCGCAGCGCGTCATTGCGGTGCTGCTGGGCGTCGATCATCGAGCCGTACAGCAGGTACGCCGCGAAGGCGGCGACGCCGGCGGCGAGGGCCGCCACACCGAGCGCCACCAGGAACGCGAGCTTGCGTTCCTTGCGTTCGCCTTCGCGCCAGGGAAGTAGGTTTATGCGTGGCATATCAGTCGAAACTCCGCAGTGCGAGTCCGCAGGCTGTCAGTAGCGCCGTGGCATCGCGTTGCACGGCCTGCGCCTTGGCGCGCGAGGACAGCTTCATCTGGCCAAGCGGGTCGCCCTTCTCGGCGGAGATACCCACGCGGCTGGAAATCACCTCAGCGACCCCGGGGATGTTGGCGCAACCGCCGCACACCAGGATCTTCTCCGGCTGCTCGCGCCCGGAACCGGAAGCCAGGTAGAACTGCAGCGAGCGGCTCACCTGTTGGGTCATGTCATCGATGAACGGGTCGAGCACTTCAGACTGGTAGTTGCCCGGCAAGCCGCCTTCCTTCTTGGCGCGGCCAGCCTCTTCCATGGCGAGTCCGTAGGTACGCATGATCTCCTCGGTGAGCTGCTGCCCGCCGAAAGCGAAGTCACGCGTGTACACGACCTTGAGATTGCGCAGCACGCTGAAGGTGGTGCTGCTGGCGCCGAAGTCGACGTTGGCGATGGTGCGGTCGATGCCGCCGTCGGGCATCTGGTGCGTCATCAGTTTGCAGGCGTTCTCGAGGGCGAAGGCCTCGACGTCCACGATCTTCGCGGTCAGTCCCGCGGCCTTGACCGCGGCCTGGCGCTGCTCGACGTTCTCGGTGCGTGTCGCGACCAGGAGCACGTCGATGGTTTCTGGATCCTTCTCACTGGGCCCGAGCACCTCGAAGTCGTAGGAGACCTCGTCCATCGGGAAGGGAATGTACTGGTCGGCCTGCATCTCGACCTGGGCCTCCAGGTCCCCGCTGCGCAGCGCGCGCGGCATCTGGATCACCTTGGTGATGGCCGCATCGCCGGAGATGGCCACGGCCACCTCGCTGCTCTTGGCGCCGGCGCGCTTGACCGCGCGGCGGATCGCCTCGCCGACCGCTTCCGCATCCACGATCGCCTTGTCGTTGATGGCGTTCTGGGGGGTGGGCTCGGCGGCATAGGCCTCTACCCGGTACTGCCCGCCGGCCATCGTAAGCTCGATAAGCTTGACCGACGACGTCGTTATGTCAAGTCCCAGGATAGGGCGGTATTTACGCTGCAACAGCAACATTCTATTTCCTTTTCAGGACATTACGCCTGAAATTGACCGCCCTGTATCAAACTCGGGAACACTATATATCAGCGCAAAGTTAAATTGAACGTGAGGGGCTCCACGGATCGGCACGGTAACCGAGGTCAGGTGGCGCAGACTGCCGACAGCGTCACGGGCGGCGCTAACAATGTCGAATTTCGGAAACTGCGTGATCCTGCTCAAGCGTCCTGGGGACGTGTGGCGCTCGCGGCGGATGCGGCGCGCAGGTACGACGAGGAGTGGTTGGTCGAACCGAACTGATCAACCGCCGGCGCCATTCGCGGCGCGGGGCGTTAAAGTTCGATCCGGCAACCCCGCTGTCATAGGTACTTGCGTCCCGTAGACCGGAGGCTTTGCGTCCCCACCTTTCGGTGAGTTTGCCCTTAAAACCGCGGCTACTATGCATAGTGACAATAGCCAGCGCAAGGCAGGAGAGCCGGTTTCTGTGAAATGGAATTACATTCGGATCCTCGGCGTGCTGGCCGCAAGCGTGATCCTGTTCACACTTCTGGGCGCCTATGCGCTGGCGTGCGGGTACGTGTATCTCCTGCCCTCCCTTCCCTCGGTCGAATCGATGCGCAACGTGGAGTTGCAGGTACCCCTGCGCGTGTATACCCGCAGCGGCGCGCTCATCGCGCAGATCGGCGAGCAGCGGCGCATCCCGGTGACCTACGAGCAGATCCCGGATGTCGTGAAACACGCGTTTCTCGCGGCTGAGGACGAGCGTTTCTTCGAGCATGGCGGCATTGATTACTTCGGCGTCGTGCGCGCCGCGGCCGTCGACATCGCCTCGGGCGACAAGAGCCAGGGCGCGAGCACGATCACGATGCAGGCCGCGCGTAACATGTTCCTCAGTCTCGACAAGACCGCGCGCCGCAAGCTGCAGGAGACCTTCGTCACCTACCGCATGGAACACGAATTCACCAAGCAGGAGATCTTCGGGCTCTACCTGAACGTCATTTTCTTCGGGCAGCGCAGCTACGGTGTCGCCGCCGCCGCCGAGGCTTTCTTCGGCAAGACGCTCGACAAGCTCGACGTCGCGGAAGCCGCGACGATCGCCGGCGTGCCCAAGGCCCCCTCGCGCTACAACCCGATCGCCGACCCGCAGCTGGCCACCTCGCGCCGCGCCTACGTGCTGCGGCGCATGCGCGAGCTCAACTACATCGACGCGGCGACCGCGGAAGCGGCCAACAAGGAGCCGATGATGGCGCGCGCGCACGCGCCGCTGTTCGAGGTCGAGGCCCCGTACGTGGCGGAGATGGCGCGCCTGGAGCTGCGCCAGCGGTTCGGCCCGAGCGCCGAGAGCGCGGGCTACAAGGTCTACACCACCATCGACGGACGCCTGCAGGGCGATGCCAATCGGGCGTTGCGCGTCGGCCTGATCGAGTACGACCGCCGCCACGGCTGGCGCGGACCCGCCGGACACGTCGAACTCGCGGCTCACGGCGAGCCCAAGTACGCCGACCTCGTGGAGGAGTATTCCGCGATCGGCAACCTGTCTCCGGCGATCGTCGAGTCGGTGACCGACAGGACCGCCAAGGCGTACGTGAGATCCCTGGGGGAGGTGCAGATCGACTGGGAAGGGCTGTCCTGGGCGCGCCGGGAGTTGCGCGGCGAGAGTCTCGGTCCCGCGCCGAGGGATGCCAGCCAGGTGCTCGCGCGGGGCGATGTGGTCTACGTGGTGGCGGATGCGGCCGGACACGCGCAGCTCGCGCAGCTGCCCGAGGCGCAGAGCGCCCTCGTGGCGCTCGACCCGAATGATGGCAGCGTGGTCGCCCTGGTCGGCGGATTCGACTACTTCACCAACAAGTACAACCGCGTGACGCAGGCGCGCCGCCTGCCCGGATCGGGATTCAAGCCCTTCCTGTATTCCGCGGCGCTCGAGCACGGTTTCACCCCGGCGAGCGTCATCCTCGATGCCCCGATCGTGCTGGAAGGCACCGGCAGCGAGGAATCCTGGCGACCGGAGAATTCGACTCGCGAGTTCGGCGGACCGACGCGCCTGCGCGAGGCGCTGGTGCGCTCGCGCAACCTCGTCTCGATCCGCATCCTCAAGGAACTCGGCATCTCCACGGCGATCGACTACATCACCCGCTTCGGCTTCGATCCCAAGTCGCTGCCGCATGACCTGACGCTGGCGCTGGGCACGATGGAGGTCACACCGCTGGACCTGGCCTCCGCCTACTCCGTCTTCGCCAACGGGGGCTACCGCGTGAACCCTTACTTCATAGAGCGCATCGAGGATGCCTCCGGTCAGGTCGTGTGGCGCACCACTCCCCGGCGGGCCTGCCCGCAATGTGACCCTGGCGCCTCGCCCTCGCCCTCGCCCTCGCCCTCGCCCGCGGACGTTGACGGCGCGGCGGCGGCGCATGATGACACCACCCGCGGGGAGCCCGCGCCGCTGCCGGCCGCGGAGGTCGCGCCTAGGATCATCACAGCCCAGAACGCCTACGTGATGGATGACATGTTGGCGGATGTGATCAAGCGCGGCACCGGCAGGCGCGCGCTCTCGCTCAACCGCATGGACATCGCCGGCAAGACCGGCACCACCAACGAGGCCAAGGACACATGGTTCAACGGCTTCACGCCGAATCTGGTGGCGACGGTTTGGGTCGGCTTCGACCAGGAGCGCCCGCTGGGCGAGGCCGAGGAAGGCGCGCGCACGGCGCTGCCAATCTGGATCGGTTTCATGCGCGAGGCGCTCAAGGGCGTCGCCGAGCAGCACCGGCCGATGCCCGATGGCATCGTGACCTTGCGCATCTCGCCCGAGAGCGGCACGCTCGTCGGAGTTGAGAACGCGAACGGCATCCCGGAGATGTTCATCGCCGATCACCTGCCGCAGGGCCAGGACGCTGCATCCGGATCACAGGGTCAGCAGGGGCAGGCGAGCGGCGAGCCGATCTTCTAGAGAATGAGAGCGAAGCGACACCAGGGACGTGGTGAGAACCTGCGCCTAGCGCTCGCGCAGGAAGCCGCGCGCATCATGGCCGAGCACGGCATCCATGATTTCCTCGTGGCCAAGCGCAAGGCGGCCGAGCGGTTAGGCCTCAGCGAGATCAGCGCGATCCTCCCCAAGAACAGCGAGATCGAAGAGGCGCTCGCCGGCTACCAGCGCCTCTTCGGGGGCACCTCCCATACCGAGGCGCTCGCGGCGCAACGGCGCGTCGCGCTCGCGGCGATGCGCTACCTGCGTGAGTTTGAGCCGCGACTGGTCGGTGCAGTCCTTTCCGGTACAGCTACCGAGCACTCCGACGTGCAGCTGCACCTGTTCGCCGAGCGCGCCGAAGCGGTGACGCTGAAGCTAATCGACGGGCACATCCCGCACGAGGTGACCGAGCGGCGCGTGAAGCTCAACGCCGAGCGCGTTCGACCGGTGCCCGGCGTGCGCTTCGAGATGGATGACCAGCCGATCGAGGCGCTGGTGTTCCCGACCGATGGGATCCGCCAGGCGCCGGTGAGCCCGGTGGACGGGCGGCCGATGCGGCGCGCGAACACGCTTGAGGTCGAGGCGCTGCTCGAGCCGAGTTGACCGGCGCGTGGCGCCCTAGCGCATGTCGACCTGAATGTACTCGCGCTTGGTGGCGCCGGTGTACAGCTGGCGCGGACGCCCGATCCGCATCGCCGGATCCGAGATCATCTCCTGCCAGTGCGCGACCCAGCCCACGGTGCGGGCGATCGCGAACATCACCGTGAACATCGAGCGCGGGATGCCGATCGCGCTGTAGATCACCCCCGAGTAAAAGTCGACGTTCGGGTATAACTTGCGGGCGATGAAGTATTCGTCCTTGAGGGCGATCTCTTCCAGGCGCAAGGCGAGCTCGAGCAACGGGTTGTCGCTGCGCCCGAGCTGCGCCAGCACCTTGTGGCACATCTCGCGGATGATCGTCGCGCGCGGGTCGAAGTTCTTGTAGACGCGGTGTCCAAAGCCCATTAGGCGGAAGTGGCTGCTCTTGTCCTTGGCCATCGCCAGGTACTGCGGGATGTTCTCGACAGTGCCGATCTGCTCGAGCATCGCCAGCACCGCCTCGTTGGCACCACCGTGCGCCGGTCCCCACAGCGCCGAGACTCCCGCGGAGATCGCCGCGTACGGATTGGCGCCGGTCGAGCCGGCGAGCCGCACGGTTGAGGTGCTGGCGTTCTGCTCATGGTCCGCGTGCAGCACAAACAGCAGGTCGAGCGCCTTGGCGGCGATCGGGTCGACCTGGTATTCCTCGCAGGGCACCGCGAACAGCATGTTGAGCACGTTCTCCGCGTACCCGAGCTTGTTGAGCGGATAGATGAACGGCTGGCCGAGGGAGTGCTTATGCGCGGCCGCGGCGATCGTCGGGATCTTGGCGATGATGCGATGGGAGAAGATCTCGCGATGCCGCGGATTATGAATGTCCATCGTCTCGTGGTAGAAGGCGGCCATCGAGGCCACGACGCCGGACACCATCGCCATCGGGTGCGCGTTGTGGTTGAAGGCGTTGAAGAAGCGCAGCAGCGACTCATTGATCATCGTGTGATAACGGATGTTGCCGCTGAATTCCTCGAGCTGCTTCTGCGAGGGGAGTTCGCCCAGCAGCAGGAGGTAGGCCACCTCCATGAAAGAACTCTTCTGCGCCAGCTGCTCGATCGGGTAGCCGCGGTACAGGAGCACGCCGGCGTCGCCGTCGATGTAGGTGATCCGACTCTCGGTGGCCGCCGTGGCGCCAAATCCCGGGTCGTAGGTGAAGACCTCGAGATCCTTGTGGAGGCCGGCGATATCGATCGCGGCCGGACCCATGGTCCCGCTGCGCACCGGCAGTTGCGAGCCGCCACCCCGGCCGTTGCTCAGTTCAAACGTTTTGTTCTCGGTCATTTTCCGAAGCCGCTTTCCGTGTGTGCGAACGCGAAATAGCGCCAAGCATCTTGCGTGGCGCTGGAACGAACGAGGTTTACATGGTCCGTGCCCCGAATCAAGGCAGCCGACCTACTCGCCGGTAACCTCGGGCGTCGCTCACATGATCACGCCGGTGGCATGGTGAGTCGGTGGCGCGGCGGTGGTGCGCCAGGGACCGCGGGAAAAGTGAGGATCCGGCCGCGCCGCGGCTGCATGCCGCGGCGCGCCCGAACGTGAGGCTACTTCGCCGCGGGGACGACCGTGGCGTATTTCTTGCGGAACTTGTCCACGCGGCCCGCGGTGTCCACCATCTTTTGCTTACCGGTATAGAACGGGTGGCAGTTGGAGCAAACTTCCACCTGCAGATCGGTGCCCAGGGTCGAGCCGGTCTTGAACGCGTTCCCGCACGTGCAAGTGACGTTGATCTCTTTGTACTCGGGGTGTATCGCGGCTTTCATGGCGAGCTCACAGGTTCGTAAGGACTTACCGCTCTATGGGGCGGCGGGACCTCAGGTTAAAGGGCGCGGGAGTTTACTGGCACCGCCGCCGCCCCTCAAGCCTTAACCGCAGCACCCCGTGGAGCCGGCTTTTCCTTATCCACAGAAGCTGTGGACAACTCTGTGGAGGAAGGCCCGCGCGAGCAGTCGTTTTCGGGCTCACATGGCATATTTGTTACCTTGGTCAAAAAATGAGCAGGAGTTTTTACCCTGTTTCATCAATGACTTACAAGGCTCTTATGGAGCGACTTGGGCGCTTTGGCTCGTAATGCACTCATTCTGCGTCCACCCCCTCGGGGGCTGTGAATAAAGACGCCGGCGCAGGCCGGTTCCGGGCGTTCGCATTGATTGACAAAGCGGAATCCCCGGTGGTTTCGCCTTTTTCGGCCATGAAAAGCAGCAGCGTGTCGTTGAGGAACCTCAGCCCCAGGGGGCTCGGACGAGCCCCCAGATCATTGCCAAGGATAAGCCCACGCTGAACGGCGAGCGTCATTTCGGCCTCGATCTGACTCCACGCGAGGCCGGTGCGCTCGCTGAAGTCCGCGCGCGTGAATCCCCCTGGAAGCCGCAACGCGTTGAGCATGAATTCGAACGGCAGTTCGCGCGGGGGGATCGCGCGACGCGTCAGCTGCGCATCATCGGAGGCGAGGTAACGCCGGGGCTCACGCAGTTGCACGGTGCGCACGATCGTCCCCGTCGCGGCATCGCTGATCTTGCCGTGCGCTCCCGCCCCCACGCCCACGTAGTCACCGAAATTCCAGTAGTTGAGGTTGTGCTCACAGCGCCGACCGGAACGCGCGTACGCGGATACTTCGTACTGGGCGAAGCCGGATCGCGCCAAGCGCTCGGCGCAGGCGGCGAGCATCCGCGCGGCGTCATCGTCATCCGGCAGCGCCGGTGGATGCGCCGCGAACACAGTGCCAGGCTCGAGCGTGAGCTGGTAGTGCGACAGGTGCGCGGGCCGCAGGGCGAGGGCCTCATCGACATCACGCAGCGCGGCCGCGACATCCTGCCCTGGCAGCGCGTACATGAGGTCCAGGTTGAAGTTCCCGAGGTCCGCGGCGTGCAGTTCCTCGGCCGCGACGCGCGTCTCGTGCGGAGAATGGATGCGGCCGAGCGCCGTGAGGGTGGCCGCGTCAAAGCTCTGCGCGCCCAGAGAGACGCGGTTCACGCCCGCCGCGCGATATTCAGCGAACGCGCCGCGCTCAATCGTCCCGGGATTGGCCTCCATGGTGACCTCGGCGTCCGCGGTGAGGTCCAGGTATTCGCGCGCGAGACTAAGCACGCGCTCGATGGAGCGCGGCGAGAACAGGCTCGGTGTGCCGCCACCCATGAACACCGTGCGCACGGTGCGTCCTGCCACGTGCGGCGCCTGCGCGGCAAGGTCACGACCTAGTCGCCGCAGATAGGGTTCTTGAGCCAGTTCACCCGCGAGGGTGTGGGAGTTGAAGTCGCAGTACGGGCACTTACGCACGCACCACGGGAAGTGCACGTAGAGCGATAGCGGCGGGACGACGAGGGCTGCCATGGCGTCCTAGCTCAGCTGCCCGAGGAACTTCGCGATCCACTCGTTCACTTCGGCCGGACGTTCCATCTGCATCATGTGGCCCGCCTCGGCGAGCATCGCCACGCCGCGCACGTCCTCGTACTGGAGCTTCAGCTGACCCAGCGGGTCAGCGCCGTGCCAGGCCTCAAGATCGCAATCGCGTTCGCTGCCAATGAAGAAGAAAGGCGCCGGGTTCTTCATCCCCTCGAAGCCGCGGCGCTGCGCCCAGCGCAGGTCCATGGCGCGATACCAGTTAAGACCGCCGGTGAACCCGGTGCGCGCGTACTCGGAAACGAAGAACTCCATCTCGAGTTCGCCGAGCCAGGCCCACGGCAGCGGGGGCGGCTTCGGCAGCGCGTCCAGGTAAGTCGTGCCCGGCGGGTGTTTCCACACGTCCAGGTAGTGATAGTCGCCGCTGAGCGCGTAGAACACGCGGGTCAGGAACTCGCGCGGGTGCGCGTTGAGCGCCTCGTCCGCCGGTCCGTGCGGCGCGAAGTAGTGGATGTGGACGAAGTGATTGCGCGCCCACTGCGCCGCCTCCACCAGCGGCGGCAGCTGCGGGTTGTGGGGAGTCGCCGGATTCTCGAGCCCGATGATCGCCCGCACCCGCGCGGGCGCGCGGAAGGCGAGGTCGTATATCGCGAACACTCCGAAATCCAGGCCGATGAAGACGGCCGACTGCTCGCCGAGGTGATCCAGCAGCCCGGTGAGATCGGCGACCGTGTGGTCGACGTCGTAGGCTTCGATCTCGCTCGGGGCATCCGTCTGGCCCATGCCGCGCATGTCGGGGGCGACGACGCGGAAGCCGGCCGCGGCGATCGCCGGTATCTGGTGCCGCCAGGAGAACCACAGGTGCGGGAAGCCGTGGCACAGAATCACCAGCGGGCCGGTGCCCTGTTCGACGTAGTGCACGCGCAGCCCGTTGATGTGCGCGTAGCGATGTGTCCAGTCAGCCAATCGATCGTCCTCTTGCCAAAATCCGCTGGCCGGTGTGGCCCGCGCATCGAAGCATGCGCTTCGCTCGCGGACGCCGAAGGCCTTATTCTTCCTTCCGGCCCGCGGCAGGGCCGAGGTGCCACCCATGACCAGACTGCGCGTGCACGCGTTCGGTATATCGCTCGATGGCTTCGGCGCCGGGCCGCGCCAGGACCTGCAGAATCCGCTGGGCGCCGGCGGCACGGCGCTGCACGACTGGGTCTTCGCCACGCGCACATTCCAGAGGACATTCGGGCAGTCCGGCGGCGCCACCGGGATCGATGATGACTTCGCGGCGCGTGGAGGGATGGAGACTGGCCTGGCTGGTGGGGTGATGAGCCGCCGTATCGGTGCCAGGTGTTCGTGCTGACCCACCACCCGCGCCCACCGCTCGAGATGGCCGGGGGGGACCACATTCCACTTCGCCACGGAAGGCATCCACGCGGCGCTGGGCGGGGCCGCTGACGCCGCAGGCGGCCAGGACGTGCGGCTGGGCGGCGGCGTGGCGACGATCCGCGAGTACCTGCGGGCCGGGCTCGTCGATGAGATGCACCTGGCGATCTCCGCGGCAGTGCTCGGGTCGGGAGAGAACCTGTTCGCCGGCCTCGACCTGCCCGCGCTGGGCTACGAGCCCGGCACGTGCGTGCCGGGTGAGCGCGCCATGCACGCGGTGCTACGCAGGAAATCGACCGCGGCCGGGGAGCGCGCGTGAGCGAGACGATTCGCCACTATGGCGAGCGCCGCGTGCGCTGGGCGCGGGGTAGAGCGGGTGGCTGGTGTTCGCGCTGACCTGAATCACCGCAGTCCGGAAACCCGGTCGCGATCGGCTGCGCCTTCGCCGTGTTCCTCGCCCCCTGCGGCGATTACTCCGCGTTTTGAACTTGCTCGCGCATCTGCTCGATCAGGACCTTCATGTCCACCGCCGAACGCGTGGTCTCCAGGTCCTGCGACTTGGAGGACAGCGTGTTGGCTTCCCTGTTGAGTTCCTGCATGAGGAAGTCCAGGCGTCGCCCGGCCGGCTCGCCGCCGCTGATGACGCGGCGCACCTCCTCGATATGACCGGTGAGGCGCTCGAGTTCCTCATCAACGTCCAGTCGCTGCAGGATGACCGCGAGCTCCTGCTCCATGCGCTCCGGATCAACGTTGGCGGCGAGTTCCGCCACCCGCTCATTGAGCCTCGCCCACACGCGCGCCTGGACCTCAGGCAGGCGCACGCGCACGGCCGCGACCAGCGCCTCGAGGCCGCCGCAGCGCTGCTCGAGAACCTCACGCAGGCGCGCGCCCTCGCGGGCCCTGGTCACGATGAGTTCATCCAGGGTCGCGCCGAACACCGCGTAGGCGGCTACCAGCAATTCCTCGCCGCTGGCGCTCTCCTCGCGCAGGACGCCGGGCCAGCGCAGCACGTCCAGCGCGCTCACCGCCTCACTCGCGGGCAGCGAGCGCGCGACGATCCTCACCCCCGCCAACACGCGCTCGAGCGCCGCCGGGTCGAGCTCGAGTGTATTTCCTGTGCCTTGAGCGCGGCGGTAGCTGACCGTGCAGTCGACCTTGCCGCGCCGCAGCTGTTTCGACAGGCGCGCACGCAGCTCACCCTCCGCGGCGCGCAATTCGTCCGGCAGCCGAAAGCCTGCCTCGAGGAAGCGGTGGTTGACGCTGCGCAGCTCGCATACCAGCGTGCCCCAGGCTCCGGTGGTCTCGCGGCGCGCGAAGCCGGTCATGCTCGCGATCATGCTGAAAGCATCCGTTCGATCAGGTAACGCGGCGGTGCGGCCCGCGCGAAACGCGACCCTTCCACAAAGGTCACGCATCTACGCTCACCCGCCGCGCAGGTGATATAAAGCAGCCCCAAGTCTACCAGATGCATGGGACCCTTCTTGCGCGTAGAGACGACCGAAATCAGCCTGATGGGCGGGCGCGAGGAGAACCAGGACCGCGTGAGCGCGGCGGTCGCCGAGCACTGCGCCCTGATCGTGGTGGTAGACGGAATGGGCGGCCATGCCCACGGCGCGCGCGCAGCGGAGACCACCCAGCAGGCTATAGTGGAGGCGTTCTGGCACACCCCGCAGCCGCTGTTCGATCCGCTGGGGTTCCTGCACATGACACTCGGTCGCGCCCACGATGAGGTGGTCAAGCTCGGCCTCAACCTGCCTATCGAGCAGCGCCCTCGCGCCACCTGTGCGGTGTGCCTGGTGCAGCAGCACGCCAGCTGGTGGGCGCACGTCGGTGACAGCCGCCTCTACCACGCGCGCCGTGGAGCAATGGTCTCGCGCAGCCGCGACCACAGCCATGTCGAGCTGCTGCTGCGCGAGGGCGTGATCAACGCCGAGCAGGCGCACACTCACCCGATGCGCAACTTCGTGGAATGCTGCCTTGGCGGGGACCCAATCCTGCCGGAGATGACCGTCACGCGGCGGCGGCCGCTCGAGCCCAATGATGTGCTGCTGGTGTGTACCGACGGGCTGTGGGGCTCGCTCAAGGACGAGGAGATCGTCACCGAGATCGGCACGCCCGGCGCGCTGCGCGAAAAACTGCTCATGCTGGGCGAGCGCGCGGTGAAGCGCGCCGGCGCCGGCGGCGACAACACCTCGGCCGTGGCCTTGCGCTGGCTGGGCGACTAGGCACCAACATGGCGAGACCCTCAGGACGCGGCGCCGACGAACTGCGACAAGTGAAGTTCACTTCGCGCCACACCAAGCACGCCGAAGGATCGGTACTGGTGGAGTTCGGCGACACCCAGGTGCTGTGCACCGCGAGCGTGGAGGAATCCGTGCCGCCCTTCCTGCGCGGCAAGGGCCAGGGCTGGATCACCGCCGAGTACGGCATGCTGCCGCGCGCCACGCACACGCGCTCACCGCGCGAGGCCGCCCGCGGCAAGCAGACCGGGCGCACCCAGGAGATCCAGCGGCTGATAGGGCGCTCACTGCGCGCGATCGCGGACCTGAAGGCGCTCGGGGAGCGCACCATCACACTCGACTGCGATGTGCTGCAGGCCGACGGCGGCACGCGCACCGCTTCCATCACCGGCGGTTACGTCGCGCTGGCGCTCGCCTGCGAGCACCTGCGCAAGCGTCGCCAGATCAGCGCGAGCCCGCTGCATGGCCAGGTGGCGGCGATCTCGGTCGGCATCTGCGATGGCGTGCCGGTGCTGGACCTCGACTACGCTGAAGACTCGCAGGCCGAGACCGACATGAACGTGGTCATGAACAACGGCGGGGGCTTCATCGAGGTGCAGGGTACCGCCGAAGGCCACGCCTTCCGGCGCCACGAGCTCGACGCGCTCCTCAACCTCGCGGCGGAGGGCATTTCCTCGCTGTTCGCCCTGCAGGCGCAGGCGCTCACGCAGCCGTGAGACCGGTCGTGCTGGCGAGCGGCAACGCGGGCAAGCTGCGCGAGCTGTCCGCGCTTCTCGCCCCGCTGCGACTGGAACTGCTCACGCAGGACTCGCGCGGGATCCGCGCCGCCGAGGAGACCGGCGCCTCATTCCTCGACAACGCGCTCCTGAAGGCCCGGCACGCGGCGCGAATGGCGGCGCTGCCGGCACTGGCGGATGACTCAGGCCTTGAGGTGGACGCCCTGGGCGGGCGGCCCGGCGTGCGGTCGGCGCGTTACGCCGGGGAGAATGCGAGCGCTGCCCAGAATCTGGCGCTGCTGGTGCGCGAGCTCACCGCGGTGCCCGAGGGCCGGCGCGGCGCCCACTACCAGTGCGTGATCGTCTTCGTGCGCAGCTGGGATGACCCCGCGCCACTGATCGCCCATGGCAGCTGGGAGGGTGCCATCGCCCGGGACTCACGCGGCACTGGCGGCTTCGGTTACGACCCGGTGTTCGTGCCCGCTGGCGGGGCGCGCACCGCCGCGGAACTGTCCCCGGCCGAGAAGAACCTCGCCAGCCATCGCGGTAAGGCGTTGCGCGCATTGATCGCGATGCTTACGGCGCCGGGCTATATTCCCGCCCCATGAAACGCGGCCGGCTGTTCGTCATCGCCGCTCCCTCGGGTGCCGGCAAGACCTCCCTCGTGAAGGCCCTGCTCGAGCAGGAACCCGGCCTGCACCTGTCGGTGTCGCACACCACGCGGAGCCGGCGCCCGAAAGAGGTCGACGGGCGCGAGTACCACTTCGACTCCGTGGCGAACTTCCGTGAACTGATCGCACGCGGCGAGTTCCTCGAGCACGCTCAGGTGTTCGACAACCTCTACGGCACCTCCCGCGCCTTTGTCGAGCAGCGCCTCGATGCCGGACAGGACGTGGTGCTGGAGATCGACTGGCAGGGGGCGCGCCAGGTCCGCCAGGCGCTGCCTCAGTGCGTGAGCATCTTCGTCCTGCCGCCCTCCCGAGCGGCGCTGGCCGAGCGCCTGGCCACGCGGGCGACCGATTCGACGCAGGTGATCGAGCGGCGCCTGCGCGAGGCCGCGGCCGACATGTCGCACTACGCCGAGTTCGACTTCGTGGTGGTGAACGATGATTTCGCGCAGGCGGTGACCGACCTGCGCCGCATCATCGCTGGGGACTGCGCCGATCTTTCGAGTAAGCGCGCCCGGCTCGCCCCGCTGCTAGGCGAACTCCTGACATCCGTGTAGGCGCCCGCTGCGTGCCGCGTGAAGACCCCTGACAGCCACACTCGCAGTGAGCCTCGCGCTGGCCTTCGCGTTCGGCCTCCTGGCGGTGGTGGGCGTGAGCATGAAGCCGCCCGAAGGGCGGAGTTCCCTCGTGGCCGGGGCGCCCTCTCGATCACCCTGAACGCGTTCATTTTCAGCCTCGCGGGCCAGATGCGCGAGGTGCCGGCCGCCACCTGACGGGCCCCGACGGGCATTTCTCCGCCTTCGGCCCCGTTTCACGAGCGGCGAGGGTGGCCGGGAGGGCTGCTTTTCGCTTATAGTGCAAGGCCGTGCGCACCCTTCGCGGTGCCTCGCAACCTGTAGCGACCCCATGGCCCGAATCACCGTCGAAGACTGCCTTAGCAACGTCGAGAACCTCTTCCAGCTGGTACTGCTCGCCTCCCAGCGCGCGCGTCGCCTGGCCAATGGCGCGGAACCCACGCTGCCGCTGGAGAACGACAAGCCCACCGTGCTCGCGCTGCGCGAGATCGCCGCGGGCAACGTGACCGCGGAGATGCTCAGTGAGCCCGAGCCCGCCCCGCCGGAGCCGGTGATCCCGGAGGCGGACAACCAGTCCAGCTTCCGGGCACCCCAGTTCGGCCTCGGAGACTGACGACCTACCCCTAGCCCTATGGACTACGCGTCTTCGCTTCTGGGATTGCTGCCCGGCGGAAGACGCACCCCGGGGCTGAAAGAGCTGCTCGCCTCCGTAGAAAGCTACCTCCCGACCGAGCAGGTCGAGCGGGTGCGCGAGGCGGCCGAATTTGGCGCCTCCGCGCACCTCGGTCAGAAGCGCCGCTCCGGGGAACCTTTCATCGCCCACCCGGTCGCGGCCGCCGCGATCCTCGCGGACCTGCACCTCGACGCCGACACGATCATCGCGGCGATCCTGCACGACGTCATCGAGGACACCCGCACGCCCAAGGACCAGCTGGCCGCGCGCTTCGGGGCCGACGTCGCGGAACTCGTCGATGGCGTGACCAAGCTCGACCAGATCAAGTTCAAGAATCGCGAGGAAGCCCAGGCGGAGTCCTTCCGCAAGATGCTGCTCGCGATGGTCAAGGACCTGCGCGTCATTCTGGTCAAACTCGCCGACCGCACCCACAACATGCGCACGATCGAGGCGATGGCGCCGGCCCGACGCCGGGCCATCGCGCGCGAGACGCTCGATATCTACGCCCCGATCGCCGAGCGCCTCGGCCTCTACAACATGAAGATCGAGCTTGAGGACCTCGGCTTCAAGGCGCTCTACCCGGCGCGGTACCGGGTGCTCGATCGCGCGCAGCGCCGCGCCCGGGGCAACCAGAAGGAATTCCTCAAGAAGATCGAGCAGCAGCTGAACAACGTGCTCATCAAGCATCAGATCGACGCGCGGGTCGTCACCCGCGAGAAGCACCTGTACAGCATCTACCAGAAGATGCGCCGCAAGCGCGCGCCGCTGAACGAGATCGTTGACGTCTACGGCATCCGCATCGTCGTCGACAGCACCGACACCTGCTATCGCGCCCTGGGCGCGGTGCACTCCGTGTTCAAGCCCATGCCCGGCCGCTTCAAGGACTACATCGCGATTCCCCGGGTGAACGGCTACCAGTCGCTGCACACCACGCTGTTCGGCCCCAACGGTGTGCCCATCGAGGCGCAGATCCGCACCACCGACATGCACCGGGTGGCCGAGGCCGGCATCGCCGCGCACTGGAAGTACAAGGCTGGCGGGGATGCGGACGGGGGCCAGCAGGACCGCACGCGCGAGTGGCTGTCGAATCTTGTGTCGCTGCAGGAGTCCGGTTCGTCGGAGGAGTTCCTCGAGAGCGTCAAGGTCGACCTGTTCCCCGACAAGGTCTACGTATTCACGCCCAAGGGATCCATCCTGCGCCTGCCCAGCGGCGCCACCGTGGTGGACTTCGCCTACGCGGTGCACACCGACATCGGCAACCGCTGTGTGGCGGCCAAGGTCGACCGGCGCCTCACCCCGCTGCGCACGGTGCTGCGCAACGGGCAGACGGTGGAGATCATCAGCGCCAGGGGCGCGACGCCGAATCCCTCCTGGGTCAACTTCGTCGTCACCGCCAAGGCGCGCAGCGCCATCCGCCACTACCTCAAGAGCCTGCGCCGCTCCGAGGCGATCGCCCTGGGGGCGAAGCTGCTCGCGCAGGCGCTCGGAGAATTCAACCTGACCTTCGAGGATGTCAGCGAGCCGGTGCGGCGCGCGGCGCTCGGGGAACTGGGCATGAAGGACCTCGACGAGTTGCACGAGAAGATCGGGCTGGGGGAGCGCCTGGCGCCGCTGGTCGCGCGGCGCCTGCTGCCCACGGCCACGCACGCCAGCGGCACGAGCGTGCTCGCCCCGCTGGCCATCGCCGGCACCGAGGGCCTGCTGGTGCAGTACGCGCGCTGCTGCTTCCCGATTCCCTACGACCCGATCTTCGCGTTCCTCTCTTCCGGTCGTGGGGTGGTGATTCACCGCGAGAACTGCGTGAACGTTGAGGACTACCGCAAGCATCCGGAGAATTGGCTGCCGGTGAGCTGGCAGGCCTCCCCGGACCGGCTGTTCAGCTCGGAGCTGCGCGTCTACGTCATCAACCGCACGGGCGTGCTGGCCGCGGTGGCGGCCGCGATCGCAAGCACCGAGACCAACATCGACCACGTATCGATCGACGAGCAGGACAGTGACACCGCAGTCCTCACCTTCGAGCTGCGCGTGCGTGACCGGCGCCATCTCGCCCGGCTGGTGCGGGTGATCCGCCGCATGCCCGACGTCAACCGCGTTACGCGTACTATCGCGGCCCACGCGCGCGGTGAACGTGACATCGACCAGGACGGCGATCCGGACCCGGATCCGCGCGGTTAAGAGAAGCACACGCCTTAAGGAGCAGCCGATGAGCCGCCAGATCATCCATACCGATAACGCCCCACAGGCCATCGGCACCTATTCGCAGGCCGTGCGCGTCGGCGACACCGTCTACATGTCAGGCCAGGTGCCGCTGGTTCCGGCCACCATGCAGATGGTCGAGGGCGACATCGAAGCGCAGATCCGCCGCGTGTTCGAGAACCTCAAGGCCGTGGCCGAGGCCGCCGGCGGCTCGCTCGCGCAGGCGGTGAAGGTCAACGTGTACCTGACCGATCTCGCCAACTTCGCCAAGGTCAACGAGGTCATGGCGCAGTACTGCGTCAAGCCCTACCCGGCGCGCGCCGCGGTCGGGGTCTCCCAGCTCCCGCGCGGCGCGCAGGTGGAGATCGAGTGCATCCTGCACCTGGGGTGAAAGCCGCTGCGGGCGCCGGGGAGTCCCCCGCGGACCGCGCCGAACGTCCGGTGACGACGCTACGCGGGGTGGGCGCCGCCCTCGCCGAGCGACTCGGCAAGCTCGGCGTCACGCGTGTCGCGGACCTGCTGTTCGTGCTGCCACTGCGCTATGAGGACCGCACGCAGGTGACCGCCATCGGGCAACTCGGTCCCGGCAAGCGCGCCGCGGTCGAGGGCGAGGTGCTGCTCACGGAAGTCGCCTATCGCGGGCGCCGGCAGCTGCTGTGCCGCATCTCCGACGGCTCCGGAATGCTCACCCTGCGGTTCTTCTATTTCTCGGGCGCCCAGCAGGCGAACCTCGCGCGCGGCACGCGGCTGCGCTGCTTCGGCGAGGCGCGCCGGGGACCGCTGGGCCTTGAGATGGTTCATCCGGAATATCGCCGCCTGGGTCATGAAGCGGTCCCGCTGGAGGAGAACCTCACACCGATCTACCCCCTGACCGGCGGGGTGCCGCAGGGACGCCTGCGGGCACTGGTGGGAGAGGCGCTGCGGGAGATGGACCGCGCCACCGTGAGGGACTGGATCCCGCCGGAGGCAGGCCTTCCAGAAGGCCTGCCCTCGCTCGGGGAGGCGGTGAGCTACCTGCACCATCCCCCGCGCGAGGCCAGGCACGAGGAGCTCGCCGCCGGGCGACATCCCGCGCAGCGACGACTGGCCTTCGAGGAACTGCTGGCGCATCACCTGTCGCTCAAGGTGCGCAAGCGCGCGCTGAAGACCGACCCGGCCTGGGCGCTCACGGACGAGGCCGGACTCACGCGCCGCTTCCTCGCGGGATTGCCGTTCGCGCTCACCGGCGCGCAACGGCGCGCGCTCGACGATGCCGAGCGCGACCTCGTCACGGGCGTGCCGATGGCGCGCCTGGTGCAGGGCGATGTCGGCTGCGGCAAGACCGTGGTCGCCGCGGCCGCGGCCGCGCGCGCCGCGGGCAGCGGCTTCCAAGCCACGCTCATGGCCCCGACCGAGCTCCTGGCGGAACAACATTGGCGCAACCTGCGTGACTGGTTCCACCCGCTGGGCGAGACGGTGGCGCTGGTCTCCGGCTCGCAGCCCCCGCGCGCGCGCCGCAGCGCGCTCGCGGCGATCGCCTCGGGCGAGGTACGCATCGCCGTCGGGACGCACGCGCTGTTCCAGGAGGGCATCGACTTCAAGCGCCTGGCGCTGGTCATCGTCGACGAGCAGCACCGCTTCGGCGTGCAGCAACGCATGCGGCTGCAGGAGAAGGGCCAGAAGGAGGGTCGCCTGCCGCACCAGCTGATCATGACGGCGACCCCCATCCCGCGTACCCTCGCCATGACCGCGTACGCGGACCTCGACATCTCGGTGATCGACGAGCTGCCGCCAGGGCGCACGCCGATTCTCACGGTCGTGATCCCCGAACAACGGCGCGCGGAAGTTGTGCTGCGCATCGTGGAGGCCTGCCGGGCCGGTCGCCAGGCCTACTGGGTGTGTCCGCTGATTGATGAATCGGATGAACTGCGCGCGCAGGCGGCGGAAGAAACCGCGGCGACCTTAAGCGCCGCGCTCCCGGGCGTGCGCGTGGGCCTGGTGCACGGACGCATGCCCAGCGCCGCCAAGGATGCGGCGATGCTCGCCTTCAAGGCAGGCAAGATCCAGCTGCTGGTGGCCACCACCGTAATCGAGGTTGGCGTCGATGTCCCCAACGCGACCCTAATGGTCGTCGAGAACGCCGAGCGCATGGGACTGGCGCAGCTGCACCAGCTGCGCGGGCGTGTCGGCCGGGGCACCGAGGCGAGCACCTGCGTTCTGCTATATCGCGCGCCGCTGTCACCGCTGGCGCGCGAACGCCTCAAGGTGATCCGCGACACGACCGACGGCTTCGAGATCGCCCGGCGCGACCTGGCGTTGCGCGGACCGGGAGAGCTGCTGGGCACGCGGCAGACGGGCCTTGCGCAGCTGCGCGTCGCGGACCTAATGCGGGACGCGGACCTCCTGCCGCAGGTGCAGGAAGCCGCCGAGGTCCTGCTGGCCTCCTACCCGCTCAACATCGCGGCGCTCGCGGCGCGCTGGATCGGCGACGACGAGCGCTACGGCCGGGTCGGCTGATGATCGTCATACGCGATCCTCTGGCGTGACTCCCACGCCCCGGACGGAACGATCACCCAGGCTGCACATGACCACTCGCCGCCGCGCTTGTATCCTGCCGCGG
Organism: Pseudomonadota bacterium; assembly: GCA_025360865.1. Taxonomy (GTDB): domain Bacteria; phylum Pseudomonadota; class Gammaproteobacteria; order Steroidobacterales; family Steroidobacteraceae; genus 13-2-20CM-66-19. Next base: position 11,857 of record JANYBG010000250.1, on the reverse strand, counting down.
TTCGACGAGGTGACGATCAAGTAGCGGGGCCGCCTCAAGGCGCCTGCGACATCGAGTACGGCCGCTCGGCGTCCCGCCCCGGCCAGCTGGTACTGGCGCGCGCCCCCATCGTGAAGCGCAGTTCGCCGCCGGCCATGATTTCCTCGTGCCGCAGGAACACGCGCCGCAGCGGCCTGCCGTTCAAGGTCACCGATTGGACATAGGGATGCGCCTCATCCAGGACGCTCGCGGCGATCACGAAGTGATTCCCGTTCGGCAGGTTAAGCGTCGCCCGCGGAACGAAGGGGCGGCCGATGATGTACTCGTTGCTCGCGGGCGTCACCGGGTAGAACCCGAGCGCGGTGAACAGATACCACGCGGACATCTGACCCAGATCATCGTTGCCTGACAGCCCGTCGGGGCGGGGCGCGTACTGGGTCTTCATGATCGCGGCGAGCCGCGCCTGGGTGCGCCATGGCTGTCCCGCGGCGGCGTACAGGTAGGCGACGTGGTGACTGGGTTCGTTGCCGTGCGCGTACCAACCGATGAGGCCAGTGATGTCCTCCATGTGCGCGAACAGCTTGGGGTCGATCTTCGCGTCGAACACCTGGTCGAGCAGCGCCAGCAGCGCGTCCGCGCCGCCATGCGCGCCGACGAGCCCCGCGACATCCTGCGGCACGTACCAGGAGTACTGCCAGGCATTGCCCTCGGTGTAGTCGGATCCGTAGCCGCTAACGCTCGGATCGAAGGGTGTCCGAAAAGCGCCGGCGCTGGTGCGCGCGCGCATGAAGCCGGTGTCAGGGTCGTAAGCGTGGCGCCAGTTCGCGGCGCGTTGCAGGAACCGTGTGGCCACCGCCTCATGGCCCATGGCGTGCGCCATGCGCGCGATGGTCCAGTCATCGAAGGCGTACTCCAGGGTCTTGGAGGCGGCCTCTCCCTCCATGTCTATAGGCACGTACCCTAGGCGCATGTACTGCTCAAGACCTGCGTAGGGTCCATAGCTCGCGGTGGCCACCATCGCGCGCAGCGCGTCGTCGGCGTCGTAGTCGCGGATGCCCTTCAGATAGGCGTCCGCGATCACCGCGACCGCGTGGTAGCCGATCATGGTCCAGGTCTCCTGCCCCTGGAACGCCCAGACCGGCAGCATGCCGTAGGGGCTGGCGCCCTGCGCGGCCACCAGCGAGCGCACGATGTCGTCAGTGCGCCGCGGCGGCTGCACGATCGTCAGCAGCGGGTGCAGCGCCCGGTAGGTGTCCCAGAGTGAGAAGGTCGAGTAGTTGGTGTATCCACGTGCCTCATGCACCGCGTTGTCGGGCCCACGGAAGCGCCCGTCGCTGTCCATGAAGAGGCTCGGCGCCATGAAAGCGTGGTAGAGCGCGGTGTAGAAGCCGCGCCGCTGGAGCGAATCACCCTGCACCCTGATCACCCCCAGCGCCTGCTCCCACAGCGCGCGCGCCGCGGCGCGCGTGCCCTCGAAGTCCCAGCCCGGCATCTCGGCCTCAAGATTCGCGATCGCGTTTTCCTCGCTCACCGAGGAGATCGCTACTTTCACAAGCAGCTGCCCACCGGGTACTTCCGCGAAATCCAGCGAGCCGACCAGCTGCCGGCCCTCGAGCTGCGCGCGCTGGCGCGCGGCAGCGGCGCCGGGCGGCGGGAATCCCTTATAGGGCACATCGGTTTCCGTGTTCCTGAACTCGTGGCCGCTGACCGGTCGCGAGAAGCGCATCGCGAAGTACAGCTGCCTTCCCGGAGCCCAGCCGCGGGTCTCGCGGAAGCCGGTGATCGTGCTGTCGCCGCGCAGGCGCAGCCGCGACCACAGTACCTTGCCCGGGTAGTCGTACATGCTGGTGCGCAGATCGATGAGCACGTGCGCCGGCTCGGCGGGCGGGAAGGTGTAGCGATGCACGCCGACGCGCGCGGTCGCCGTGAGCTCGGCGCGTATCCGATAGTCAGTGAGCGTCACCGCGTAGTAACCGGGCTGCGCGATCTCGCCCTGGTGCGTGAAGCGGGAACTGTAGCCGCTGCCCGGGGTCGCGACGTCGCCGCGCTCGTACCTGACCTCCCCTGCGATCGGCATCACGAGCACGTCGCCCAGATCCGAATGGCCGGTGCCGGAGAAGTGGGTATGCGAGAAGCCAACGATGGAGTGATCGTCGTGGCGATAGCCGGCCGCCCAGCCATAGGCCTCGGCGCGCGGCCGTATCTGTGTGTCGGGCGAGAGCTGGACCATGCCGAATGGCACGACCGCGCCGGGAAAGGTGTGGCCCTCCCCCGCGGTGCCGATGAATGGGTCCACGTCCGCGTAGGGCGCGTCGCCGCTGGCGGCGTGCGCCGGCGCCCCGGGCGCCAACATGAGTAATATCCCCAGGGTTCGCGCGCGCCTCAGATTCATCGCCTGCTCCATCGGTTCTGGTCGACGGCCAGATGGGCTATTGTGCCGCAACACTGGCGGCGGGCAGTCATGCCGCGGCCGCCGCCGGAGCTTCCCGACCATGAGCAACCGCGACCTTTCCTCAACGACCGCCGTCGCGGTGCTGAGCACAATCTTCTTCACCTGGGGCGCCCTCACCAGCCTCAACGATGTGCTCATCCCGCACCTGAAGGCGGTGTTCGAGATGGGTTTCGCGCGCTCCATGCTGGTCCAGTTCGCATTCTTCAGCACCTACTTCGTCATGTCCCTGCCCGCGGGGCGAGTGGTCGCCCGCTTCGGCTACAAGGCGAGCATCGTCATCGGCCTGCTGGTGGCAGGTGTCGGCGCGCTGGCGTTCTACCCCGCGGCGAAGGTGCCCTCGTATCCCCTGTTCCTGCTCGCCCTGTGCGTGCTCGCCACCGGCATCACGCTGCTGCAGGTCGCCGCCAATCCCTACATCAGCCTCATCGGGGATCCGCGCTTCGCTTCCAGCCGCCTGACCCTGGCGCAGGCGCTCAACTCGCTCGGGACGACGCTCGCTCCCGCCCTGATCGGGCCGTTGATCCTTTCGGTCGGTGTGCTGGGGGCTGCGCAGATCGCGCAGCTGGCCCCGCCGCAGGCGCAGGCCTATCGCATCGCGCAGGCCGGTTCGGTGCAGGGACCCTATCTCGGCGTCGCCGCGGGGCTGCTGGCGCTGGCGGGCCTGGTCTATCTGCTGCGGCTGCCGCCGCTGACGGAGGCGCGCAACGACGCCGCGGCGCACACCCTCACCCAGGTACTGCGTCACCCCCACGTTCGGCTGGGCGTCGTCGCGATCTTCCTCTACGTCGGGGCCGAGGTCGGCATCTCGAGTTTCCTCATCAACTACCTCGAGGATCCGCGTATCGGGGGGCTCGATGCGGTGACGGCGACGAAGTACGTCTCCTATTACTGGGGTGGCGCGATGGTCGGACGGTTCCTGGGCTCGGCGCTCATGCGCCGCGTGTCGCCGCACACGCTCCTGTGCCTGTTGCGCTGATCGCGATCGGCCTGCTGGTCACAACGATGTCGAGCTTGGGGTCCGTGGCGATGTGGAGCGTGGTGGCGATCGGCCTCTTCAACTCGGTCATGTTCCCGACGCTGTTCACCTTCGGAATCGAGGGGCTGGGATCCGAGACCAGCAAGGCCTCAAGCCTGCTCGTGATGGCGATCTTCGGCGGGGCGGTGATCCCCCTGCTCATGGGCAGACTCGCCGACCTCGTGGGCGTGCAGCCGGCGTTCATCGTGCCGGTCCTGTGCTACGCCTACATCGCCTGGTATGCCGTGCACGGCGCGCGGCCTCAGCGCGCGCGCGCGCCTGCCTAGGCTGGCGGCCACTTGTGATACCGTTCCGCGCCTTGGCTTGCCCTGGCATGAAATGGCCGCAATAACCCCCGATATCCCCGCAGGGCCGCGCTCGAGTGATGCGCCGCTGTCGCACCGTCTCGTGCGGCGCGTCACCGAGTACACGCGCCTGATGCGCCTGGACCGCCCGGTCGGCACATGGCTCCTGCTCTGGCCCGCGCTGTGGGCGCTGTGGATCGCCGGCGCCGGCCGGCCCCACCCGCAAGTGTTGATCGTGTTCGTGCTGGGGGTGTTCGTGATGCGCGCCGCAGGCTGCGTCATCAACGACTACGCGGACCGCGACATAGACCCGCACATCCGCCGCACGCGCGACCGACCGCTGGCCGCGCGTCGCGTCTCCCCGCTCGAGGCGCTGGTACTGTTCGTGGCGCTGCTCCTCATCGCGCTGTTCCTGGTGACGCGTCTTGATCCACTGACCATCAAGCTCGCCTGCGTCGGCGCCGCGCTCACGGTGTCCTACCCGTTCCTGAAGCGCTTCTTCCCGATGCCGCAACTGTACCTGGGGATCTCCTTCGGCGGCTGGAGCGTGCTGATGGGTTTCGCCGCGCAGAGGGGCGTGCTGCCGCGCGTGGCCTGGGTGCTCTACATCGCCGCGGTCATCTGGGCCGCGGTCTACGACACCATCTACGCCATGGTGGACCGTGAGGACGATCTGAAGATCGGGATCAAATCCAGCGCCATCCTTTTCGCCGACATGGACAAGTTCCTGATCGGTGTCATGCAGGCGATGATGCTGTACGCCCTCGTCCTGGTGGGCCGCAACATGGAGTACGGTACCTGGTACTACGCCGGTGTCACGGGGGCGGGCGTCCTATGCCTGTGGCACCAGTGGCTGATCAGGAAGCGCGAGCCGGCTGGCTGCCTGCGCGCGTTCCTCAACAACCAGTACGTCGGCCTGGTGATCTTCGTCGGGATCCTGCTGCAACACGTCTATGGCGCCTGAGCCGGCGCTGGCCCCGGGCATTGTCGACTTTCGGGAAGCCATTACGTTGACATGACTTGGCGAGCTCGGGCATGGTCGCGCCACAGCCCACGCCCCTGGAAGGTGTCCGATGACCCCAACGATCCCCACCCCCACGCGACATGACTGGTCCCAGGGTGAGGTGCAGGCGTTGCTCGCGCTGCCCTTCATCGACCTGCTGCTCGCGGCACAGCGGGCGCACCGGACACATCACGATCCCAACACCGTGCAGATGAGCACGCTCTTGTCGATCAAGACGGGAGCCTGTCCGGAGGACTGCGCCTACTGCCCGCAGAGCGTGCGCTATGACACCGGCGTCGAGGCCGAGGCGCTGATGCAGGTCGAGGCCGTGCGCGAGGCCGCCGTGCGCGCCAAGGCCGCGGGGGCTACACGCTTCTGCATGGGCGCCGCCTACCGCTCGCCCAAGGCGCGCGAGCTCAAGGTGATCGCGCGGATGATCGGGGAGGTGCGTGCGCTCGGCCTCGAGAGCTGCGCCACCTTGGGCATGCTCACACCGGACCAGGCCGGGGAACTCAAGGCCGCGGGCCTGGACTACTACAACCACAACCTCGACACGTCCGCGGAGTTCTACGGCTCGATCATCAGCACGCGCACCTACGAGGATCGTCTGAAAACGCTCGCGGCGGTGCGCGAGGCCGGTCTGAAGGTGTGCTGCGGCGGCATCATCGGCATGGGCGAGTCCGCGGGTGACCGCGCGCAGCTGCTGCGCACCCTCGCGAACCTGCCCCAGCATCCCGAAAGCGTGCCCATCAACCAGCTCGTGAAAGTCGCCGGCACCCCGCTTGCCGATGCCGCGGCGGTCGACCCGTTCGACTTCGTGCGCATCGTCGCCGTGGCACGGATACTGATGCCCGCCTCCCACGTGCGCCTGTCCGCGGGGCGTGAGGAGATGAGTGATGAGCTGCAGGCGCTGTGTTTCATGGCCGGCGCGAACTCGATCTTCTACGGCGAGAAGCTGCTGACGACCGGCAACCCGGACGTGGAACGCGACCGGACGCTGTTCGCGCGCCTCGGACTTGTCCCGGAGATCCCCCGGGCGGGGCAACCGGCCATCGCGGCGGCCCCGGCGCGCGGTGAACCCGCGGCGGCCGCGGCGCACTGAACTCGTTGCAGACGCCGGTCAGCAGGCGCGGCGTGCGCTCACTCGGAGAAGAACTCGCGCGGCTGGAACAGGCCCAGCTGCGCCGCCGGCGCCTCACGGTGGAATCCTTCGTATCCGCGGGAAACCGCGCGCGACTGCGCGTCGCGGGACGCGAGCTCGTGGATTTCAGCAGCAACGACTACCTGGGACTCGCGCGCCATCCGGCGCTCGCGCAGGCGATGGCCGCTTCCGCGGCGGTGGCCGGCGCCGGCAGCGCCGCCTCGCACCTGGTCAGTGGCCACGGCTTCGAGCACGAGAAGCTCGAGGAGGAACTCGCCGCGTTCACCGGGCGCGAGCAGGCGCTGCTGTTCACCAGCGGCTACGCGGCGAACCTCGCGGTCATGACGAGCCTCGCCGGGCGGGGCGAGCGGGCGCTGCTCGACCGGCTGTCCCACGCCTCGCTGATCGATGGCGCGCGTCTGTCCGGCGCCCAGGTCAAGCGCTATGTCCACGGCGATGCGGAGGCCGCGCAGCGCATGCTCGCGGCCGACGGGGAAGCGGCGGCGATTCTCGCCACCGATGGCGTGTTCAGCATGGACGGGGATCTCGCGCCGCTGCCGCGGCTCGCGCGGGTCGCCGCGGCGCACGGGGCGTGGCTCGTCGTCGATGACGCGCACGGGCTTGGCGTCCTCGGTGCCACCGGTGGGGGCTCGCTCGAGCATTTCGGCCTGGACGCGCGGGCCGCCCCGGTGCTGGTGGGTACCCTGGGCAAGGCCTTCGGTTCCTTCGGCGCCTTCGTGGCCGGTGATTCGCAGCTGGTGGAGTTCCTCATCCAGAAGGCGCGCTCGTATATCTACACGACCGCGCTCCCACAGCCGGTCGCCGCGGCCACGCGGGCCGCGCTGGCGCTGGCGCGCGCGGAAGGCTGGCGACGCGCGCGCGTGCATGAACTGACCGCGCGCTTTCGCGCCGGCGCGCTCGCCGCGGGCGTGCCGCTCACGGATTCGCCGACCCCCATCCAGCCGGTGCCGCTGCGCAGCGCCGCGGCCGCTGTCGCCGCGCAGGCGCGTCTCGAGGCGGCGGGTTTCCTGGTCGTGGCCATCCGTCCCCCCACGGTGCCCCCGGGGGGTGCGCGCCTGCGTGTCACGCTCTGCGCCACCCACACCGAGGCGCAGGTGGATGCGCTTGTGGAGCAGCTAGCCCTCGCGTGTGCGCCAACCCGCGAGGTCCACCCGTGACGCCGCTGCACACGCGGATCGCGGGGCGCGGACCGGACCTGGTGCTCCTGCACGGCTGGGCGGCGAACCTTGGCGTGTGGGACCAGCTCACGAATGCCCTCTCGGACGAATTCCGCGTCATCAGCCTCGACCTCCCCGGCCATGGCAAGAGCGACTGGGACCCGCGGGCCGGCACCCCCGCGGCGCATACCTGGCGCGTACACGAGACGCTCGCGCCCATCACCGAGCGCTACTCACTGCTGGGCTGGTCGCTCGGCGGCCACTTCGCGCTGGACCTCGCCGCGGCGATGCCCGGGGCGATACAGAAGCTGGTGCTCGTGAATAGCTCGCCACGCTTCCTGGCCGCGCCCGGCTGGCCTTTCGGCACCGCGGCGGCGCTGCTGCGGCGGCTGGAAAAGCGCCTGGAACTCGCCCGCATCAACACGATCGATGAATTCATGAACCTGCAGGTGCGTGGCATGCCCCCGCGCACCGCCGCGCGCGTTCTGCAGGTCCTGCGCGCGAAGCAGCGCACGCACGGGGCCGCGCACCCGGACGCGCTCGCCAATGGACTCGAGCGGCTCAAGAACGGTGACCTGCGCGCCGCGGTCACGCAAGTGCGCGTGCCGACGCTGGTCATCGGCGGCACTCACGACCGCATCATCAGCCCCGGCGCCTCGCGGGCGCTGGCCGCCCTGGTCGGCGGCCGCTACGTGGAATTCAAGCAGGCCGCCCACGTACCCTTCCTCTCCCACCCGAAGCGTTTCGGGAGCCTGGTGCGGGAGTTCGTGCGTGGTTGAGCTAGCCGATTTCCAGCTGGATCGCGCCGGCATCCGGTCTTCGTTCGACCGCGCCAGCGCCAGCTACGAGTCAGCCGCGGGATTGCAGGCGCGCGTGGCCGGCGAACTGCTCGGGCGCCTGGACACGTTTGAGCTCAAGCCACAGGTGGTGTTGGACCTGGGCGCGGGCACCGGCCGCGACACGCGCGCACTGAAGCGCCGCTTCCCGCGCGCCACCGTCATCGCCCTCGACCTCGCCCCCGGCATGCTGCGCGAGGCGCGCCGCCACCAGATGTTCTGGCGGCGATTCGAGCGGGTGTGCGGCGATGCGCAGCGCTTGCCGATCGCGGGCGCGAGCGTGGACCTCGTCTTCAGCAGCCTGATGTTGCAGTGGTGCGAGCCTCTGGATGCGGCGTTCGCGGAGGTTCGCCGCGTGCTCAGGCCCGGCGGTTTCTTCGGTTTCAGCACCTTCGGACCGGCCACCCTGAGCGAACTGCGCGCAGCCTGGGGACAGGCGGACGGCCACAACCATGTGAACCACTTCATCGACATGCACGACGTCGGCTCCGCTCTCATGCGCGCAGGTCTGGGCGAGCCGGTGCTGGATGTCGATCGCATCGAGGTCGACTATCCGGATGCGCGCGCGCTGATGCGGGATCTTAAGAGCATCGGTGCGCACAACGTGACCGCGGGGCGGCCGCGCGCGCTGACCGGCCGCGCGCGCCTCGCGCGCATGGAGCATGCCTACGAGGCCTACCGCCGTGACGGAACGCTGCCTGCGACCTATGAAGTGATCTACGGGGCGAGCTGGGGCGAGGCTACACGTCCGGGCCCGATCCCCGGGGAAACGCGAATCGCGGTCGACTCGATCCGCAGGGCGGCGCGGCCGTGAGCGCGCGCGGCATCTTCATCACCGGCACCGATACCGGGGTGGGCAAGACCGTGGTCGCCTGCGCGCTGGTGCGTGGACTGCGCGCCCGGGGCCTGCAGGTCGCCGTGATGAAGCCGGTGGCCTCCGGATCCCAGGTCACGCCTCAGGGGCTGCGCAATGCGGACGCGCTGGCGCTGGCCGAGAGCGCCGGCTATGAGGGCCCTTACGAGGAATTGAATCCATTCTGCTTCGAGCCGGCGATTTCGCCACATATCGCCGCAAAGGAGGCCGGTATCGAGATAGATACCAGCAAGATACGGCATATCTACGATTCACTCGCCGCCCGGGCGGACTGGGTGGTCGTGGAAGGGGCCGGTGGCTGGTTCGCACCCCTCAATGAGCGGCAGACCATGGCGGACATCGCCTGGGCGCTGACCGTGCCGGCGCTCGTGGTGGTGGGACTCAAGCTTGGTTGCCTTAATCATGCCCACCTGACGCGGATTGGCATGGAGGCCCATGGAGTGACGTTCGCAGGCTGGGTGGCCAATGCGGTCGACCCGGGCCTTGAGCGACCGCAGGAGAACCTCGCCACCCTCGAGCGCCTGCTGGGCGGCCCGCCGCTCGCGCACGTGCCCCACCTGGCGCGTCCCGGTGTGTCTTTTGCACTGGATGAGTGCGCTGCGCTTCTCGTCACGGCGCACCTTAAGCCCATGATACGGCTTGAATAAACGCCCCCTCGCGCTACCATCACGCGGATAGTGGATAGCCCGCTGCGCATCGAGATCCGGCCCAACTGCTCACTGACCGTGCGGCAGGCGCGCGTGTTCTTCGGGCTGGCCTGCATCGCCCCAGCCGGGATCGCCCTCTACCTGACGGGGCGCGGGTTCTGGCCCGTGCTCCCGTTCGCGGGCGCGGAACTCGCGTTCCTGGGATGGGCGCTGCGCGGCTCGCTGCGACGGCGTTTCCAGCTGCAGCGCATCACCGTCACCGAGTCCGACGTGAGCGTCGAGACCCGGCATCGGGGTCACCACGCGCAGGTCGTGTTCCCGCGGCATTGGGCGCAGGTTAAACTGCGCCGCCCCGCAGCACGCTTGCATCCGAGTCGGCTCACCATCGAGTCGCACGGACGACAATGTGAGCTGGGCAGCTTTCTCACGGAAGAGGAGCGACGTGGACTGGCGCTGCGGTTGCAGCGACTCATAGGCCATGTCAACGAATCGCCCTCTTGGCCATAGGCTGGCGGCGGGGGCGGCTGTAGGTTCGCTTACTTTTTTGAAGTCGCGTGGTCCGCCGGCCACGCTGTAAGGCACGTTAATGATGATTCGCGCACGACTTTCCACACTCGCCCTGCTCGCCACGGCCGCCTGCGTGTCGCTGGCCGCGCACGCGAAGTCCGGCTGGGCGGAGCTCAACATGACCCCCGGGGTCACCGAGATGAGCCGCAACATCTACGGGCTGCACATGCTGATCTTCTGGGTCTGCGTGATCATCGCGGTGGTGGTTTTCGGCGTGATGATTTACTCGCTGGTGAAGTTCCGTAAGTCCAAGGGCGCGATCCCGGACGTCACGCTGCTGCACAACACCAAGGTGGAGATAATCTGGACGGCGGTGCCGGTGATCATCCTGGTCGCGATGGCGGTGCCCGCCGCCAGAACGCTGGTGGCCATCGAGGACACCAGCAAGACCGAACTCACCATCAAGGTGACCGGCTTCCAGTGGGGCTGGCAGTACGACTACCTGGACGACGGGGTCGCCTTCTACTCGCACCTCGATCACGCGAGCAACGCCGCGCGGCAGCTGGGCTCCAACATCGACCCCAACACCGTGGACAACTACCTGCTCAACGTCGACTACCCGCTGGTGGTTCCCGTGGGCACCAAGGTGCGCCTGCTGATCACCGGCGCCGATGTCATCCACGCTTGGTGGGTGCCGGCCTTCGGCGTGAAGAAGGATGCGATTCCAGGCTTCGTCAATGAGGCGTGGTTCAAGGTCGACGTCGACAAGCCGGGCCTGTACCGCGGTCAGTGCGCCGAGCTCTGCGGTCGCGACCACGGCTTCATGCCGATCGTCGTCGACGTGCGCTCCAAGGAGGGCTACGCGGCCTGGCTGAAAGCCACGGCGGCGCAGGAGAATCAGGCGTCCGCCCCCACACCGACGCCCGGCGATGCCGCCGCCGCGCCCAGCGCTCCCTGACACCCACGAGTTCATTTAAAGAGAATCCGCCCATGGCCGATCCGCACGCCCACGACGCCACGCACGCCCACGACGATCACGACCACAAGCCCCACGGCTGGCGTCGCTGGGTCTACGCCACCAACCACAAAGACATCGGCACGATGTACCTGATCTTCGCCTGCACGATGTTCTTCATCGGCGGGGCGATGGCGATGATCATCCGCCTGGAGCTCTTCCAGCCAGGCATGCAGTTCGTCGATCCGCAGTTCTTCAACTCGATGACGACGATGCACGCGCTGCTGATGATCTTCGGCGCGGTGATGCCGGCCTGGACCGGGCTCGCCAACTGGATGATCCCGATGCAGGTGGGCGCGCCGGACATGGCGCTGCCGCGGCTGAACAATTTCAGCTTCTGGATCCTGCCCTTCGCCTTCACGCTGCTGCTGTCCTCCTTGTTCGTCCCCGGCGGCGCGCCGGCCGGCGGCTGGACCATGTACCCGCCGCTGGTGCTGCAGAACGGCGCTTCCTTCCCGATGCTGATCTTCGCGATCCACATGATGGGCGCCTCCTCGATCCTGGGGGCCATCAACGTCGTCGTGACGATCATGAACATGCGCGCTCCCGGCATGACGCTGTTGAAAATGCCGCTGTTCTGCTGGACCTGGCTGATCACGGCCTACCTGTTGATCGCGGTGATGCCGGTGCTGGCGGGTGCGGTCACGATGCTGCTGACCGATCATTTCTTCCACACGAGCTTTTTCAATGCCGCCGGCGGCGGTGATCCGGTGATGTTCCAGCACATTTTCTGGTTCTTCGGCCACCCCGAGGTCTACATCCTCATTCTGCCGGCGTTCGGGATCGTTTCCGAGATTTTGCCGACGTTTTCCCGCAAACCGCTGTTCGGCTACGATTCGATGGTGTACGCCACGGCGTCGATCGCGTTCCTGTCGTTCATCGTCTGGGCGCACCATATGTTCACG
>JANYBG010000236.1 GCA_025360865.1 Pseudomonadota bacterium | reverse complement strand
GGCCTAGCGTGCCACCGCGGCCCGGCGGTTGACCAGCGGCTCGATCGCATCGAGCAGCTGGCTCTCCTGGTAGGGCTTGCCCAGGTAGTCGTCCACGCCGAGCTCGATCGCGCGCGCGCGATGCTTCTCGCCGACGCGCGAGGTCACCATGATGATCGGCACGTCCTTCAGGCGCGGGTCACCACGCACGTGCGCCGCCACTTCGTAGCCGTCCATGCGCGGCATCTCGATGTCGAGCAGGATCACGTCGGGGATGTTGTCCCGCAGCAGCGCGATCGCGTCCACGCCGTCACGCGCGGTCAGCACGCGCATGCCATTGCGCTCGAGCAGGCGCTGCGTCACGCGGCGCACGGTGATCGAGTCGTCGACCACCAAGGCGAAGGTGCGGCGGTCACCGCGCTCGCGTGGGGCCACGGCGGCCTGCGCCCGCGCGCGCCACTCGGCGCGCACCAGCGCGTTGATGTCGAGGATGATGACGATGCGGCCGTCGCCCAGGATGGTGGCGCCGGAGATGCCGCGGATGCTGGAGATCTGCGGACCGACTGATTTCACGACGATCTCGCGGCTGCCCACCAGCTCATCCGCCACAAGGCCGGTGGAGTGCTCGCCCGCGCGCACCAGCACGACCGGAATGGTGACGTCATGGCCCGGCAGTTCCGAGGGGGTGAGTCCCACGAAGGTCGCCAGGTGCTGGAACCGATACTTCTGGCCGGCGTGCTCGAACAGGGCCGCATCACGCCCCAGGTGAGCGGTCACCTCCGCCTTGGACAGGCGCAGCACGCCCTCCACTGTCGGCAGGGGCAGCGCGTAGAACTCCTCGTCCGTGCGCACCACCAGAGCGTGGCTGATGGCCAGGGTCAGCGGCAGGCGGATGGTGAACACCGTGCCCTCGCCCACCTTGGTCTCCATGTGCAAAGCGCCACCGAGGCGCTTGATCTCGGTGGCGACGACATCCATGCCGACGCCGCGGCCTGCCTGCTGGGTGATGGCGCCGGCGGTGGAGAAGCCAGGCTCCAGGATCAGCTGCATGGCGTCCTCATCGCTGAGGGCCTGTCCCGCGCCGATGATCCCGAGGGACTGCGCCTTGTCGCGGATCGCGTCCAGATTCATGCCGCCGCCGTCATCAGTGAGCCGCACCATGACCTCGGCGCCCTCGCGATGCAGCTCGAGCAGGATACGGCCGGTGTCGGACTTGCCGCGCTTGGCGCGTTCGTCGGGCTTCTCGATGCCGTGCACCACCGCGTTGCGCAGCATGTGCTCGAACGGGGGCAGCATGCGCTCGAGCACTTGGCGGTCAAGCTCGCCCGAGGCGCCCTCGACGGTGAGTTCGGCGCGCTTACCGCTATCGGAAGCCGCCTGGCGCACAATGCGCGCGAGACGCTGCACGTGGCGCTGGAACGGCACCATGCGGGTGCGCATGAGGCCATTCTGCAGTTCAGTGATGGTGCGCGCCTGCTGCTGCAGCAGGTTCTGCGTGTCCTTGGCGAGGTTCTCCAGCAGCTGCTGGATGCTCGCGACGTCGTTGGCGGTCTCGGCGAGCGCGCGCGAGTACTGCTGGATCGAGGAATACCGGTCCAGCTCGAGCGGGTCGAAGTCGCTGCGGTGCGGGACCTCTTCCTCGTGCTTGTGCAGTATCTGCGCCTCGGTCTCGATCTCGAGGCTGCGCAGCTGTTCCTTGAGGCGCGTCACCGTGCGCGACAACTCACCCAGGTTGAAGTCGAACGAGCCCAGCTGCTGCTCAAGGCGCGCGCGGGCGATGCTGGCCTCACCGGAGGTATTGAGCAGCATGTCCAGGAGGTCCGCGTCGACTCGCGCCATCTCCTTCGGCTCACCGCTGGCGACGGCGGCCTCGCGTCCCGGGGGCAGCAGCGGCAGCGCGACGGGTGTCTCCTCCTCGGACGACAATCCGGGCAGGCGCGAACGCGCGAACGGCAGCGCCGTGGTGGCGGAGGCGGCGAAGGGGCTCGCGCGCGGCGGCGTAACCGGCGGCGCCGGCGCGACGACCCTCTCGGGCGCCGCGATCGCCGCCGGGGCCGGCACCTCCGCCACGGGCGCGGCGGGTGCGTCCGGCTCGGCCTGCCCAAGGGATTCCGCGGCCTCGGCCTCGGCGACCACTTCGCCGGCGAACATCATGTCCGCGTTGAACTTGACCTGCATGGCCTCGGAATGCCGCTCGGATTCATCGAGTGACAGTGGCGCCGCCTCGGCGACCGGCGCGACGGGTGGCGCTGAGGCCGCTGATGCCACGGGCGCGGTCGGCCGCGCGGAGGTGACCACGGGCGCGGGTTCCTCCATGGCACTCTTGCCGCCAGGCTTGGCGAGCCTTTGCAGGCGCTCGAGAATCCCCCTGGCCGGTGCGACCCGGCGACCGCTGGCGACCTGCTCGCGCATACGCGCCAGCTCATCGAGGCTCGCCTGGATGGCATCGAGCAGCGGGCCGTCGGCCATGACGGTGCCGTTGTCGACCAGCATGACGAGCGTCTCGAGCTCATGGCTGAGATCGCCCATCGGCGTGATCCCCGCCATGCGCGCGCCGCCCTTGAGCGTGTGCAGCGGGCGCTTCAGCCCGAGGCGGCACTCCGCGCTATTGGGCTGGGCGCGCCAGTCGGAGAGCGCCCGTTCGGAGGCCTCGATCAGCTCGGTGGCCTCGTCAGTGAAGATGGCGGCGACTTCCGGATCGAAGTCGACGACCTCGCTCTCGGACGGCCGCGATTCCGCCGCGCCTTCGGACGCGTCCTCGAGCGCAGGTCCGGTCCGCGTCTGGACCCCAGCCTGCGCCACGTCGGCCTGCTTGGCCGCGGCGATGCGCTGATCGAGGCTCTTGTCGGCGCGTTCGATGCGCTCCAGCAATTGCCAGTGGTTGACGAAGTAGCCGGTCGATTCGTCCAGGTGAGTCGCGACCGACTCCATCGCGGACATGCAATCGCCCAGGAGCGTGAGATCAGGCGTCGCCAGCCCCAGGCCGCTGCCGAAGGCGCGGCGCAGCCAGTGGTCAAGCGGCTCCGCCAGGCGGATGCCGTGGCGCGCCTGGGCCATCTTCGAGCTGCCCGACAGGGTATGACACGCGCGGTACACCTCCTCGGGCAGCGGGTGCGGCTCGGCCAGCCGCGCCTCGCGCGCGAGGTAGGCGCGTACCGTGGAAACATGTGTCGCGGTCTCGCGCGCGTAGATGTCGCGCAGCGTGTCATCGGTGACGGTCGGCTTGGCCGGCGGCGCGGCTGGGGCGGCCGTCGCGATCGCGCTGACCTGCAGGGCCGGCGCGCGCAGCGTGCCGGTGGCCGCGATGTCCTCCGCCGCGGTGCGGGCCGGAGGCGTCGGGCGGCCGGCCGCGAGCGCATGCGCGCGCGAGGAGATGCCCGCCATGTCCGCGCTCACGGGCGCGCCGTTCTCGAGCTGAGTGATGAGTTCCGGCAGCGCGGCGACGGCGGCGCGCAGCGTCTCGATGATCGCCGGTGAGCGGATCAGCGTGTTGTCGAGCACGCGATTGACCAGGTTCTCGATCGACCAGGCGAACTCGCCCAGGTCGCGCGCCCCGACCATGCGACCGCTGCCCTTGAGCGTATGCAGCGAGCGGCGCACGGTGACCAGCGAGTCGCGCTCCAGTGGGTTCTCATCCCACACCGGGAAGTTGTGCTGGATCTTCGCCAGCTCCTCGTGCGCCTCCTCGATGAAGAGCTTCACCAGCTCAGGATCGGCGTGCTCGGCGAGCGCCGGCATGCGTGGCCCGGGTGAGGCGGCCAGGGTCGGAGCGGCGGCATCCACGGCGGCCGCGTCCGCGCGCGCGGGCACGGCGTGCGTCGCCGTCGTGCTGATCTGCACGGTCTTCGCGTAGGCGCCAGGTTCCATCGGCGCCACCGTGGGTACCGTGGGGGTCGCCTGTTGCTCGAGGGCCTGTACACAGGTCTGCGCGTTGTCGAGCATGTACCAGGGATCGCTGCGGCCGGCCTGCAGGGTCTCCATGTAGTACTCGACGCTCACGATGGCGTCGGCGAGGCGGTCGATGAAGCCCGGCGGCAATACGTGCACGCCCGGCTGCATCACGCGCTTCAGCTGCGTCGTGATGCCGTCGATGACCTCGACCGCGCGCGGCTTGCCCAGCAGTAGCAGGCCCGCCTTCATGCCGCGCATGAGGTCCTGCCAGCTGTCCATCCCGGCCGCATCGAGCGTGCCGCCGACGCTTTGCGTGACCGCTTCCTTGATGCGCGCGAGATTGACGATGCACTCGCGCAGCACCGCGGACTGCACCTGCTGGAACTCGGCATCCTCCTTCGGCTGCTCGCTCGCGTCCTTGGGCAGGATCAGGCCGACGAGCCCGTCATCGAGGCGGTCCTCGACCCCGATCAGGATGGCGGCGATCTCGACCAGCATCGACTCGTCCGCCTTCACCGTCCCGTCGGCGATCTTGCCGAGCCGCTCGGTCTCGCCCTGCACCTTGGCGCGCAGTTCGCCGAGTCCCAGCACGCCGAGCGTGTCGCCGATCTTGCGCAGCATCTCGACCTGCGAGGCGAGTTCCTGCGGCTGGCCGGCGCCGCGGCGCACGAAGATATCCAGTACGTCCTTGACCTTGGCCAGGTCCTCGCGGATCGCCGCCGCCACGGTCTGCATGAGCTTGATGCTGGGCGCGGACAGGTTCTCCCGCTCCTGCTCGATGCTCTCGTCCACCGGCAGCAGCTCCGCCAGGCGGAACGAGGCGCGCACCGCGCTCACGCGCCCGCCGGAGGATTCCGAGCGGCCGACGTAATAAAGAAGGTTGTTCAGCAGCTCGACAGCCGGGGTCTGCGCGTAGCGCGCCTCGCCCTGCTCGTACAGACGGCGGATCTCGCGGTCGCCCAGGCCGAGGAGGCGCTTGATCGACTGGCCACCCTCGAGCCCGTTTTCCTGCAGGCTCTCGATGACCGCGCCGACCACCCACCACAGCTGAAATACCGGCTGTCGCGTGGCGATCTGCTCGAGCTTGCGCGCCACGTTGGCGAGGGTCTCAAGGTTCTGCTGCACGCGTTCGCCGCGTATCCAGCCGATGAGGCCCACCTGATAGCGCGCGCGCAGACGCCGCGCCCACTGCTCGACCGTCATGGCCGGCTCGTCGGGGCTGCCGGCCACCGGCTGGGCCTGCTGGTCCGAGCGCAGGTTCAGTACCAGCAGCGTGCCCTCCGACAACAATGAGCTGCCGCGCACGGCGCGCAGGTCGTTCAGCAGTGGTAGCAGCACGAGGGCGAGATCGCGGCCGCCGGCGAGTACACGTTCCAGGTAGCCGGGCAGCTGCACCATGGCGCGCATGAGCGCGTCGAGGCTCTCCGCCTGGCTCTTGCGCTCCGTGTGCGTCGCCAGCAGGTACTGGGCGACGTGCTCCATCTCCTCGGCCAGCAGGGCCGCGCCGTAGATCTCCAGCATGCGCAGCACGCCCTGCACCTGGTGCAGGTCCTGCACGCAGCGCTCGAGCAGGGACACGTTGTCCGGCTGCTCGACGTAGCTTTCCAGCGCCCCACGGGCCTCGGCCAGCGTGGCATTCACCTCGCGGCCTACGAGATCGAATGTCTGGGAGACGACTTCAGGCATGCAATGGCTTTCGCGGGAGAATCATGAGCCGCCGAACGCGGAGCGCGCTTTGGCGGAAGGTAATGGAGCGTCCTCGGTGCGCCTGGCGGCGCCCCCGCTGGGCGGACTTGGCGGCGCGGGTGGTTTGCCCGGAGGCGCGAGCGCGGCTCCTCGCTCGGTGGCGCCGGCGGCGCTGCCCGGCAGGCGGAACCCCGCCGCGGATTTGCGCAACCCGGCGGACAGTTCGGCGAGCTTGGCGATGGCGCTCGAGGTGGCGTTGGTGGTCTCGTTCGTCTGCGCGCTGATCTCCTTGAGACTCTGCATGCTGCGCGCGATGTTCTGGGCGGCCCCGGTCTGCTGGCGGGCGCTCCCGGAGATGTTCTGCACCAGGCTTGCGATCTGGTTGGAGACCTGTTCGATCTCCTCGAGGGCGGCCCCGGCGTTCTCGGCCAGCAACGCCCCGCCGACCACATCCGTCGTGCTGCGCTCCATCGAGACGACCGCCTCGTTGGTGTCGGTCTGGATGGTGCGGACCAGCACTTCGATCTGTTTGGTGGCGGCCGCGGCGCGCTCGGCCAGGCGCTGCACCTCGTCGGCCACGACGGCGAAACCGCGGCCGGCCTCGCCGGCCATGGAGGACTGGATGGAGGCGTTGAGCGCGAGGATGTTGGTCTGCTCGGCGATGTCGTTAATGAGCTCGACGATGTTGCCGATTTCCTGGGAACTCTCGCCCAGGCGCTTTATGCGCTTGGAGGTCTCCTGGATGGTCTCGCGAATCGTGTTCATGCCATCGATCGTGCGCCGCACCGCGTCGCCCCCCTTGTGCGCGACTTCCACCGAGTGACGCGCGACGTCGGAGGCGCGCTCGGCGTTGCCGGAGACCTCCTCGACGGATGCCGCCATGCTGGCCGCCGACTCGCCGGCGGATGCGATCTGCTTGGACTGCGCTCCGCTCGCCTTGGCGAGATGCTGCGAAAGCGACTGGGTCTGTCGCGTGGCGCTATCCAGCTGGATCGCCGAACCATTGATGGTCGTGACGAGCCCGCGCAGCGCATCCACCGCGTAGTTGATCGAATCGGCTATCGCCCCGGTGATGTCCTCGGTGACGGTCGCCTGCACGGTCAGGTCGCCGTCGGCCAGGCTCGACAGTTCGTCCAGCAGGCGCAGGATGGCCTGCTGGTTGCGGTCCGTCTCCTTGCGCTGCACGTCGGCCGAGAGGCGCTGGCGCTCGACCGTGCGATGCATGCGCAGCGCCGCGACCAGGGCCGCGAGCAGGGCCGCCAGGCCGGCGCCCAGCAGCAACAACGGCACTATCCTTCCGACACCCGTCCCCGCGGTGGCCGCCGCGGGCGTCGCGGCGGCCGAGGCGAGGTCGCGCGCATCGGCGACGATGGCGCGCGCCGCGCTCTGCGCGGCCGGCAACGCCGGGGCGGCCCCGACCGCGCGCTTCACCGCGGCGTTGAGGTCGGCGTACATCGAGTCGAGGGCCTTCAAGTGCTTGGCGGAGTCCGGAGCCGTGACCTTGGGCAGCGCGATAGCGGAACTCCCGCCGGCGAACGCTGAGATGACCTGGCCCAGGTAGTCGGTGCTCTCGGCGATGTGCTGTGCGGCCTGGCCCGGGTCAGCGGCTCCCTGCGTGAGGGCCGCGACATCCAGCTGCAGGCGCTGCGCCCGCGCCTCGAAACGCTCGAGGACACCTGCGGTCTGGGCGGCACTGCCCGGCGGCAGGCTGGCCGCCAGCGCGCCGGCCTCGGCGATGAGCTTGGGTACGAGGATGCTCGTGTCGTGGGCGGCGCTGCCGGCATCGGCCAGGGCGCTACGCGCGCGCAGCACCGCGGTGGCGTTGTGCATCAGGCGCGCATAGCGCGTATCGCTCGCGAACGCGGCCGAAGGATCGCGCGCGGCGGCGTCCTCGAGTTGCTTCTGCCGCTCCTGGAAGCGACCAAGAGCGGCCGCATCGCCGGCGACGGCCCCATCGGCGTCCAGGGCCAGTCCATAGAGGGCATCAAGGGGCACGCCCTGCGCACGCACCGCCGGACGGGCCATCATCAGGTAATAGGCGACACCGCTGGCGATCAGCAGCAGTGTGGCAAGCCCCAGCAACACAGGCAGTGGCGAGCGCCGCGCGGGTTCAGCGCCGCTCATGCCGCGGCCTCCGCGAACGCGGGGCTCTCGAGGATGTTGCGCAGGCTGATGACGGGCCACTGCTCCTGGCCACGGCGGAAGGCGCCCGCGAGGTAGCGTTCGCAACGCGCCACCGTCGGCGGCGCATCGCCGGTGAACTCGCTTTCCGCGAAGCGGCGGAAGCCGAGCACTTCATCGACGATGAGGCCCGCGGGAATCTCGCGGTGGTTCACGACCACGATGCGCGTGTTGCGCGTGACGGGGGTGACCCCGCTGCCCAGGAACTGGCGCAGGTCGATGAGCGGCAGCAGCAGGCCACGCACGTTGGCGAGCCCGCGAATCCACGGCTTCGCCCCCGGCACCCGGGTGGTGCTCGCCGGAATCCCCAGTACCTCACGCGTCTCCTCCCGGGCCACGAGGTACAGGTCCCCGGCCATGCGCAGGGCGACTCCCACCCATTCACGCCCGTCAGTGGGCTCCTGGCTGTGCTGCGCCGAGACCGCCCGGCCACGGCGCTCCAGTTCGGCGAGCAGCTCGAAGGGCCGGTCCCGCAGGGACTTCAGCTCGACTTCAGGTGAGATTGCCGGTTCAGTCATGTTTATCAGCGGGGACCTTCGCGGCGCGCGTGCATCGCGCGCCTAAGCAGCCAGCGTCGCCTCGGCCTTGGCGACCAGTTGATCCGGGGAGACCGGCTTCACCATGTAGTCAACCGCCCCCTGGCGTAGTCCCCAGATACGGTCGGTCTCCTGGCCTTTGGAGGTCACCATCACGATTGGGATGGCGCTGGTGCGCGGATCGCTCGAGAGCGCGCGCGTCGCCTGGTAGCCATTCATTCCGGGCATGACGATGTCCATGAAGATCAGGTCCGGGCAGATCTCGCGCGCCATACGCACTCCCTCGGCCCCGTCCACCGCCGCGGCCGTGCGGAAGCCGTGCTTCTCGAGCGCCTTTTGCATCACGTGCAGCTCGGTCGGGGAGTCGTCAACGATCAGGATCAGGGGCATGCCGTCATCTCCCGATATGGGTCTCGATCGCGGACAGCAATTCGTCCTTGGTGAAGGGCTTCGTGAGGTAGTGCTCCGAGCCCACGATGCGGCCCCGGGCGCGGTCGAACAGGCCATCCTTGGAGGACAGCATGATCACCGGTATCGC
>JANYBG010000234.1 GCA_025360865.1 Pseudomonadota bacterium | reverse complement strand
CCCCCCCGCCCCCCGCGACTTTTTAAGGACATCCGGAAAATATGAAGAATGGCGCGCCGACCCTTCTGTCGTTCCTCATGATCGCCCTCACCGGCGTGGCCGCGCACGCGGCCGACGGGCCGGCCGCGCCGCAGGGCGACGCCCGCTCCCAGGGCGCGTCGATCTGGGCCTCGCGCTGCTCGGCCTGCCATGACCACGCCCAGGACCGCATACCACCCAAGGTGCTGATCGCGACCACGCGTGCGCCGGAGGACATCATCGACACCCTCACCCTGGGGGTGATGCGCCCGCAGGCTACCGGGCTGACCGCGGACCAGATCAAGAGCATCGCCGTCTACCTCACCAACAAGGAGCCCGGACCGCGCGCCTCCGCGGACGCCAATCTCTGCAAGGCGCCCGCCGATCCAAAGCTGACGCCCCACGACTGGCGCAGCTGGGGGCGCGACCTCACCAGCTCCCGCTACCAGCCCGACGGCGGACTCAGTGCAGCGCAGGTGCCGCACCTGAAGCTGCGCTGGACCTTCGCCTTCCCCGGGCGCGCGGCTTTCGGCCAGCCCGCGGTCGTGGGCGACATGGTGATCGCCGGGGGCACTGGCGCCCGCGTGTTCGCGCTCAACGCCGAGACCGGCTGCACCTACTGGAGCTTCTACGCCGGCGCGCTGGTGCGCACCGGCATCCTGGTGGGCAAGCTCACGGCCACGCAGTCCGCGGACCACATCGAACACATCGCCGCCTGGTTCGGCGACGACAAGGGCATTCTGCACGCGGTCGATGCTCGCGATGGCAACGAGCTGTGGTCGCAGCGCCTTGACAGCCACCCCATCGCCCGCCTGGTTGGCACCCCGCAGCTGTACTCCGGGGTCGTGTACGCGCCGGTGAGCTCCTTCGAGGAAGTCGCCGCCGCCGATCCGAAATTTCCGTGCTGCACTTTCCGCGGCAGCCTGGTCGCGGTGCGCGCCGGAACCGGCGAGGTTCTGTGGCAGTCCTACACGATCCGCCAGCCCGCGACCGCCATCAGTGGCGCCAACGGCAAGACGCTCACCGGTCCGGCTG
Source organism: Pseudomonadota bacterium (assembly GCA_025360865.1). Classification (GTDB taxonomy): domain Bacteria; phylum Pseudomonadota; class Gammaproteobacteria; order Steroidobacterales; family Steroidobacteraceae; genus 13-2-20CM-66-19. The sequence goes on along the minus strand of JANYBG010000234.1, from coordinate 26,246 downwards.
GCGGCTCGATTTTCTCGGCGCCCACCATCGATGCCAAGCGCGACCTCATCTATGTGGGCAGCGGAGATTCGTACACCAGCGCTGAGAGCGACTCGACCGATGCCATCCTCGCGCTGCGCCGCTCGGACGGTAAGCGCGTGTGGACACGGCAGGTTCTGAGAAACGACGCGTGGATAATGCTGTGCAAGGGACAGTCGGTAGGCAACTGCCCGGCCCCGCTCGGTCCGGACTTCGATTTCTCCAGCTCGCCGATGCTCATGCACCTGCGGGACAAGGAACTGCTGGTGGCCGGCGCGAAGTCAGGCACGGTGTACGGCTTCAACGCGCTCACCCACGGCGACATCCTCTGGCAGCGCCCGCTGGCGGTGGGCAGCAACAACGGGGCGATCCTGTGGGGACCTGCGAATGATGGCGAGCGCACCTACTTCGCCACCTCCGAATACAGTCTCGAAAGGCAGGAAGGCCCCGGGGTGCTGTATGCGCTCAACCCGCTGACCGGTGAAATCCTCTGGCGGACACCGACGCCGGAGTCCCCGTGCGGCTGGGGAACCAAGAACTGCGCACACTCGCTGCTCGCCGGCGTATCGATGCTGCCGGGCGTCGTGTTCGCAGGAGCCATGGATGGACACGAACGCGCCTACGACGCGGCCGACGGCAAGATCCTCTGGGACTTCGACACCGGCCAGCGCTTCGATTCGGTCAACGGCGCGACGGGATACGGGGGCGCCATCGACTACGGTGGCCAGGTGATCGCGCACGGCATGCTGTTCGTCATCTCGGGCTCCATGCGCCAGCCGGGCAACCTGCTGCTCGCATTCGGCCCGGAATGAGCACGCGGGGCTCGTTGGACCGACTGGTTTGATTGAGGATCGGGATGCCGCGCGCCACAATCAAAGCACGCCGGTGAATAGTCACTCACACGGAATATGAAATTAATGGATCCCAGTAATCCGCTGTGGGCCTCCCCGGTCGAAGCGCCGCTCGTCATCGAGGATGCCGAGGCGCATCACTGGGATGACGTGACCGATCTTGTCGTGGCAGGCTTCGGCGGCGCCGGGGTCGCCGCGGCGCTCGAGGCCATCGAGCGGGGCGTCCAGGTGATCGCGCTCGATCGCTACGAGGGCGGCGGCTCCTCGGCCGCCAACGGCGGGGTGTACTACGCCGGGGGTGGCACCAAGCCGCAGCGTGACGCCGGGGAAGCGGACTCCACCGAGGAGATGTATAAGTACCTCGCCATCGAGACCAACGGCATCGTCTCCGAGGCGACGCTGCGCAAGTTCTGCGAGGACTCGGCGCCGACGGTCGACTGGCTGCTCGCGCACGGCGCCCTGCTCAACGGCGCGGGCGTCTACAAGAAGAAAGTGTCCTACCCGCCGCTGCGCTATCACCTCTACCACCCGGACAACTCGCTCGTCCCCTCCTACGCGGCGCGCGCGAAGCCGGCCGCGCGCGGCCATCGCACCGCGGTCTACAACAAGGGCAAGGCCTGGGGCCTGGGCTGGGGTATCTGGAAGCCGCTCGCCGCGGCCGCGGTGAAGGCCGGCGTGCGCTTCGACAAGTACACGGAGGTGCGCCAGCTGGTCATGGACAAGCGCGGCGCGGTCGTGGGCGTGAAGGGCCTGTCCATCCCGGCCGGCTCCGCCGCCGCCAGCCGCTTCGCCCGCTACATCAGCAACGCCAACTGGCTGCTGGAGCTGCTGCCGCCGGTGATCCCGCTCGCCGCGGTCACCATCGGCATGGCGCGCCGGTATCTGGCCGCGGCGGGCCGCATCGAGGCGGAGGAACGCGTCACGCGCTTCATCCGCGCGCGGCGCGGCGTGCTCCTGAGCGCCGGTGGTTTCATCCTCAATTCCCCCATGGTCGAGCACTACGCCCCGCTCTACCGGCGGGGACTGCCCAACGGCACGCTGGGGGACACCGGCAGCGGTATCCGCCTGGGACAGACCGCGGGTGGCGCGGTCGGCTCGATGGATCGCGTCACGGGCTGGTGCATGATCAACCCGCCGTCGGCGTGGCCGCGCGGCATCGTCGTCAACAAGCACGGCGAGCGCATCTGCCACGAGGGCGTCTACGGCTCGACGCTCGGGGATGCGGTCGCACACAGTCCCGATGGAGCCGCCTTTCTCGTGATCGACGAGACCCTCTACCGCGCGAGTCTCAAGCAAATCGCCCGCGGCGCGGATGTCGTGAAGTACCAGCGCCAGGTCGCCCGCCTCAACCTGCTCATGAACCGCAAGTCCGCCTCGACCCCGGAGGCGCTGGCGCGGGCGATGGGCATCGATCCGGCGGGATTGAAGAAGTCCGTCGAGGCCTATAACCGCGCGGCGCGCGGGGAAATCGCGGATCTCGTGGGCAAGGGTCCCGAGGAGATGAGCGCGCTCACGACCGCGCCCTACCATGGGATCGATATCTCCGTGCACAGCCGCTATTTCCCGATGCCGATGCTCACCTTGGGCGGCCTTAAGGTCGACGAGGCGACGGGGCTGGTGCGTCGCGAGGATGGCGCGGTGATTCCGGGGCTGTACGCGGCCGGTCGCACCGCGGTCGGCATCTGCTCGAACGTCTACGTGAGCGGCCTTGCCTACGCGGACTGTATTTTCTCCGGAAGGCGCGTGGGCCGCAGCGTGGCCGCGGCCGGCGCGGCGGAACCCCTGGCACGGATCGCCTGAAGACACCATGAGGCTCGCATGAACAACGCTCCCTCCCTTGCCTCCTTAGGCCTGCCACCCCTCGCGCAGCTCGGCTTCGTGGTGCGCGACATCACGGAGTCGATGGCCAAGTACGACAGCCTGTACGGGCCATGGCAACACCTGGACGGCTCGGTGCCCGCGGCCACCTACCGCGGGCGGATCGCGGATGCCACGTTGAAGGTCGCCATCGGCCACAGCGGCCCGCTGGAGATCGAACTCATCGAGTGGGTCGCAGGCGACAGCCCGCACCGCGAGTTCATCGAGCGCGGCCGCGAGGGCATGCACCATGTGCAGTACCGCGTGGAGGACGCCGACGGCTGGATCCGGCGCATCGCGCCCTTGGGGTACGCGCCCATCTGGTACAAGCGCTGGTGCGCGGACACGACGTTCGTGTACCTCGAGCGCCCCGGAGATCCGCTCATCGTCGAGTTCCTGGAGATGCCCCCGGGCGGCCCCGGCACGAGGCTCCCGGGATGAACCTGCGGGAGCTGTCCGATCGGTTCGAGATCCGCGACATGATCGTGCGCTACGCCAATGCGCTCGACGCGCGCAGGTTCGAGTGGCTCGACGAGATCTTCACGCCCGATGCCTACATCGACTACCGCCCCACCGGCGGGATCGACGGGAACTACGCCAGGATCCGCGAGTGGCTGCCCCCCGCGACCGGTGCGTTTCCGCACATGTGCCACATGGTGGGCAACATCGCCGTCATGGTCACAGGCGACAGCGCGAGGGCGCGCACGCTGTGCCTGAACCCGGTCGAGGTGCCCATGGCGGGCGGTGGCAGCCAGGTGATGTTCCTCGCCATGTGGTACGCCGATGACCTCATCCGCACGCCCTCGGGCTGGCGCATGACACGGCGCGTGCAGGAGGGTTGCGTTCAGGACAATGTGCCCGTCCATCTGTCCCAGATGCCCGGTAACCAACCCCAGAGCCACTGAAGGATCGCCCATGCTCAGCCTGCAGGACCTCTCCGACCGCGTCGAACTCGAACAGCTCTCCGTGCGTTACGCCAACGCCATCGACTCAGGCAACTGGGACGAGCTCGACCAGGTGTTCACGCCGGATGCCTACATCGACTACCGCAAGCTCGGTGGCATCGATGGTCGCTATCCCTTGATCAAGAAGTGGCTGGGCGAGGTGCTGCCCAAGTTTCCCAACTACTGCCACCTGGTGGGCAACATCGCCGTCACCGTGAGGGGCGATACCGCCACCGGACGCACGCTGTGCATCAACCCCATGGAGACCAAGCTTCCCAGCGGGGGCTCCCAGGTCATGTGGCTCGGTCTTTGGTACGCGGACAAGTACATCCGCACTCCGCAGGGGTGGCGCTTCACCGAGCGCGTGGAGGAAGGCTGTTTTCAGCACAACGTCCCGGCCCACATGACCGTTTCAGCCCCCTAGCCGCTACCAGGGGGCTTGGCGGGCCCGTGGGACCCTTGAAGGGCCCGGCCGAGCCACCCAAATGGACTAGGGGATTCAGTCGGTTGCACCGACATTGGGTTCTGGTAGCGTTCAGCTGTACTCGGAAGGAGTGAGTGACATGGCGTTGACGAAGGAATACGGGCTCGGCGAGTACACCTTCCCGCGTGGCTGGTTCATGGTCGCGGAAGCCAGCGAGGTGAAGGACAAGGTCGTGCCGGTGCGCTTCTTCGGCCAGGAGTTCGCCCTGTATCGCGGCAAGGCCAGCGGCAAGGTCGTGTTGCTGGACGCTTTCTGCCCGCACATGGGCACGAACATGGCGCGCAACGACTCCTCCTATGTCGTCCGTGACGGGCAGATCGAGGGCGACTCGATCCGTTGCCCCTACCACGCCTGGCGCTTCGGCCCGGACGGTAAGTGCAACGACATCCCGTACAGCAAGGCGCCGATTCCCAAGGCGGCCTGCGTGCGCAGCTGGCCGGTGGCCGAGAGCCTCGGCGCGATCTTCGTCTGGCACGACCCGGAAGGCGGCGAGCCGGAATGGCAGGCGCCGACGCTGAAGGAATGGGACGACCCCCAGTGGATCCGCTGGAAGTTCGACCATCTGGGCAGCCTCGCCTGCCACGGCCAGGAGGTCATCGACAACATCGCCGACTGCTCACACCTGAACCCGGTGCACGGCTCCTCGGTCGCGTTCTACCGCAACGAATTCAACGGGCACCTGGCGACACAGCTGCAGGGCGGCGGACATCGCACGCTCGTGACCCCTGATGGCGTCAGCCCCATCCTCACCACCGACACGACGTACCACGGCCCGGGCTTCCTGCTCTCGAAGATGATGGGGATGGGCGAGTCGATCATCTTCATCGGCCACACCATGGTTGATGACGGGTTGATCAAGGTCTGGCACGCGCTCTTGGTGAAGTCGCAGCACGACAAGCCGACCGCGGAGGAGATCGTCGGGGCCGCCGCCTACCAGGAGGCGTCCAAGATCGCCTTCGCCCAGGACTTCGACGTGTGGGCCAACAAGCGCGCCGCGATCCAGATCCTGCAGGTCCCCGGCGACGGGCCGTTCCACAAGTCGCGCATCTGGTACAGGCAGTTCTACAACCCGCGCGCCCGCAAGCAGGAATTCCTCAAGCAGGTCGAGGGTGTGCAGCACCGCGTCGTCGGCATGCCGGGCCGGCTGGAAGAGGCGGAATCGGCCGCCTGAGGCGGCGGCCGGCTTCCGTTTCCGGTCGGATCGAGCGGGCTACATCGTCAGGTATTCGCCGCCGTTGGCATCCAGCACCGCGCCGGTGACGCCCGAGGCGTAGTCCGACAGCAGGAACAGCGCCGCGCGCGCGCACTCGGTGTCCGTCACCAGGCGGCCCAGCGGGATGTTCGCCGCGATGGCGTCGTAATAGGACTTCTCCGGCACGCCCTTCTGCTTGGCATCGTGCGCGACGAAGCCCTGCACCGGAACCCCGAGCATCCAGCCCATGCGCGCCACGTTCACGCGGATGTTGCTGGCGCCAAGCTCAATGGCCAGATACTTGGACGCGGTGTTGAGTGCGCCCTTGGAGGCGGCGTAGCCGGCCTCGCCGCTGTGCGGCTTCACCGTCGCCATGGAGCTGATGTTCACGATCGCGCCGCCCCCCTGGGCCTTCATGATCGGCACCACGGCCTGGGTCATGGTCATCGTGCCGATGACGTTGGTCTCCAGGATCTCCCGCCAGGCATTCAGGTCGGAGCCGTCAGCCGTGCCCGGCGCGCCCCACTGGAAGCCGCTGTTAGCCAGCCCGTCGATGCGCCCGAACTGCTTGTGCGTCGCCTCCGCCAGCCGCTTGCAGCTGGCGGCGTCGCGGATGTCGGTGGCGAGCTTGAGCACCTTGCAGGCCGGATTCGCCTCCTTCATGCGCTTCTCGGCGTCGTCGAGCTTCTCCTGGGTCCGGGCGCCGATGGCCACCGCGGCAGCGCCCTCGCGCGCGGCCTCCACGGCCAGCTTCACCCCCAGTCCCGGGCCGATTCCTGAAACGATGATGACCTTGTCTTTTAGCAACATAACTAAAGCCCCTTACGACTGGGTGAATGGAAGGATGTGCTTCTCGCGGTAGCGCTTGAAGCGCCGCTCAAGCTCGGCGCGCGTGAAGCCGAACTCCTCGAGCGTGTATTCGTGCTTGGGCCTGCCCTCGCGCGGGTTCGTGGCCATGTAGGCGTTGATCCCGGCGCGGGTCTCGGCGGTCATCGGCAGGCCGACTTCCTTGTAAATGCGCTCCACCACCTTCACCGGATCCCCGACCGTGTCGCGGAAGTCGACGTCGATGAAGCGGTTCGGCAGGCGCTCGCGCATGTCCATGCAGTGGTTCAGGTGCTCCTCGAGGGTCCGCGACCACTCGCGCGCGCCCTCGAGCGGATCGGGCGAGTCGCTGCCCATCGCCCACAGCATGTGCACGAAGCTTGCGAACGAGGGGATGGTCGCGATGGGGTCGCGGTGTGTCTGCACGAACACCGCGTTTGGCATCTGCTCGGCGATCACCTCGACGTAGCCCAGGTGCATCGGAGTCTTCAGTGACCAGTACTGCGCGTGCTGCCCGCGCCGCTTCTTCTGCCACTGCAGGAACTTCAGCAGCCGCAGCAGGTACGCGTACGCCGGGCGCAGGTCCTGGGAGTGGATCCAGTCGCGGTAGCTGGGAATGCAGGCGAGTGACTCCGCGGTGGTGCTCAGGAGCGTCGCATCGATGAGCATGATGTCCTCGTCCGCCCCCATCGCATCCCAGGGGTGGATCGAGGCGAGCTCGGGCATCGCCTGGAGGATTCCCGCGACCTCCGCCTTGGCCGCGGCGATGCGCTGGTCACCCGTGACATCATCCGGCGCGGGGACCGGGAAGCGCACCTCCCACCAGGCCGCGGCGTAGATGCGCGGGTCGGTCTGCAGCAGCCGGTGCAGCAGCGTCGTGCCGGTGCGCGCGAGCCCCAGGATCACGATCGGCGGGGGCAGCTGCTCGTCGAGGATCTCCGGCTTTTTGTCGAACCAGTCGCGCGCGCGCAGGCGGGCGACGAGTGTGTTGTTGATGCGCGCCTTCCAGCTGTGCACGCCGATGTCATTGAGCTTCGCCTCGGTGCGCAGCGCGCGCGTCAGCCGCTCGAGCGGCTCTTCGATGTCCGGGGCATCGAAGAGCGTGAGCCCGGTCTCGGCGCGCGCATCGGCGATGAGCTTCTTGGGATCCAGCAGTTCGTCGGCGATCATCGCGGGCTCCCGGTGAAATGCCTGGCCGCCTGCCAGGCGAAGGTCATGGCCGGTCCAAGGGTCGAACCCGGGCCCGGGTAGGTCGGCAGGATCGCCGCGGAGGTGTTGCCCACGGCGTACAGGCCCGGCACCGGGTTGCCGTCCGGGCGCAGCACCTGAGCGTCGGTGTTGGTGACCAGACCCCCGTGGGTGCCGAAATCACCCGGGTCGATGCGCATGGCGTAGAACGGCGCTTCCACGATCGGCGCGAGGCAGGGGTTGGGCTTGATGCGCGGGTCGGCGTAGTAGCGGTCGTACTCGGCATCGCCCCGGCCGTGTTCCAGGTCCTTGCCAGTGCGGGCGTACTCGTTCATGGCGCTCACCGTCTTTTCCAGCCCGTCCGCATCGATCCCCGCCCGCGTGGCGAGTTCGCGGATTGAGTTCGCGCGCGTGATGAAGCCGGACGAGAAGTAGTCCTTCGGCAGCCGCTTGTCGGGACGGAACCGCGCCGGCCACAAAGGACCGTTGAAGTACATGCGCCGCGAACGCGCGTCGAAGATCATCCAGGACGGGGCCTGCGGATCCTCCGCGGTGTGCCGGCGGTAGAACTCCAGCTGGTAGGTGATGTAGTTCTGCGACTCGTTGGCGATGCGCCGCCCGCGCCGCGTCACCACGATGTTGCCCGGATAGGACTTGTCCATGATGGCCAGGCGCGGCACCGGGTCATCGGGGGCGGTGATCGACGAGCACCACCAGCCGCCGCTCATCAGGCGCGTGTCCGCGCCGATCGCCATCCCGGCGCGGTGCGCGTCCCCGGTGTTGGTCCCCGCCGCGGCGCTCCAGCGCATATCGGTCGGTTGTGGCAGGTACTGCTCGCGCATCCGCTGGTTGTGCTCGAAGCCGCCGGCGGCGAGCACGACCGCGCGGCGCGCACGGACCACCGTGGCGACCCCGTCGCGGGTGACCTTCGCCCCGGTGACGCGGCCGGCGTCATCGGTGAGCAGTTCCGTCATCGGGGAATTCAGCCACAGGGGCATGTCGCGGTCATGCATCGACCAGCGCAGCCGCGCGATGCCCGCGCAGCCGCAGGCGATGCGCCGCGAGCGCTTGTTGGTGAGCGCCCAGCCGACATCACTCACGTGTTCCCAGACGCGCCGGGCGGCGAGGCCCTTCCAGCCGGGCAGCTGGGCCATCAGCACCTGCGCATCGACCTGGGTCATGGCGATGCGGTCGAACATCCACATCATGTGGTGCGTGTCGCGCAGGTTGTTAGCGTCCTTCTTGAGCACGCTGCGCGCGACCGGCGCCGGCTCGAGCGAGCGGTGCCCGTGCTTGGCGCCCGGCAGGTTGGACCAGTAGTCCGGGTAGTGGGCCAGGGACTCGTAGCGCACGCGCGTGCGCGCCTGCAGGAAGTCCAGCATCTTCGGACCTTCCTTGAGATATGTTTCCTGCATCACCAGCGGCACAGCGCCCGCGGGCGTCGAGCCGATCACGTACTGCAGCGCCTCCTCATAGCTGTCCTTGGCGCCGGCCGCCTGCGCTGGCCCACTGCAGGGAATCCAGATGCCACCGCCGGACGTGGCGCTCGTGCCACCGTAGAGGGCGCTCTTCTCCACCACCAGGACGTCACGGGCGCCCATCTCGTAGGCGCAAAGCGCCGCCGTGAGAGCCCCGTTGCCCGATCCCACGACCAGGACGTCGACGCTCAGATCGCGTGCGTCTGCCAATGAACCCCCTCGTACGAGTGTCGATCAAACCCAGTTTGCCCTGCGGGCTTGCCCGCCACGTCGCCCAAATGAACGATCACGGAACGCGCAGCCGTCCGGGTATGCTGTGGCCGCCCAAAAGACGGAGTTTCCCATGCCGAGCCAAGAGACCATGAAGGCCGCGATGCAGGCCTATATCGATGCCTTCAACAGCGGCGACCCCACGGCCATCGTCGCCCTCTACGCCCCCGACGCCACCGTCGAGGACCCGGTGGGCTCCCCGGTCAAGCGCGGCAGCGCGGAGATCGGCGCCTTCTACAGGCACTCCATCGCCACCGGCGCCAAGCTCTCCCTGGACGCCCCGATCCGCGGTTCCCACGGAAATTCCGCGGCCATGGCCTTCAGCGCCAAGATCGGGCCGGTCACCGTGCGCGTCATCGACATCATGACGTTCGACGAGGCCGGCAAGTTCACCAGCATGAAAGCCTACTTCGGCCCCGGGGACATCCTGCACGGCTAGCCTCACTTGGGAGCCCAGTCTTTAGGACCAGCGCCAAGGACGGCGAAGGACCCCAGGTGCGCCCGGTTGAGCTTCTCGCGGTGCACAAGCCACCAGCGCCCCTCCCGCAGTTCCCAGCGGTCCTGGTATTCGCCCAGGGTCTGGAAGGTGAGCGCGGCGTTCGCACCGGTCCCCAGGTGCAGGTCGCTCACGTAGCAGCGGCTGCGGGCACTGGAGCCCTCCACCTCGACCGTGAGATTACCCAGCAGGTGCTGCGTCGGCCCGCAGTCGTCCAGGAACGAGCGCATCACGGCGATAACCGCGGCGCGGCCGGCCACCGGCCCGGTGCCAAAGTCCGCGGTCGCCTCCGGGGCGAGGATCGCATCCAGCCCGGTCCAGTCACGCCGATCCATCGCGCGCGCGAATCCGGCCAGCTGGCGGGCGATGTCCCGTTCCGCGAGCAGCAGGCGCAGCGCATCACTCACGCGGCCGCCGGGGTCGCGTTGAGCGTGGCATCCCCGGGGGTCCCCAGCACGCACGATGTGCCGCCCGGGGTGTACATCATGGCCACGCAGCGGTTGCACGATGTGCAGCCGGATTCGAGCACTCGCCCCGTGGCGAACGCGTCCACCAGGTCGGCCTGGTGGATCAGCACGCGCCCGAGGGCGATGGCGTCGAAGCCCTCATCCATGATCTGTCCGACATTGGCGAGGCTCTTCACGCCCCCGAGATACGCCAGCGGCATCTTGGTCGCCGCGCGGGTCTTGCGTGAGTTCTCGAGCTGGTAAAGCTCGTGGAACTGAACGTTCTTGGGTTCCGTGAACCGCTGGATGAACATCGCCATGGCCACGATCGGGTTGCTCACCTGACCGCGAAGTTCCTTGGGGAAGGAGGAGCCGAACATGGTCGTGATCGACTCGATGTTGAGCCCGGCGCTTAAGACCAGAAGGTGCGCGCCGGCGGCCTCCAGGAGCTTCGCGATCTCAGCGCCGTCCGCCGCGGTATTGCCGCCCCGGGTACCCTCGGTGACACTGATTTTGCACACGACGGCCATTTCCCTGCCGACCGCCTCCAGCACCCGCTCCAGCACTTGCACCGGGAAACGCGCCCGGCCCCGCACATCCCCGCCGTAGGCATCCGAGCGGCGGTTGTAGAGCGGCGAGAGGAACTGGCTGAGCAGATACCCATGTCCCATGTGGATCTCAACCGCATCGAAGCCCGCCTCGCGGGCCAGGCGCGCCCCGCGCACGAATTCACCCGCCACGCGCTCCATGTCGGCGACGGTCATGGCCTGGCGCCGCCACTGGCCGCTCAGGACGCCGACCTTGTTGAAGCCGCCGCTGGCGGACAGCGGTCGCGCCGTTTCCACCGGCGGCACGAAGGTGAAGCAGCCCCCGTGGGTGATCTGGGCTGCTGCCCCGGCGCCGTGCCGGTGGACCGCGTCGGTCACTACCTTAAGGTGCGGCACCTGCGCGGCATCCAGCGTGACCTGGTCGATGAAGGTGCGGCCATCCGGGGCGACCGCGCAGTAGGCGACGGTCGTCATCCCGACTCCGCCCGCGGCGATCGCCTCGTGGAACTGCACCAGTCGCTTGGTGGCGGTTCCGCCCCTGGCGCTGCCCTCGTTCGTGGCGGACTTGATGAAACGGTTGCGCAGGGTCAGGGGCCCGATACGCAGTGACGTGAACGCGCGACTCTCGTTGGCTTGCATCTGCATCCCCCTTTCCCCAGTCTTGCGCCCTCAGGCGGGCTTGGGATTCGCGGCGGTGCGCCGCACAGGCGTGATCTTGGCGGCGCGGTAGTCGTACTTCAGCGTCTTCACCGCGATCGATGTCTCCACGTGGCGCACCCCCGGTAGCGCCAGAATGCGGTTGTTCGCGACCTCGACGATGTCCTCGAGCGCCTCGAACAACCCGATCGCGAGGATGTCGAAGCGGCCGAGCATGAGGATGACGCAGCCGATCTCCGGCATCGCGGCGATCTTCTGGCTCACCGCGCGCAGTTCACCGTGCTCGGCGAGGATGCCGATCAGCACCACCTTCGGTGAGCCGGCGAAGGCGACATTGGTGACCGCGGTGAGGCGTATCGCGCCGCCCTCCTCCAGGCGATTGATGCGGCCGCGGATCGTGCCCTCGGTCACCCCGAGCTGGGCTGCGATCTGGCGATTGGAGACGCGGGCATCCACCGTCAGCAGGTCGACGATGCGGCGATCGAGCTCATCGAGAGTGGGGAGCTTGGCCTTCACGCGATCTGCGCCCGGTCGAAGTCGTACTTGATGATATCCGCGGCGATGCCCGTGGACAGCGCGCGGATGCCACGCACATTGCCGATGTCGCGCACGAGGAAGGTCTCCAGCTCGTCAAGATCGTGCAGCGCCACCAGGATCTCGATATCGCGGGCACCGGTCACCATGTGCACCGCGAACACCTCCTCGATCGCGGCCAGCTCCTTGGCGACCTCCTCGGCGGGCCGCCCCTGGACCTCGATGCCGATCGCCATCAGCACCTTGTAGCCCAGGGCGGAGAAATCGGTGACCGCCACCACCCGCATCGCGTTCACATTCTCCAGGCGGCGGATCCGCGCGCCGACGGTCGCCGGTGAGATGCGCAGGCCGCGCGCTATCCGCTGGTTGGTCGCCCTACCATCGGCCTTGAGCGCGGCGATGATCTGCCGGTCGATGTCATCGAGCTCGTACTTCTCGGCCGCCATATTCAGCACCGCCCCGTGAGCGTGACGCGACGTCGCACCACCTCAGTAAACCTCAAACAATCCCGCGGCGCCCATGCCGCCCGCGGTACACATGGTGACCACGACATAGCGCACTCCCCGACGCTTGCCCTCGATGAGCGCGTGCCCGACCAGGCGCGCCCCGCTCATGCCGTAGGGATGGCCGATGGCGATCGCACCGCCATCGACGTTGAACTTCTCGTTGTCGATGCCGAGGCGGTCCCGGCAGTACAGCGCCTGCACGGCGAACGCCTCGTTGAGTTCCCACAGGCCGATGTCGTCGATCTTCAGTCCATGGCGATTAAGCAGCTTCGGCACCGCGAACACAGGGCCGATGCCCATTTCCTCGGGCGCACAGCCGGCGACGGCCATGCCCCGGTAGGCGCCTAGCGGCTTGAGGTTGCGCTTGGCGGCCAGCGCGGCGTCCATCACGACCACCGCCGAGGCGCCGTCGGACAGCTGCGAGGCGTTGCCCGCGGTCACGTTCGCACCCTTCTTCACGATCTCCCCGTCGGCGAATACCGGCTCGAGTTTCGCGAGCCCCGCCAGCGTCGTGTCCGCGCGGTAGCCCTCGTCCTGCCGCAAGAGCGTGTCTTCCCGGCGGGTCTCGCCGGTGGCCTTGTCGGTCACGAGCTTGCGGCTGGCGAGTGGGACGATCTCAGCGTCGAAGCGCCCGGCCGCATAGGCGGCGGCGACCCGCTGCTGGCTCTGCAGCGCGTAGCGATCCTGGGCGTCGCGGCTGATCTTGTAATGGCCCGCGACGACCTCGGCGGTCTCGATCATCGCCATGTACATGTGCGGGGCGCCCGCGAGGACCGACTCCGACCGTACCCGGAACAGGTTGATGTGCTTGTTCTGCGTGAGGCTGATCGATTCGACGCCGCCGGCGACGACCACGTCCATGCCGTCGATCACCACCTGCTTGGCGGCCGTGGCGATCGCCATTAACCCGGAGGCGCACTTGCGGTCGAGCGTCATGCCCGCGACGCTCTGTGGCAGGCCTGCGCTGATCACGCTCAGGCGGCCGATGTTGTAGCCTTGCGCGCCCTGCTGGGTCGCGCAGCCGAGCACCAGGTCCTCCACCTCGGCGCCCTCGATCCCGGCGCGCAGCACGGCCTCGCGCACCGCGTGCCCTGACAGCACCGGCGCGTCGGTGTCGTTGAAGGCGCCACGGAAGGCCTTGCCGATGGGGGTCCGGGCGGTCGAGACGATCACGGCTTCACGCACAGTCGAGCTCCTTCAGAAATAAAGTCGGCTTAAGGTGTCGGCGACGCACACCGGCTTCTCGCTGCCCTCCGCCTCGATGATCACGCGGATCTTCACCTGCGCCGCCCCCGCCCCCAGGTCCTCGACGCTAACGATCTCGGCGCGGCCGCGCACGCGCGTGCCGACCTTGAGGGCGGCCGGGAAGCGCACACGGTCGCAACCGTAGTTGATGCCGTGCTTGAGGCCCTCCGCCCGCGCGAGGTCCGGCAGGAAGTAGTTCACCAGCGAGAGGCTCAAGAAACCATGCGCGATGGTCGCGCCGAAGGGACCGGTGCGCGCCCGCTCGGTGTCGACATGGATCCACTGGTGGTCGCCGGTGGCCTCGGCGAACTTGTCAATGCGGTCCTGCTCGACCGTCAGCCAGTCCGTTGGCCCGAAGGCACGCCCGACGGCGGCCTGGTAATCCTGGGCGGAATGAAACACGACGGCACTCATCGGACGGCTCTCCTTGGACGGGTTCACGCGCGCTGGCTCGAGACCGAGACGATCTCCCCGGTCATGTAGCTGGCGAGATCACTGGCCAGGAACACGATCACGTTGGCGATCTCCCAGGTCTCCGCAGCGCGCCCGAAAGCCTCGCGACCCTTGAGCTCGGTGAGTAGCTCATCGCTGGTCACGCGGTTGAGGAAGGCGTGCATGGCGATGCTCGGGGCCACCGCGTTGATGCGCACGCCATGCTCCGCGGCTTCGATCGCCGAGCAGCGCGTGAAGGCCATGACGCCCGCCTTGGCCGCGGCGTAATGCGACTGCAGGGCCTGGGCGCGCCAGCCGAGCACCGAGGCGTTGTTGACGATCGCCCCGCCCCGGTTCGCGTACATGTGCGGCAGGATCGCGCGCGTCATGCGAAACACGCTTGTGAGTGAGACATCGATGACCTTAAGCCACTGCTCGTCCGTCATCTGCGTCACGGAGGCCGAACCACCCAGGCCGGCGTTGTTCACCAGCACATCCACCCGGCCCATGGTCTCGATGGCGGTACGCACGAGCGCCCGGACGTCCGGTTCGCGCGTTACATCGCACAGCTTGGCATCGACCTGGTGGGGACTGACCGCGCGCAGGCGCTCGACGGCCTCCGCCAGGCGCCGCTCGTGGATGTCGCTCACGAAGAGGCGCGCGCCCTCTTCCAGCGCCCGCTGGGCGGTCGAGAAACCGATACCCGTGCCAGCCGCGGCGGTCACCAGCACGTTCTTGCCCGCGAGAAGGTTACGCGGCGCGGGGTAAGGCGGCGGCGGGTTCGCTGGCGTGCTCATGTTCCATAGACCTTCTTCGGGGGGGTGCGCTCGGCGAGCAGCTTCTTCACCGCCGCCCCCACCGCGGCGGGTTCCCAGCGGGCCTGCTTGTCGATCGACGGGCCATCGCTCCAGCCCCGGTCGATCATGATCTTGCCGCCCTCGAGCTCGAACACGCAGCCGGTGACCGCGCGCGACTCGGCGCTGCCCAGCCATACCACCGCGGGCGCGATGTTGTCGGGATCTTGCGCATCGAAGCCTGAGTCCGGGCGCTTCATCTTGTCGGCGAAGGCCTGCTCGGTCATGCGCGTGCGCGCGGCGGGGGCGAGCGCGTTGGCGGTGATGCCGTAGCGCCCGAGCTCCGCGGCCTGCACCAGCGTGAGGCTTGCGATGCCGCCCTTGGCCGCGGAATACGCGCTCTGCGCGATGCTGCCGTTCAGTCCCGCCCCCGAGGAGGTGTTGATGATGCGCGCGTCCACCGACTTGCCTTGCTTGGCGCAGGCGCGCCAGTAGTCGACCGCATGGCGCGCCACGCAGAAGTGTCCGCGCAGGTGCACCTTCATGGTCGCATCCCATTCATCCACGGTGGCGCTGACGAACATGCGGTCACGCACCAGGCCCGCGTTGTTCACCACCACATCCAGGCCGCCAAAATGCTCGATGGCGGTGGCGACGATCCGGCCGGCGCTGTCCCATTCGGAGACGTCATCGCCGTTGGCGACCGCCTCGCCCCCGGTGGCGCGGATCTCATCCACCACCGCCTGCGCGGTCGCGGCATCGCGGCCGACGCCAGCGAGGCTGGCGCCGAGGTCATTGACCACGATCTTGGCCCCCTCGCGCGCGAAGGCGAGCGCGTAGGAGCGCCCGAGGCCCCGGCCCGCCCCGGTGATGATCACGACCCTTCCCGCGCAAAGACCCGCCATGTCTTAAAGCCTCTCGATGATGGTCACGTTGGCCTGCCCGCCGCCCTCGCACATGGTCTGCAGGCCGTAGCGGCCGCCCCGCCGCTCGAGCTCGTGTAGCAGGGTCGTCATGAGCCTGGCGCCGGTGGCGCCCAGCGGGTGGCCGAGGGCGATCGCGCCGCCACTCACGTTCACACGCGACATGTCGGCATCCAGGTCGTGCTGCCACGCGAGGACGACCGAGGCGAAGGCCTCATTGATCTCCACGAGGTCGATGTCGGCGAGCTTCATGCCAGCCTTCGCCAGCGCGTACTGGGTCGCCGGGATGGGGGCGGTCAGCATCCACACAGGATCCGCTCCCCGCACGCAGATGTGGTGGATGCGGGCGCGCGGCTTCAACTTGTGGCGGCGCACCGCATCGGCCGAGGCGATCAGCAGTGCCGCCGAGCCGTCGGCGATCTGGCTCGACACCGCGGCCGTGATCCTGCCTTGCGGGGACAGCGGCGCGAGCTGGGCCATCTTCTCAAGCGTCGTGCCCGCGCGCGGCGTCTCGTCCTGGGTGAGCCCGTTCAGGGGCGCGATCTCGCGGCTGAAGTGACCCTTCTCGATCGCCTCGATCGCGCGGCGGTTGCTCTCGAGCGCGAACTCCTCCATCGCGCGGCGGCTGATGTTCCATTTCTCGGCGATCATCTGCGCCGCGCGGAATTGCGAGACCTCCTGCGTGCCGTAACGCGCGACCCAGCCGGGGGAGGTGCTGAAGGGATCGGGCATGCCGAGCTCGCGCCCCGCCACCATGGCCGCCCCGATGGGGATCTGGTTCATGGTCTGCACGCCGCCGGCCACGACGAGGTCCTGCGTGCCGCTCATCACCGCCTGGGCGGCGAAGTGCACCGCCTGCTGCGACGAGCCGCATTGCCGGTCGACCGTGGTCCCGGGCACGTGATCTGGAAAGCCGGCGACCAGCCAGGCGGTGCGCGCGATATCACCCGCCTGCGTCCCCAGCTGGTCCACGCAGCCGAAGATCACGTCATCGATCTGCCCGGGGTCGACGCCGGTGCGTTCCAGCAGCGCCTTGATGGCATGCGCGCCCAGGTCCGCGGCGTGGACCCCCGCGAGCGTGCCCTTCTTCTTGCCGGTCGGGCTGCGTACGGCGCCAATGATGTAGGCCTCGTTACTCATCGATGAATCCCCTGGGCGGTTCGTTCAAAAGTCTGGTCGGGCCCGAGCGGAAAGGCTTCCCCGCACACGAGCGTCTGTATGCGGCGGGCGTGGAAGCTGTGGTCGCCCCAGGCTCCCCCAAGCGCCCACGCGCGCTTCATGTAGAAGTGGAGGTCGACCTCCCAGGAGTAACCCATCGCGCCATGCACCTGGATCGCGGTGCGCGCGGCGAGGTCCGCCGCATCCGCGGCGGCGAGCTTCGCGTGCGAGACCGACGCGAGCGCGCGCGGCCCCAGGTCAACCACGTGCGCGACCGCGGCATAGACCACCGCGCGCGCGAACTCGAGTTTCACGGCGACGCTCGCCAGGTGGTGCTTGATAGCCTGGTAGGAGCCGATCGGCTTGCCGAACTGGTGGCGCTCCTTGGCGTAGTCGACGCTGATGGCGAGCATGCGCTCAGCGACACCCAGGCACTGCGCCGCGGTGTGCAGCGCGCCCCGGTTGAGCAGTCGCTCGCCCATTTCGCGCGCGGCGACATCCGTCAGCAGGGGCGCCGCGCCCTGGGCGAGCGCCGCGGGCCGGGACAGGCGCCGGCCGGCATCGACCGAAGGCTCGGCCACCGTCTCGACGGACCCTGCCTCGAGCAAGTAGACCGCTTGCGCATCGCAGGCCAGCCAGTGCGTGACCGCGGGCGGCACGTTGGCGAAGGGGTTGTAGGGGTGGACCACCGCGATGCGCGCCTCGCCGCTGGCCAGTCGCGGCAGCAGGCTCGCGACCTGGGGCAGGATCGCCAGTTCCCGCAGCGCCGGCACGGCAACGCCTGCCTGCTCCACGAGGGGCTCCGGCAGCGCGGCGCGCCCGGCTTCCTCGGCGAGCAGCACGAAGTCAGCATCACCCAGGCCCATGCCCCCGGCGGACTCGGGCGCGAGGACCCCGAACAGCCCCATGTCCGCGAGGCGCGCCCAGCGCGCCTCGCCCTGTATGTCCGTCCCGTCGTACACAGCGCGTAGGTGCTCGGGAGAACAGATGTCCGCGGCCAGCTCCCGGAAAGCGCCGGCCATCATCTGCTGCTCCTCGGTGAAGGTGAAGTCCATGGCTTATCCGCGCGGCAGCCCTAGCAGGCGCTCGGCGATCAGGTTGCGCTGGATCTCGTTGGTCCCCGCATAGATCGGTCCGGCGAGGGAAAACATGAAGCCCTCAAGCCAGCTCGGGTCGGCGCAGTCGGGCGCCGCCGCCATGAGTTCGGCGCGCGCGCCCAGGAGATTCATCCCGGCGCGATGCAGCTCGAGGTCGAGCTCCGACCAGAAGATCTTGTTGAGGCTCGCCTCCACTCCGATGGTGCCGCCGGCCATCAGCCGGCTCGCCGTGCGGTAGGTGTTGAGGGCGTAGGCCTGGGCGTCCATCCACGACTGGGCGACCCGGCCGGCGAGCGCGGGATCCGCGGTATGGGCGTGGCTGCGCCACAGCTGCACGAGCTTGTGCGCGGCGACCTGGAAGCGCGCCGGGCTGCGCAGCATCAGGCCGCGCTCGAACCCCGCGGTGGCCATCGCGATGTGCCAGCCGGCACCTTCGTCGCCCAGGCGGTTGGCAACCGGCACACGCGCCTCCTCGAAGAAGATTTCAGCGAACCCGGGCTCGCCATGGATCTGGCGGATGCCGCGGACGCGTACGCCTGGGTGCCGCAGCGGCACCAGGACGAAGCTCAGTCCCCGATGGCGCTCGGACCCGGCTTCGGTGCGGAACATGCAGAAGCACCAGTCGGCGAAGGCGGCGCGCGAGGACCAGATCTTGTGCCCCTTGAGCACGTAGTGGTCCCCATCGCGGGTGGCCGTGGCCCGCACCGCGGCCAGATCCGAGCCGGACTGCGGCTCGGACCAGCCCTGCGCCCAGATCTCCGCGCCGGAGGCCATCCTCGGCAGGAAACGCGCCTTCTGCTCCGGGGTACCGAACTCCATGAGGGTCGGACCCAGCAGGAAGATGCCGTTCTGGTTCACGCGCAGGGGCGCGTTCGCCCGGTAGTACTCCTCCTCGAAGATCAGCCAGTCGATGAGGTTCGCGCCACGGCCGCCGTACTCTTTCGGCCAAGTGATCATCCCCCAGTTGCCGGACGAGAGCGTGCGCTCCCACTCGCGGTGCTGGGCGAAGCCGGCCTCGCTCTCGAGGGTCTTAAGCGGCGCGGCCGGCACGTGCGCCTGCATCCAGGCGCGCACCTCGGCGCGGAAGCGCTGCTGCTCGGGCGTGAACTGCAACTCCAGTGCCATGGCCAGGTTCAGTACTTCGCCAGGTTCTTGTCTTTGACGAATGCGTCGCGCGCCTTTCGCGAGTCCTCGTGCAGGTACATCTCCAGCGTGAACCCCTGCTCGAAGCGATAGCCGTGGTCGACGTCGCGCGGCTCAAGGCCGTTCAGCGCCTCCTTGGCGAGCACCAGCGCCCGGCGGCTCTTGGAGGCGATCACTTCCGCGAAGGCCCGCGCCTCTTCCAAAAGCTTCGCGGCCGGCACGAGCTTCTCGGCCGCACCGAGGCGGTAGGCCTCGGCCGCGGGGATCCTGCCCCCGGTGAAGAACGCCGCGCGGACCTTGTGCAGCGGGAACATGCGCGACAGGTGCGACGCGCCGCCCATGGCGCCGCGGTCAATCTCGGGGAGCGAGAAGTAGGCATCGTCGGCGGCTATGACCACATCACTCGCGCCGCAGATGCCGATGCCGCCGCCGATCACGAAGCCGTGGACGGCCGTGACCACCGGCACCTCGCAGCCGCGCACCGCGCGGAAGGTGCGGAAGTTGCCGCGGTTGAGATCGACGATGCGCTCCGGGTACTGCTGCATCTCCTTGATGTCAACGCCTGCGCAGAACCCCTTGCCTTCCCCGCGCACCAGCACACAGCGCACCTCGGGATTGGCGCCGAGGGCCTCGATCAGCCCGGGAAGCTCGTTCCAGGCCTTGCTGTCGAGCGCATTCACCGGCGGGTGATCGAGGATCAACTCACCGACGTGTCCCTTGATCTCAGTTCGGGTGGCCATGGTTGCTCCTCGCGATGCGGTTAACGGCCAGACCTTCAGGCCGCGGGCTCATCGCCACGCAGCGCGGCCAGGCGCGCACGGGCATCGCGCACGATGCCCGCGATCAGTTCGTCGCAGCTGGGCAGGTCGCCCAGGCGGCCGGCCACGAGCCCGGTGGCGAGCAGCCCGCGCTCGGGCTCGCCAGAGATCATCGAGCGCTGGAACAGCACCGGCGCGATGGCGGCGAGCAGCGACTGGCCGAGCGTCATGTCACCGCCATGCCGCATCTTGCGCGCCGCGGACAGCATCTCGGTGATGCTCGCGCCGGTGAGGCGCTTCAACTGCCAGGCGCTCGAGAGCGCGAGCCACAGCAGGCGCGCGGAGCCGGCCTTCTCGATGCGCGCGAGCGTCTCGTTGCGGATCATCCGCTGCGGCATGCCGTCTACCTTGGTGGTGACGAGGATGTCGTCCGTGCCGGCCCGGGTGTAGCGCTGCTTGGTGGCTTCCGGCACCGGACAGTCCTTGGTCATGAGGAAGCGCGTGCCCATGGCGATGCCCTGCGCGCCATAGGCGAGCGCGGCGGCGAGCCCGCGGCCGTCGGCGAATCCGCCGGCGGCGATCACCGGCACCTTCACCGTGTCCAGCACCTGCGGCAGGAGCACGGTGCTCGCGACGGAGCCGGTGTGGCCGCCGCCCTCCCCGCCCTGCACGGTGATCATGTCGACGCCGAGCTCGACCATCTTCTTGGCGTGCTTCACCGCGCCCACCGTCGGCACGCAGGCGATGCCCGCGTCACGGAAGCGCGCGATCATCGTCTTGTCCGGGCCACGCCCGAAGCTCACCGCGGTCACCTTGCGCTCGATGAGGATCTGAACGATGCGCTCGGCGCCGGGCTGGAACATGTGGAAGTTCACGCCGAAGGGCGCGGTGCTCAGGGACCGAACCTTGTCGATCGCCGGCCCGACCTCCTCCGGGCTGAGCACCGCGGCGGCGAGGAAGCCGAAGCCACCGGCGTTGCCGGTGGCGGCCACGAGTTCCGGCCGCGCCACCCAGCCCATGGCCGTCTGGATGACCGGGTACCGGCAACCCAGCCGGTCGCACAGTACCGTGTGCAGCGGATCGCTCACGAGGGCTTGGCCGTGGCGCGCGGCGCTAAGGCCGACGGGTTGCCCTTGATCACCGCGGCGCGCATGCCGTGGGGATCCAGTCGCCTGATGATGGCGAGCTGCTCGGCGGTGGGTCCCGTGGTGGTCGGCACGAACTGCTCCGCCAGCAGCGGGAAACCGGTGGCCGCGCGCACCTGCTCGAGCGCGACTCCCGGGTGCAGCGAGCGCAGGCGGATGGCGTGCCGCGGGCCGCCGAAGTCCATGACGCACAGGTCGGTGATGATCAGGCGCAGGTCGACGTGCCGGTCGCTTGCGCCCGTGGGCCAGCGCGCCGGGTTGTAACCCACCCCGCCCACCACGTCGACCTCGCCGGAGACGAACACGCGCGGGCCGTGGTTGGGGACGAACATCGAGTTCATGTGCGAGATGCTGTTGCCCGGCAGGCCGCGCATCCCGAGCATCTGCACCTTGGGCTTGAAGGGGTCGCCGATGCCGGACAGGTTGGTCTGGCCGAAGCGGTCGATCTGTATCGGCCCGATCATCACGTGCCGGCGGCCGCCCCACACGCAGTCGAACACGCGCGCGAAGGACATGTAGCCGGAGAACTTGGGCACGTACGCGCCGCGCGGCCCCAGCGGCACCGGCTCCTCCACGAGGTACGCCTCCGAGTCGGTCATCATGAGCTCGGGCGAGTGGGTGAGCTTGGCGAGGCCTGCGCCCAGGCGTGGCACCACGCCGATCCCCGACGCCAGCACCTCGCCATTGCCGCGCCACGCCTCGGACGAGGCGACGATCATGAGTTCCGCCAGCGTGAAGTCCTCACTCATGGCTAAAACACCGGCGGCGGCAGGGCGGCGAGGCGCGCCGCGCCACCGACCCGCTCGACGTAGCCAGCCTCGGGAGCGGCGATGAATTCACTCACGTAGCGTTCCCAGCCGCCAGCCTCGGTGGCGAGAGCGGTATAGGTCTTCAGGTGTTCCATGTCCCAGCCATAGCTGGGGGGATTGGAGGTGGGATGCGCCCCGAAGCGCGCCGGCACCACGCCTGTGATGTAGCTGCGCTCGATGACGTTGAAGCGCGCATCGGCGCTGTACGAGAGGTCAAGACGGTCCGACAGTTCCTCGCAGCTCACGAAAGTGCGCTGCGCGGCGCGCGCGAACTGCTCATCGAAATAAGGATCGGGACCGATGGTCTGGACGTTACCCAGCCGGTCGGCGCGGTCGACGTGGATGAGGGCGACATCGAGATTGAGCGCCGGCATCGCCAGTAGCACCTCGCCATCGGCGTAGGGTGACTGCACGGTGCGAAAATCAGGGTTCACCTTCAGCACATCCGTGGCCAGTCCCACTCGGGTCGGCAGGAACGGCACGCGCATGGCCGCGGCGCGCAGGCCCCACTGCAGGAGTCCCTCGTCGAGTTCATGCGCCTCTATGCCGCCGGCTTCGCGCGCGCGCCGGAACCAGGGCTCCACCGGGATCGCATCCAGCGAGACGAAGCCGTAATACAGGCGGCGTACCTTGCCGGCCGCGCATAGCATCCCGACATCCGGGCCGCCATAGGCGACGATGGTGAGCTCCTTGAGGTCTGAGCGCAGCATCTCGCGCACCAGGACCATTGGCTTGCGCCTGGGGCCCCAGCCGCCGATGCCGATGGTCATTCCGTCCCGCAGTGAAGCGACGACCGCGCTGGCCGTGAGTGTCTTGTCGAACATTTTCCGCTCCGCGTTTACGAGGGCGGCGGCGACCAGCGGTGACCCCACAGGTCCCCGATGACGCTCTGCGTGGGCACCCACGTGCTCCAGTCCGGCTGCATGCCGCCGCAGCCGAACTCCAGGTCGAAGCCACCCGGGGTCCGCACGTAGAAGGAGACCATGAAGTCGTTCGAGTGCTTGCCAAGGGATGAGGAGATGTGCGCGCCGTTGGCGATGCAACGGTCGAGCGCGTACCCCACATCATCAAGCGTGCGGGCCTCGAGCATGATGTGCACGGCCCCGGCGGACGCGGGCATACCGACCAAGGCTAGGCTGTGGTGCCGCCTGCAGGCGGCATGCATGAAGTGGATACCGAGCTTCGGATCGGCCGGGTTCGGGCTCATCGCCAGCCACATCTCGTCAGTGTCGGCGAAGCCTAAGCGCTCGTAGAAGGCGCGTGTCACCGCCAGCTGCGGCGCGGGCAGCACGGCATGGCCCATGCCCAGTTCGCCGGCCACGAAGCCCGACAGCCCACGCGGGGATGCGAACGGGGTGTAATCGTAGGTACGCCCGTGGAAGAGCTCCAGCTGGTTGCCATCCGGATCGGCGCAGTAGGCGATCTGGCGCACGGCGCGGTTCGCGGCGTCCGCGTCACTCCCGGCGCGTACATCCACGCCCGCCTCGCGCAGCGTGGCGATCGCGGCGGCCAGTTCCGGGGCGTCCTTGAATTCCCAGCCGCTGCTGACGAAGCGGTCCTTCTTGCCCGCCACCACCGCGATGCGGAAGGGGCGCTCATCGATGCGGAAGCGCACGCTGCCGTCAGGGCCGGCTGGCCCTTCCATCAACCCAAGCGTGTCCAGGGCGAACTTGCGCCAGGCGGCGACGTCCGTCGCCTCCACCACCACGTAGCCAAGGGATCTGACTGTCATAGGTATCGCGGTCAATGAAGAAGTGTGAGTGTGAGCGCCCGGCGGCGACCTACAGGCGGCGGCGACATGTTGAGTTATTTCGCGGCCTGAATTGCGAGATTAAGCTCAGGACGCGGTCGTTGCAAGCAGAATTCGCTATAATACGGCCTCAGGATTACGCAAATCGTCGAACCTAGCGCAACAGCGCCAGCCAGTCGTGATCCTCCGGTCCGCTGACGAGGAAGAACGGATTGAGGATCCCTGCGTGCGTGTTGTAACGCAGCGGCGCCCCCTCGAGCGTCCTCACCCGCCCGCCAGCGGCGGCGACCACCGCGTGTGCCGCGGCCGTGTCCCATTCGCTGGTGGGCCCTAGGCGCGGGTACACATCCGCCGACCCCTCCGCGACCATGCAGAACTTGAGCGAGCTGCCCATGGGCACCATCGTGTGCTCGCCCAGCCGCGTGAGGAAGGCGTCCAGCGAGTCCCCCCGATGCGAGCGGCTGCCCACGACACGCGCGGGCGTGGCGCTCCTGGCGCTCACGCGGATCGGCTGCGCCGCCTCGGTGGCGCGCTGGCACCAGGCCCCGCTGCCGACGAGGCCCCGGTAGCTGGTATCGCTGACCGGAACGTGCACGATGCCCAGTGAGGGGATGTGATCCTCGATCAGCGCGATGTTCACCGTGAACTGCCCGTTGCGCGACAGGAACTCCTTGGTCCCATCCAGGGGATCGACCAGCCAATACCTGCGCCAGCCCGAGCGCTCCGCGTAGGCAATGCCAGCGGCCTCCTCCGACAGTAGCGGTATGTCGGGCGTCAGCGCGGCGAGGGACGCCGCGATGACCTTGTGCGCACGCAAGTCCGCCTGGGTCAGCGGCGAGTCATCGGCCTTGAAGGTGGTGCCCGCGTCCCCCGAGGCGTAGACCTCGAGAATCTCGGCCGCCGCGGCGCGGGCGATGCCCGCGACCTGCGCCAGCAGCGTCGGCGAGGCGGCAGTCATGAGGCGGGGATTACCTGCAGGTCGAGCAGCCCCCGCACGATGTGCTCGGCCGCCTCGTCCGCGCTCATCGAGGTCGTGTCGATGCGGATCTCCGGGGCCTCGGGCGCCTCGTAGGGTGAATCGATGCCGGTGAAGTTCTTCAGCTCGCCGCGGCGCGCCTTCTTGTAGAGCCCCTTCAAGTCGCGCCGCTCGGCCTCGGCCAGCGGTGTGTCGATGAAGACCTCGAGGAACTCGCTCCCGGTGAAGAGCTCGCGCGCCATGCGACGCTCGGAGCGGAACGGGGAGATGAACGACACCAGGACGATCAGTCCCGCATCCACCATCAGCCTGGATACCTCCGCCACGCGCCGGATGTTCTCGACGCGGTCCTGGGCGGTGAACCCCAGGTCCTTGTTCAGGCCGTGGCGCACGTTGTCTCCGTCGAGCAGGTAGGTATGCCGCCCCTGCGCGGTGAGCAGCTTCTCGATGCGGTTGGCGATCGTGGACTTACCCGCCCCGGAAAGGCCGGTGAGCCACAGCACGCAGGCGCGCTGGCCCTTTTGCCGCGCGCGCACCTGCTTGTCCACGTCCAGCGCCTGCCAGTGCACGTTCTGCGAACGGCGCAGGGCGAAGTTGATGGTTCCGGCGCCGACGGTGCTGTTGCTCAGGCGGTCGATGAGGATGAACCCGCCGAGGGTCTTATTGTCCGCGTAGCTGTCAAAGGGAATCGGCCGATCCAGTTCGAGCTCGCACACGCCGATGTCGTTGAGCTCCAGGCGCTCCGCCGGCAGCTGCTCGAGCGTGTTGACGTTGATCTTGTGCTTAAGTGGGGTAATCGTCGCCGTCACGGTGCGCGTACCGGTCTTCATCAGGTACGCGCGGCCCTGCAGCATCGGCTCATCGTGCATCCACACGATGGTGGCCTCGAACTGGCTCGCCACCTGCGGTGGCGCATCCCCCGCGGCGATGACATCGCCGCGACTGACGTCCACCTCGGTCGCAAGCGTGAGTGTCACCGACTGCCCGGCGACCGCGCTCTCCAGGTCGCCGTCGGCGGTGACGATGCGCGCCACCGTGCTCTCCCGTCCGGAGGGCAGCACCCGCACGCGCGCACCCTTGGCGATCGTGCCGCCGGCGATCTGGCCGGCGAAGCCGCGGAAGTCCTGGTTCGGGCGGTTCACCCACTGCACCGGCAGGCGGAACGGCTGGGCGGCGATCGCATCCCCGACCGGCACCTCCTCCAGGTGCTGCATCAGCGTGGGACCGGTGTACCAGGGCATGTTCGCGCCGTGCTCGATGATGTTGTCGCCGAAGACCGCCGACAGCGGGATGGCGGTGATGTCCTTCAGGCCGATGCGCGCGGCGAACGCGCGGTAGTCCGCGACGATGACATCGAAGGCCTGCCGCGAGTACTCGACCAAGTCCATCTTGTTGATCGCTAGCACGATGCGCGAGATGCCGACCAGGCTCACCAGGAAGCTATGCCGGCGCGTCTGCGTCAGCACGCCCTTACGCGCGTCGATGAGGATCACGGCCAGGTCCGCCGTCGAGGCGCCCGTGACCATGTTGCGCGTGTACTGCTCGTGGCCGGGCGTGTCGGCGACGATGAACTTGCGGCGCTCGGTCGAGAAGAAACGGTAGGCCACATCGATGGTGATGCCCTGCTCGCGCTCGGCGGCGAGGCCGTCGACGAGCAGCGCCATGTCGAGCGCAGCGCCTTGCGTGCCCGACTTGCCACTGTCGACCTCGAGCGTCGCCAAC
>JANYBG010000230.1 GCA_025360865.1 Pseudomonadota bacterium | reverse complement strand
CCGTCATCGCCGAGGTGCTCAAGCGCGGCGCCGGACTCGTCCGCGAGAGCTCGCCGTTCGCTGAGGAGCCCCCCACCTCCCGCCCGACCACGTGGCTCAAGCCCTCGATGGTGACTGAGGTCGCGTTCAGGGAATGGACGCCTGCGGGTTCGCAGCGCGCGCCGGTGTTCATGCGGCTGCGCGATGACATCGACGCCCAATCCGTGCGTAGGAAGGAAGGGCGCGCCACCGCCGCAACGCCGGCGCGCGCGAAGGCCGCGGTGCGCGCGGCCGGCGCACCGGTGAGTGACGAGGCGGGCGCGATCCTCGACCAGCTGAGGAACCCGGCGAAAAGCATCGAGCTCGCCGTCGCGGGCGAGCGCATCAAGCTGACCAACCTTGATCGGGTGTACTGGCCCGCGGCGGCGCGGCGGCGCGCGATCACCAAGCGCGACCTCATCGCCTACCTCGCCGCGATCGCGCGCTTCATGCTGCCGCACCTGACCGACCGGCCGCTGACGATGATC
This sequence comes from Pseudomonadota bacterium, assembly GCA_025360865.1. Taxonomy (GTDB): domain Bacteria; phylum Pseudomonadota; class Gammaproteobacteria; order Steroidobacterales; family Steroidobacteraceae; genus 13-2-20CM-66-19. Next base: position 3,413 of record JANYBG010000230.1, on the reverse strand, counting down.
CGCATGCCCGAGGGCATCAACGGGGAGCGCTTCTTCCAGAAGCACTGGGCGCAGGCGCTGCCCGCGTTCGTCGAGTCCGTCACCGTGTTCTCGGGCACCAAGAACGAACGCCACCGCTACCTGCTCGCCAACAACCTCGCGACCCTGTTGTGGCTCGGCCAGGTCGGCACGCTCGAATTCCACGTGTGGCACTCGCGGGCGCAGCGCGCGCCGGAGGCGCTGGGTGCCAAGACCGACTACGCTAGCTCGCTTGGCTCACTCGAGTCCTCGATCCTGAACTTCCCGGACTACCTGGTATTCGACATCGATCCCTATATCTACTCCGGCAAGGAAGCCAGGGGAGACGAGCCGGAACTGAACAAGCGAGGATTCGCGGTCGGCAAGCGGGTGGCCTTCTGGCTGCGCGGGCTGCTCAGGGAGATGTCGCTCGAGGCGATCGTGAAGACCTCGGGCAAGACCGGCCTGCACGTGTTCGTGCCGATCGCGCGCACGGTGAACTTCGAAGAGGCCCGTCATGTCTGCGAGACCATCGGCAGGCACGTGATGCGCGAGCACCCTCGCGAGATCACCATGGAATGGTCCATCGAAAAGCGCACCGACAAGATATTCATCGACTACAACATGAACGTGCGCGGCAAGACCTTGAACGTGGCCTACTCCCCCGGAGGGGTCCCCGGAGCGCCCATCTCGATGCCCATGAGCTGGGAAGAGCTGGAGGCGGCCGAACCTATGGACTTTACAATCAAGGATGTACCGGCCCGGTTGGCAAATCTCGGAGACCGGTGGCATGATGTACTTGAGAGAAAACAGAGCCTTACGAAGGCTTTCGGTATTGGTCGTGAGAAGTAGTCAACGTCACCGCAGGTGTAGTCATGGCCGCACGCTCCATCGGATCCCTGACCGTCTCATTCGGGCTGGTCGCCATACCCGTGAAGCTGTACTCGGCCACGCAGACCTCGAATGCCATCTCTTTCAACCTGCTTCACAAGACCTGCGGCTCACGCGTGCGTCAGCAGTACCTGTGCCAGAAAGAAGGTGTGGTGGTTGAGCGCGCGGACATGGTGAAGGGTTACGAGTTCGCCAAGGACCAGTACGTGCTCTTCACGCCCGAGGAGATCAAGGCGCTCGAGGAGGTCGGTACGCACTCAGTGGACGTGTCGGAGTTCGTGCCCATCGAGTCCATCGATCCGGTGTACTTCGACAAGACCTATTATCTCGCGCCCGACAAGGGGGCCGCGAAGCCCTATGCGTTGCTCACCGAGGCGCTCAAGCAGGCCAAGTGCTGCGGCGTCGGCCACTGGGCCGCGCGCGGCAAGGCTTACCTCGTCATCCTGCGTCCGATCGGCGATGTGCTCGCCATGCAACAGCTGCACTTCGCCGCGGACGTGCATCGCGCGAGTGATCTGGAGGTGCCGGAGACTGAGGTGAAGCCCGCGGAGTTGAAGCTCGCGCAGCAGCTGATCAGCCAGCAGACTTCCAGGAAATTCGACGCCGAGTCATACAAGGACGAACTGCATGGCCGCATCGAGGCGGCGATCCAGAAGAAGGTCGAGGGCAAGGAGATCTCCGTTTCCGAAGTCGCCCCCGCGGGCGAGGGCAAGGTCATCGACCTGATGGAGGCGCTGCGCGCGAGCCTTGCGAAGACTGAAAGCGCGCGGGCGCAAGTCAGCCGCCTGGGCCCGCGCAAGGCCGCCAAACGCGTCGAGGAGCCCGCCAAACCGGCGCGCAAGGCGAGCAAGCGCAATGCGTAGGGCGCGCTAGCGCGCCCCGGCAGCGAAATGCCTGCCTATAGCGTGCGGGACGTGGAGCGGGTCCTGCAGCTCTCGCCCGCGACCACCCGTGGCCTGATCCGCGCCGGGTTCGTCAAACCCGAGCGCGGTCCGCGCCGCGAGTACCGCTTCTCATTCCAGGACCTGATCGTGCTGCGCACCGCGCGCGCCCTGCTGCAGGCGAAAGTCCCTGCGCGGCGCATCCACCGTTCACTGGAGAGCCTGCGGCGCGAACTCCCCGATTCGGTGCCACTGTCGGGACTTGCGATCAGCGCGCTGGGTGAACACGTGGTGGTGCGCGAGGGAGACACGCGTTGGCAGGCCGAGAGTGGCCAATACGTGCTGGGTCTGGACGTGACGCTGGAGAACGGCGTGCTGCACGTGGTGGAGCACAAGCCGGCGGCCGCGAGGGTTCCCGAACCCGTGGCTGACTGGTTCACGCGGGCGCTGGCGCTGGAAGCCGCCGACCCGCGCGGGGCCCTGGCGGCTTACTCAAGCGCGGTGGAGGCCACACCGGACAATGTCGCTGCCTGGACCAACTGGGGCCGGCTGCTGCACGAACAGGGCGAACTGCGGCAGGCCGCGGCGGTCTATGAACTGGCGCTCACGCAGGCCGGCGACGATGCCGTGCTGTCGTTCAACCGCGGCGTCCTGCTCGAGGATCTGGGCGATATGGCCGCCGCGCTCGAGTCCTACCAGCGCGCGCTGGAGGATGACCCCGACTTCGCCGATTGCCACTACAACCTCGCGCGCCTGTACGAATCCATGGACAAGCCGCAGCAGGCGATACGCCACCTCGGACAATACCGCCGGTTGCTCGGCGGCGAAGGTCGCTAGGCGCCCCATGCGATTCTGGGTGGGTACCTCCGGCTACAACTACCCCGAGTGGAAGGGCGGCTTCTACCCGCAGAAGATCTCCGGGACGAAGATGCTGCCGTACTACGCGGAGCGATTCGAGACGGTGGAGATCAACTACACCTTCTACCGGATGCCCAACGAGAAGATCCTGGCCGGGTGGAACGCGGATACCCCACCGGGGTTCCGCCTGACGCTCAAGGCACCCAAGCGCATCACCCATATCGCCAGGCTCGCCAACTGCGCGGAGCCACTCGACTACTTCCTGAGGACCGCGGCGACACTCGGCCCGAAGCTCGGGGCGGTCCTCTTCCAGCTACCGCCCTACTTCCGCAAGGACCTCGCCGTGCTGGATGCCTTCCTCGGCCAGCTGCCCCGAGGCACCTGCGCGAGCTTCGAGTTCCGCCATGCCTCGTGGATGGATGCCGAGGTCTTCGCGCGCCTGCGGGCACGCAACATCGCCCTGTGCGTGGCGGACAGCGAGAAGTTCTCCACTCCTGTGGAAATCACCGCGGACTACGGCTACTTCCGGCTGCGGGACGAGGGGTACACCCCTGCCGATGTGGTGCGCTGGGCCAAGGTCATCCGCAAGCAGACTGCCGGGTGCGCGAATGTATTCGTCTACTTCAAGCACGAGGACACCGGGACGGGCCCCGAGTTCGCGCGGATCCTCATCGAAGCGCTCAACGGCTAGGCGACAATGCGGGACCGGTGCGCGGCGCATCCATGTTGAACAGGTCCGTGACGCAGCTTGCTCCCTCGTGTGGCGCCGGGGGTATCAGGATAGGC
>JANYBG010000191.1 GCA_025360865.1 Pseudomonadota bacterium | reverse complement strand
CGGTCCACTCCGGACCACTGCGAAGGCACAGAAGGCAAGAAAAACCCGCGGAGCTAGGAGCGGCGCGGGTTTCCGGCCCATTTCGGACCATCTTGCACTATCGTCTGGTGCTGGGGGGAATCTGATACTTCGCGCTGTGCTGCTCCTGGCCTCATTCCCGGGATGAGAATTTGCGCAACCCTGTAGAAGTTACTGCGCCCTCGCGACTCAAGCCCACGACTTCAGGTGAGGCGCGCGTGGGAATCGAACGCGGGAATCCAACGTGGGAATCCAACGTGGGAATCGAACGTGGGAATCGAACTCATCGGGCTCAGCGCCCTTCCCCACCGGCTGCGCTTCTGGAATGATGGCCCTGCTCCGCGGCCCGCACATTGCAAGCCGCCCGCACATGAGGGGCCGTCCGCATGAAGCTCGCCGTGCAAATCATCCTCGGCCTCGGTCTGGGCTTTGTCTTGGCGCTGTACCTTCTTGGCCGCGATGCCGTGAAAAGCGACCCGAGCTACGCCAAAGAGGCGCAAGCGAACGCGATGTGCGATGAGGCGATGTCGGACGCGGCGCCGGGCAGCGAGAAGCGCATGACCCGGCGCGTGTGCGACGAATTGAAGGCGCGCATCAAGTCCGAGCGGCCTTGATACGTCCAAAGCGCCTAGCGCTCGTACGATTTCCCACCCGTCGAAATGTTGTACAGCGCTTCGCTATAAGGGAGGCGCATTAGGATAGTTGCGTTCTTCGCGACAGCGCCCATCGCCATTCCCCGGCACAACAGGCTGACCCCGTTCTGCAGTCGCTCGCACATTGCGTCCGCACTGTCGATAAATTCGGTCCTGTTGAGTCGCAGCATGACTAGCGTCTTGCCCTCAGGCAGAGCGCCGATCGGCTGGACGATGAAGATCGTCAGTTGGGTGTACGCAAGCAACGTCAGGAGGGCCAGTCCGATCGCAACGGCCGTCGCCGACTTCATTTGCCGGACTCCCTGACGAATCGAGCGGTCAGGGCCTGCAGTGCCTCGGTCGAGCGTGCATAAGCAGTCGTGCCAGACGGCTGCAAGACTTCCCACACCCCTTCCCGCAGAGTCGAGACACGACAGCCGAGGTTCGTCAACTTCGCTACGCATAGGTCAGGAGGTAAATCCTCCGCGGCCGCTGCGGCCACTGCTGCCACTGCCGCCGCTGCGACGGGCTGAACGTCGCGCTGACAGAAGCGACAGATGATTGCCTCAGCTTTGATCTGCTCGGCACAGAAGGGGCATTTGCGCTCGCGTGTTGACTGCACCGGGGCCGGCGGCGGCGCAGGCGGAGTCACCTGTCGGTCCGCACTCGACGGATAGTCCGGGTTGACCTCTCGCCAACCCATCTTTTGGTATCGGCCCTCGATGATCGACGGCGTCATGAAGGCGTAGATCAGCCACATCGGAAAGGCGATGAGGGCGCCCGGGCCGCCTGTCATCAGCGCAAGCACGACGACGATGACTACCTGAATGAACATGTGAGCCCAAAGCCCACGAACGGCGTAGTACACCCATCCGAAGAGCAGCGCCCACAGAATCGAATAGCCGTCGACGCTTTCGCGGTACCCGTTGCTCGGATTCTCAAAGGTCTTCACGCTTCGCCCTCCCCTTGCGCAGTGTAGGGGGCCGATGCGGCGGCAGAGCACCCCAAAGTCGGGGGACGCGAAAAGCGAAAGAGGACCATCCCTTATGCAGGGGTAGTTCGGCCAAACATTCGATGAGAAACTCTATAGCCAAATGGAATGGGTCCTGCTCCTAACAATGGCGTTGTCTTCGCCGCCCGGCGAGGTGCGTGATGTCGCTCCGGTTGTCTTACCCGGCTTCACAACCGTCGAAGCCTGCAATTTGGCAGGCAAGCAGATCGCCGATCGATTTGTCGCGCTCGCGGGCAAAACGCGTCAACAGCAAGGCATCGCCGGCAACTCAGCCACTAGCATTCCTATGATCAATACGGAGTGCGTCGCACTTCGCAAATAGCTATTTGCGCATGGCTCTCATCAAATGCCGCGAGTGCGCTAGTGTAGTGATGCAATCTTGAGGGAACGTAAACGAACCCTGCCACACCAATGATCTACTACAGACTGGTGCGGAGATCGAGAGTGCGAGTTGCCCCTGAGATTGTGCTGTCGGACGAAGAGCGCGAGGTGCTCGA
>JANYBG010000158.1 GCA_025360865.1 Pseudomonadota bacterium | reverse complement strand
GTCCCATGAGGACGGGAAGATTGTCCGCCCATGCGGCCGTGCGGAAGTGCTCGTCCACCTCGTGGCCGCCGCTCAGGAAGTCCAAGAAATTCCGCTCGCCGATGGCTATGGCGACAGCGACCCCGATCGATGACCAGATCGAGTAGCGGCCACCAACCCAGTCCCACATTTGAAACCGATATTGGGGATGCACGCCAAACGCGTCCATCGCCTGGTGGTTCACCGAAACCGCGCCGAAGTGCTGCGGCACCGCCTGCTCGCCCAGGCGTTGCGCCAGCCAGGCGCGCGCCGTTTGCGCGTTCGTCTGCGTTTCAAGCGTCGTGAAGGTCTTCGATGCGATGATGAAGAGCGTGGTCCGCGGGTCAGCGGACTCGAGCACCTCGGCGAGGTGGACACCGTCGACATTGGAGACGAACTCGCAGCGCGGCGCGCCGCTTGTGAATGCCCGCAGCGCAAGCACCGCCATGGCCGGCCCCAAGTCCGAGCCACCAATGCCGATATTCACCAGCAGGCGGAAAGGTGCGCCAGCACTGCCCTTCAGTGATCCCGCGCGCACCCCTTCCGCGAAGGCCAGCATGCGCTCGCGCTCGGTGAGCACCGTTTTCTCGATTTCGACGCCGCCAATGGCCGCCCCGGCGGGCTGGCGCAGCGCCACGTGCAGCACGGCGCGGTCCTCCGTGGTGTTGATGTGATCGCCCCGCCACATCGCGTCGATGCGCCCGCGCAGCCCTACCTCGTCGGCCAACTGGAACAGCTTGCTCCAGGCCGCCTCATCCAGGCGCTGCCGCGAGTAATCCACGAGCAAGCCGGCCTGGGTCTTCGAGAAGCGCCCGCTGCGCCTTGGATCGCCCGCGAAGAGCTCACTCAGCGGGATCGCGGCAAGCCGCCTCGCGTGCGCCTGAAGCTCGGACCATACGGGAGTGCGCGGACCGGGCCGAATCGCGAGTTGCATAGGTTCTCCTTGGCTGGTCGGCCGGGTCCGGGAACCGCAGGCCGAACTCAGGCGCGATAGTACGCGGCGATGGAGTCGACCACGTAGCGAAGCTGGCTTTCGGCCAGTTCCGGGAAGATCGGCAGCGCCAGCGTCTCCGCCGCCGCGCGCTCCGAGAGCGGGAAGTCCCCCGCCTGGCCGCCCAGATAGGCGAAGCACTGTTGCACGTGCAGCGGTACCGGGTAGTAGATCTCGGTGCCCACACCCAGGCCAGCCAGATGCTGCCGCAGGGCATCACGGTCGCTCACGCGTATTACATACTGATTATAGATGTGGCGCACACCGGCCCCGGCGCGTGGCGTCATGACCGTCTCGCCAAGCTTGGCGCCGGCGAAAGTCGCATCGTAGAAGTGGGCGTTGCGCTTGCGCGCCGCGCTCCAGGCATCCAGATGCCGGAGCTTGATGTTCAGCACGGCGGCCTGCAACTCATCGATGCGGAAGTTTCCACCGATCAGAGCGTGGTAGTACTTTGGCTTCCCGCCGTGCACCCGCAGCACGTCCATACGCTCAGCCAGGGCCGCATCGTTGGTCACGCACATGCCGGCGTCGCCGAAGGCGCCGAGGTTCTTGGTCGGGAAGAAGGACAGGCAGCCGATGTCCCCGAACCCGCAGGCGCGCCTGCCTTGCGCATCGGCGGAGCCGATGGCCTGCGCCGCGTCCTCGATCACCTTCAGTCCATGGCGCCGCGCGATACCCATCAGCGACTCCATGTCCGCGACCTGTCCGTAAAGGTGCACGGGCATGAGCGCCCGCACGCGCGTACCGCTCGCGCGGTGCACGAGCACCCGGTCGCGCTCCTCGCACTGGGTGGCGATGAAGTCCTCCACGGCCGCCGGGGAGATATTGAAGCTCGCCGGGTCGATATCGCAGAACAGCGGTCGCGCTCCGGCGCGGGCGATGGTGCCCGCGGTCGCGAAGAAAGTGAAGGGACTGGTGATGACCGCATCGCCCGGGCCGATCTCAAGCGCCATCAGCGCCAGCAACAGCGCATCAGTCCCGGATGAGACACCGATGCCGTGGCGGCACTGGCTGTAAGCGGCCACGCTCGCCTCGAGTTCCTTCACCGCGGCGCCGAGGATGAAATGCTGGCTGGCGCATACCTTGGCGATGGCCGCCTGGATCTCCGCGGCCAGCGGCTCGTACTGGGGCTTGAGGTCCAGGAGCGGTACCCGCATGCCCGGGGGTGAGGGAGAAATCGCGGAGGTGCTCATCGGCTGGATCCCTGTTCAGCGCTTGTAGCCGTAGTACTCGCAGAACCAGTCGACGAAATTGCGCACTCCGACTTCCACGCTCGTCGCCGGGCGGTAGCCGACGGCACTGGCCAGGTCCTCTACGTCAGCGGAGGTTTCCGGAACGTCTCCGAGCTGCATCGGCAGGAAGTTCTTCTGCGCCTTGCGCCCCAGGCACTCCTCGATGAGCTCGATATAGCGCATCAGCTGCACCTTCTCGCCATTGCCGATGTTGTAGATGCGGAATGGCGCGAAGCTGGTCGCAGGATCAGGAGCGTCGCTGCGCCAGCCCGGATCGGGCTGCGCGACGCGCTCGCTCACCCGCACCACCCCTTCGGCGATGTCATCGACGTAGGTGAAGTCGCGGCAATGATGGCCATTGTTGAAGACATCGATCGGACGGTCCTCGATGATGTTGCGTGTGAACATGAACAGCGCCATGTCCGGGCGACCCCAGGGGCCGTAGACTGTGAAGAAGCGCAGTCCGGTCGTCGGCAGCTTGAAGAGCGCGGAGTAGTTGTGCGCCATCAGCTCGTTCGCCCGCTTGGTCGAGGCGTACAGCGACAGCGGATGGTCCGCCATGTTGTGGACCGAGAACGGCATGTTCGTGTTCGCGCCGTAGACCGAACTGGTCGAGGCGTACACCAGGTGCTCGACGCCATTGTGACGGCAGCCCTCGAGCACATTCAGCGTGCCGGTGACGTTGCTGCGGATATAGGCGTGCGGCTGCTCCAGCGAGTAGCGCACCCCGGCCTGCGCGGCCAGATGCACGACGCGCGTGAACCTTTCCCGCGCGAACAGCGCCGTCATCGCCGCCTCGTCGGCGATATCCAGCTTCTCAAAGCGAAAACCACGCTGCGAGGTCAGGCGCGCCAAGCGCGCCTGCTTGAGCGTCACGTCGTAGTAGTCATTGAGGTTATCGAGGCCGACGACCTCGTGCCCTCGCGCCAGGAGCCGCTGCGCCGTGTGCGAGCCGATGAATCCGGCCGCGCCGGTCACGAGCATCTTCATAGCCTTCCATCGACCTCGGCGGCTGGAAAGACGTGCTTGATGTCGTAGACCACATGGTTCGTTTTGCACAGCCGGCGCACACCACGCGAACCGAGCTCGCGGAACTGCTGGTGCGCCACGGCGACAATGGCCACATCGTAGTGGCCCCGCTTTGGTGCGCGCACCAGCTTCAGTCCGTACTCTTGCCGGCAATCGACCTGGCTCGCCCACGGATCGTGGATCTCGACCTGCGCGCCGTGTTGCTGCAGTTCGCGCACCACGTCGACGACCTTGGAGTTGCGGATGTCCGGGCAGTTCTCCTTGAAGGTTATGCCGAGCACGAGGGCGCGGGCCCCCTTCACGTGGATGCGCTTGCTCGCCATCAGCCGGGTGATCTGTCCCGTCACGTACAGCGCCATGTTGTCGTTGATGCGCCGGCCCGCGAGGATCATCTCCGCGTGATATCCGGCCTCCTGGGCCTTATGGGTCAGGTAGTAAGGGTCCACACCGATGCAGTGGCCGCCGACCAGCCCGGGCCGGAACGGCAGGAAATTCCACTTGCTCCCCGCGGCGTTGAGCACTTCCTCGGTGTCGATGCCCAGCCGGTTGAAGATCAGCGCCAGCTCGTTGATCAGGGCGATGTTGACGTCGCGCTGCGTGTTCTCGATCACCTTGGCCGCCTCGGCGACCCGGATGCTTGAGGTCTTGTGCGTGCCCGCGGTGACGATGGAGCGATACAGGCGATCGACGAACTCCGCGACCTGCGGCGTGGAACCGGCCGTCACCTTGCGGATGGTGGTCAGGCGATGCTGCTTGTCGCCGGGATTGATGCGCTCGGGACTGTAGCCGCAGAAGAAGTCGCGGTTGAACTTGAGCCCCGAGACGCGCTCCAGAATCGGCACGCAGATCTCCTCGGTGCATCCCGGATAGACGGTCGATTCGTACACGACCACCGCGCCGCGGCCAAGCACCGCGCCGACACTCTCGCTCGCCTTGATCAGCGGGGTCAGATCCGGCCGCTTGTAGTCATCGATCGGCGTTGGGACGGTGACGATAAACACCTGCCGATTCTTGAGTTTCCTAAGATCACTCGTGAACTTGAGCCGCTTCGCGTCCTTGAGCTCCGCGGCGGTCACTTCGAGCGTGACGTCACGGCCCCTGGCCAGCTGCGCGATGCGCGTGGCCTTCACATCAAAGCCGATGGTGTCGTAATGCTTGCCGAACTCGACGGCGAGCGGCAGGCCGACGTAGCCGAGGCCGACGATGCCGATCCGGCACTTCCTGATCTCGGGGATCACGGGCTTCTTAGGCGCTGGAACGTTGCGGCTCAGGGGTGCTCTCCGTGGCGGACGCGGGGGCGTCGCGGACTTCCGTTGGGGACCAGACGCAGCGTCCACCGCTGGCCTTGGCGAGCATGAGCAGCATCACCTCGTGAGCCGCGAGTTCCTCGGCTGTGGCCAGCGTCACCGCCACTGGCACTGTGATGCGCAGCGGCACGCGCGTGGCGCGGGTGCCGTCGGCCGCGCGCGAAGAGATATCGGCGTCCATGAGCGCCAGCGCTCCCTGGCCGCCGGTCATGGCCAGGTATACGTCGGCGAGGATGCGCGCATCCAGCAGCGCGCCGTGCAGTTCCCGCGTGGAATTGTCCACACTGTAGCGCTTGCATAGCGCGTCGAGACTGTTGCGCTGGCCCGGGTGCAGCTCGCGGGCGAGCGCCAGCGTGTCTAGCACCTGGCAGAGGGCTCCGACCTGTCGCGGTTCACCAGCGACGCGCGCGAGCTCCGCATCGAGGAAGGCGACGTCGAAGGCCGCGTTGTGGATCACAAGCTCGGCGCCGGCGACGAAGGCGATCAGCTCCTCGACGATCTCCGCGAAGCGCGGCTGCCCGTCCAGCTCGGCGCGCGAGATCCCGTGGATCGCCTGCGCCCCCTCGTCGATGTCGCGCTCGGGATTCAGGTAGCGGTGGAAGGTACGACCCGTGGCGCGCCGGTTCACCAACTCCACGCAGCCGATCTCGATGATGCGATGGCTCAGCTCGGGTTCGAGGCCGGTGGTTTCCGTGTCTAGGACGATCTGGCGCATGGCGGGCGAGTTTACCGTAAGGAGCCGGCGCGCAAGGCGTCGATCGCCTCATTGGCCAGCTGGTCGACGCGTTCGTTGCCGGGCACCCCGGAATGACCCTTGACCCAGCGCCATTCCAGCTGGTGCCCCGCGCTGAGCTCGTCCAGGCGCTCCCACAGGTCCTGGTTCTTCACCGGCTTCTTGTCGGCCGTGCGCCAGCCCCGCCGCTTCCAGTTGCGCACCCACTCGGTGATGCCCCGGCGCACGTACTCCGAGTCGGTGTAAATACAAGCCTGCACCGGGCGCTTGAGCGACTCAAGCGCGCGGATGACCGCGGTCAGCTCCATGCGGTTGTTGGTGGTGAGGATCTCGGCCCCGTTCAGCTCCTTCTCGTTGTCACCCATGATCAGCAGCGCGCCCCAGCCCCCGGGCCCGGGATTGCCGCGACAAGCGCCGTCGGTGTAGATCTCGATCACGGCTGCCCGCGCGTGGTGCTGGGCTTGACGAGTCCGCCGATGACGGCGGCTTTCTCGCGCAGCCGCGGCCTGATTGGGGTGATTGTGTAGACGCGTTTGCGTGCCTTGAGAAGATATGCCCCGGCCGGCAATGGGTAGGTGAGGCCAGCGCGCAGCATCCGCCCTGTCCCCTCCTCCGATGCGGGTCCGCGACTCCACGGCCCCGCGTAAAGGTAACGCTGCTCGAAAACCACCTGGTATCCCAGCAGCACGAGCCACTCGCGCAGCAGCCGTTCAGAGAGGAGGCGCCGCATGCCCGGGGGGAAGCCAGCGCGGCTCCAGCGCGCCCTCATTCCCCACAGGCTCCACGGACGGAAGCCGAGCACGAGCAACTGTCCCTCACCGACCAGCACGCGGTCGACCTCGCGCAGGATCGCGTATGGATCGGCGGCGAATTCCAGGGTATGCGGCAGGAGCGCGGCGTCGATGCAGTCACTGAGCACCGGTAACTGCGACGGGCGCGCCAAGATATCGGCCCCACCGCCGAAGGCGGGCAGCGAAATGAGGCTCTGCCGACGCGCGCGACTGCCGGCCAGGAGCTCCCGTGCGGAGCCCCAGGCGCCGACTTGGAGCAGTTCCCAGCCGAAGACATCCTCCAGGGCGGCGCCGAGGAGCTCGGATTCCGCGGCCAGCAGCCGGCGGCCGAGTTCGGAGGCCCACCACCGACTGAGAGCGGCGTCACGGTCCGGAATGCCTGAAGTGGGAACTGGCACGATAGAATTGCTGGTAATACTGTGAATTTACCGGTTAAATTCGCGCCCCTGAACCAGTAGCGTCCTTAGATACTAAGGACCCGTGCCCCGGCGCGGGAAAGTAGCACGCCGACAGAGGGTACGGAACTTGATGACGACGACGACGCCCAGAGTTACGCGTCATACGCTCAGCATCCTGAGCGCCATCGCCCTGGCGGCTTGCGCCCACGCCCCCTCGCGGCCGGCATCCGGCGCCGACCCCGCGGCCACCATCCTGCCGGAGCATGCAGCCGCCCCGGTCGCCGCCGCCACGACCCCAGAATCGGCCCCGACCCCCCCGCCCTCCGCCATTAACGCCACGGCCGGCCCGAGCACGCTCGCCGCCGCGGACGCGGCCCCAATCACTCCCGCGCAGTACGGGGACCTGTTCGACCGCATGCGCGCGGGCTTCAAGCTGGAGGGCTACTCCGAGCGGCGCGCGGTGGAGCAGCAGCTGCGCTGGTACGCGGCGAACCCTGAGTACCTGCAGCGCTCGTTCGGCCGCGCCGACCACTACCTGTATCAGATCATCACGCAGCTTGAGCAGCGCGGCATGCCATTGGAGCTCGCGCTCCTGCCGGTGGTGGAGAGCGCGTTCGAGCCGTATGCCTATTCACGCGCCCGCGCCGCGGGACTGTGGCAATTCATTCCCGGCACCGGCTCGCGCTTCGGACTCAAGCAGGACTGGTGGTACGACGGCCGACGCGACATCGTGGAATCCACGCGCGCGGCCCTGGACTACCTGCAGTACCTGCACGATGAATTCGACGGCGACTGGCTGCTGGCGGTCGCCGCCTACAACTGTGGTGAGGCGAAGGTCGAGCGCGCGGTCCGCGCCAACCGCGCAGCGGGACGCCCAGTGGAGTTCTGGGACCTGAAACTGCCACCCGAGACACGCGCGTACGTGCCGAAGCTGCTGGCGATGAAGGAACTGGTGACGCAGCCTGACCTGTACGGTCTTGCGTTCAGCCCGATCCCGAACCTGCCCTACTTCGCGCGCGTCGCCACGAACGGTCAGATCAGCATGAAGGTCGCCGCCGAGATCGCAGGCCTCAGTTCCGCGGAGATGTACGAGCTGAACCCGGCGTTCCATCGGTTCACCACTGACCCGACCGGCCCGTATTTCCTGCTGGTGCCGGTCGACGTCGCCGATGTTTTCGCTGACAACCTACTGCTGCTCAGCGAGGAGCAGCGCATGGGCGTCGCTCACTACACCGTCAAGCGTGGCGACTCGGTCGCCTCGGTGGCCAATCAGTTCAACACCACGCCCAATGTCCTGCGTCAGTTGAATAGTGTGCCCACCGGGCCGCTGACGGTTGGCACGGAGGTGCGCGTGCCCGGCGCCGTCGCCGAATTGCCCGACAAAGTCGTGCTCGCGGCGGCCCATTTCGATCGTCCTGGCCGCTCGACGCGCCACGGGCACGTCCAGGTCGTGCGCCGGGGCGAGTCGCTGTGGAGCATCGCGCGGCGCCACGGCATGAACGTGAATACGCTCGCCGCGATGAACGGCATGCATCCCGGGGATGCGCTGCGCGCGGGGCAACACCTCAAGCTCACCAGCGCGGACCGCGCGCCAACAGCGCACAAGGCGCGGCGCATGACCTACACGGTGCGCGAGGGCGACACGGTCGCCCAGATCGCGCGCGTGTTCCAGTGCAGCGTCCCGGACCTGCTGGCGTGGAACGGGATGAGCTCCGGCACGCACCTGCGCCCCGGGCAGAAGCTGCGCATCCATCTCGTCAGCCGCCCCGGCTGAAGGGGCCCCGGGCGCACGCGGGGGTCCGCCCGCGGCGGCTTTCCGGCATACTTCGCAGCCGGAGGTTTACATCATGGGTTTTCTCGCCGGTAAACGCGCGTTCATCGTCGGTGTCGCGACCGACCGCTCCATCGCCTGGGGAATCGCCCAGGCCATGCATCGCGAGGGGGCGCAGCTTGCCTTCTCATACGTCAACGACAAGATGAAGGAGCGCGTGGAGCCGCTCGCGAAGTCCCTGAACTCCCCCCTGGTCATGCCGCTGGACGTGACGATCGACGAGCAGACCGATGCGGCCTTCGACCGGATCAAGAGCGAGTGGGGCGGGATCGACATCGTCGTGCACGCCGTGGCGTTCGCGCCGCGCGAGGCGCTCACCGGCAACTTCCTCGACGCCACCACGCGCGAGGGCTTCCGCATCGCCCACGACGTGTCCAGTTACAGTCTCACCGCGCTGGCGCAGCGCGCCGCCCCGCTCATGTCTGGGCGCCAGGGCGCCCTGATCACCCTCTCCTACCTCGGGGCGGTGCGTTCGATCCCCGGCTACAACGTGATGGGCCTGGCCAAGGCGAGCCTTGAGGCCAGCGTGCGCTTTCTCGCAGCGGAACTGGGCCCGCGCGGCATCCGCATCAACGGCATTTCGGCAGGCCCCATCAAGACGCTCGCGGCCGCGGGCATCCCAGGCTTTCGCAAAATGCTGGGACGGGTGGCCGAGATCGCGCCCATGCGGCGCAACGTGACGCCCGAGGATGTGGGCAACGCCGCGGCCTTCCTGTGCTCGGACCTGGCGGCCGGCATCACCGGCGAGATCCTCTACGTCGACAGCGGCTTCAGCACCGTCGGCATGAGCTTCCCGCTCGAGGGCGAAGGCTAGGGAAGCGGGGCCTTGGCCTAGTCGAAGGCCTTGGGGTTCTTGCGCACGTCCGCGAGGCGCCGCAGCTCGCCGTCGTAGGCCAGCACATCGTTGGCACCCTGGCGCTGGGCTTCCTCGGCGCCGGCCGCGAGTTGGGCCTTGTGGTCCGCCGCGGGGGCGGTACGCAGCGACATCAGCGCGACCACCGCGGCGCCACCGTCATTGAGCGCCAGCGCGCGAAATTCCGGCTTGCCGGTGGGCCGGGGCATCGCGAACAGGGCCTCGCGAACCTGAGGCGGGACCGAGGGGTCACGCCGACCAACGAAATGCGCAGGATCCGCGCTTACCTTCAGATCCCGCAGCAGCGCGTCGAAGGAGGCGCCGGCGGCGAGCTTGTCACGAGCCGCCTGAGCCGCCTTCAGCGCCGCCTGAGACTCCTCTTCCCGGGTGATCGCGGCGACGATGGTGTCGCGCACCTGCGCAACCGGCTTCGGCTCCGGTGCGTGGTGGTCGAGCATCTTGACGATGACGAGACGATCGTCCCCCAGCAGCACGGGGCCACCGATTCGCCCGTTGGCGAGCGGCGGGTCCGCGAACAACACTTCCTGCAACTGCGGTGCGGCACCCAGTGGGGCCGCTCCCGGGCCCTTCGTGAAGCTGGCGATGTCGCCCTGCTCCAGGTGGTATTCCTGGGCAAGCGTGGCGAGATCCGCTCCGGGCTCGGCGAGCTTGGTCTGTAATTGCTCCTGGATCTCCCCGAAGCGATCCGTCGCGCGATCGCGCCGCAGCTGGGACTCCAGATCCGCGCGCGCCTCCTCAAAGGTCTTGCCCTTGCCCGCCTGCACCTCATCCAGCCGGATGATGTGGTAGCCGAACTGGGTCTTGACGGGCCCCTTGATCTCGCCCACCCGCATGCCGAACAGGGCATCGGCGAAGGGCGCCACGAACGCGCCGCGCTCGGACCAGCCCAGATCGCCGCCGCTGTGTGCGGAACCTGGATCCTGGGAATACTGCTTGGCGAGCTCGCCGAAGTCCTTGCCGCCCTTGGCCTGCTCCAGCACCTGCTGCGCGAGAGCGAGCGCGCTCGCATCGTCTTTGCCGGTTACCAGGATATGCCGCGCGTGGCGCCTCTCGGGCACGTTCAGCCGGGCCTTGTTCTTCTCATAGGCCGCGCGCAGGTCCGTATCAGTCACCGGCTGCTGCGTGGCTAGGGATTCAAGGCGCAGCTCCGCGTACTGCAGGTGCGCCGACTCGGGGGTCATGAACTGCGCGGGGTGGGCCTTGTAGAAGGCCGCGACGGCGGCGTCGCTGACATTGGCGGCAGCGCTGAACTTGTCGGCGGGCAGGACGACGTAGCGCGCCTCGCGCTCCTCGCCCTCAAGATCGGCCATGCGGGTCAGTTCCACCGGCGTGAGGAAATTCGAGGCGCGGATGCCGCCCTCGAGCTGCGCCCGGCGCAGGTCGGTCTCCAGCTGGCGCTTGAACGAGTCGATGTTCATGCCCGCCTGGGCGAGCGCGGCCTTGGCGGCCTCGGCGGAATACACCCCGGAAATCTGGAACGCGGGCTCGTTGTGAATCGCATCGAGCATCTGGTCGTTGGAGACGCGGTACCCCAGCTCTTGGGTGCGCTTCTCCATGAGCGCGTTCTCGATCATCTTCTCGAGCGTCTGGTCCTGGAGCTTGCTCTTGAGTTCCGGGGGGATTTCCGCCCCGCCCAGGCGCTGCTGCCACATCATCTGCTGGCGCTGCCAGACGTTGCGCGCCTGTTCGAGCGGGATCTTGGCCCCATCAGCCTCTGCCGCGTAGCTGGAGCCGCCGACATTGAGATTCACGACCCCATAGGCGCCCCAGGCCGCGAAGACCAGGGCAAGTGCGCCGAGCGTTATGTACCAGAACCACCGGTACCGCTGGCTGTGCAGGCTGTCACCGATCCGCTGAAGCATGTTTTGGGCTGGTTCGCGTTAGGGCAAGATTGGCGGAGCGGACGGGACTCGAACCCGCGACCCCCGGCGTGACAGGCCGGTATTCTAACCAACTGAACTACCGCTCCGAATTGGGGGGGCGAATCCTAACGGATTGATCAATAAGGCTACAAGCAGTTTCGCTTAGACCCGGCCTATGGCGCGCGGAGCACCGGCGGGCCCCAACACTCGCGGCAAGTCAACCCTCAGGTCACTGGCGCGCTGTTGTACTGGCGCGCTGTTGTAAGTAAATGCGCGAATAAGGCGAGAGACCCGCCGAGGCGTCACCAGAAGCCGACAGGTGCCCCTGCGGCGCCAAGGCTCAGGCACAATGTTGCGATGGACCTTTCAAGGATGGATCGCATGAAGCTCATGTTCCGGATTGTGATCACTGGTGTGCTGGCCCTGGCTGTGGCACCCGCCTTCGCCGCGCTGGGTGGCGATGCCGACTCGGTGCGGAGCGACGGGGCGAGCATGAAGAGCGCGGTTCGCGTGACGGCGAACGCCGGGTTCGCGGTGCACGAGATCGCCAGCCCCGCGGGGGTGGTCGTGCGGGAGTTCGTGGACGCCAGCGGCAAGGTGTTCGCGGTCAGCTGGCACGGCATGGTCAACCCGGACCTGAGGCAGGTGCTCGGCAATTACTACGCGCACTACGAGCAGGGCTCGCTCACCGCGATCCACAGCAGCCACCGGCAGCTGGCGATCTCGCGCCCGGACTTCATGTTCGTGAACACCGGCAAGCAGCGCGCCTTCTCCGGGCACGCCTGGGTGCCCGCGATGCTCCCCGCGAACTTCTCCACCGACGACATCAAATGAGCGTCGGTGCCAGCCATGGATGGATTACCCCAATGCGTAAGCCCGTAGTTGCCCTCGTCGTCCTGTTGCCCCTGCTCAGCATCCTCGCCTCGTGCGGCGGCGGCAACAGCGGTGGCACCGAGGTGATTCCCCCGCCGATCGCCACCAACGTGGAGCCGATGACGGTCGACACCGGCCCCGCCGGGCTGTCGGCGCGCGCGGTGAACATCCCCTACATCACTATCACGATCTGCGATGCCGCGAACAACTGCCAGACAATCGATCACATAGAGGTCGATACGGGATCCTCCGGGCTGCGCATCCTCGGCTCCGCCCTCACGATCAACCTGCCGCCGCTCACCTCCGGCGGCACGGCCGTCGCCGAGTGCACGCAGTTCGCGGACGGCTCAAGCTTCGGGCCGCTCGTGGTCGGGAACCTGACGCTGCCCACGTCCCAGAAGTCCGTCACCGGACTCACCATTCAGGTGATCGGCGCCGCCAACTACCCGAGCGTGCCGGCCGACTGTCCCGGTACCCCGGAAAACACCCTGGACGCCTTCGGCGCGAAGGGCATCCTGGGCGTCGGTCCGTTCGTGCAGGACTGCGGAGCGGCGTGCGCTGGGGCGGGTTTCCCAACCGGCTGGTATTACACCTGCCCGACGCCCTCGAGCTGCGCGGCCGCATCGCTCGCGCTGGCCTCGCAGGTGTCGAATCCGGTCAGCTTCTTCAGCGCCGACAACAACGGGGTGATCGTGGAACTGCCCGCCGTGGCCAGCTCCGGCGCCACCAGTGTTTCCGGCTCGCTGGTGTTTGGCATTGACACCGCGAGCAACAACAACTTCGGCACGGCAAGCGTGGCGACCGCCAGCACGGACCTCGCCTACGTCCAGGTGACCTACAACGGCACAGTGTTCAACAACGGCGCGCTCGATAGTGGTTCCAACGCGGTGTACTTCACCGACAGCGGCATCCCGCAGTGCGCGACCGCCAAGGGCCTGTACTGCCCGAACGCGACCCTCAATCTCACCGCCACGCTCAAGGGCGTCAACAACACGGTGCTAACCGCGCCATTCACGGTCGGCAACGCCGAGACCTTGCTCACCAACAACCAGACCGCGGGCGCCATCCCCGGGCTCGGCGGGGTGATCCCGGCCTCCGTCACGGGGACCACCGCGATCCAATTCGACCTGGGACTGCCGTTCTTCTTCGGACGCAATGTGTTCACCGGCATCGAGGGAAAGGCCGCGGGCGCCTACACCGGGCCGTTCTACGCGTTCTGATTCGCCGCCGGGGCGCGGGAGGTCCGATCGTCCCGCGAGCCACAGTGGGTCGTCCGACTTCGGTGTCGACATGAGCTCGTTGCAGAAATCGATCGCAGGCGTGCTCGCGCTGCTGCTTGCCGCCGTGGCCTACGGGCTGTGGATGAACGAGGAACCCGCGGCGCCGGCGCATCGCGCGCTCGCCGCGGCCGCCACCGCCGCGGCCAACATCCCGGTCATCGACGTGGACACGTTCCTCACCGCGCAGCGCCTGACGCGCACCGCAATCACGCCCGAGGAACGGGCGCTGGCGGCGTCAGCGCTGCAGCTCGCCGACCATGAGCTGGATATGGCTTTCAGTGGCGCGCTGCGCCAAATCGAGGCGCACCCGCCGGTGCTCAGCGACGAGGCGGCCCGCATCCAGGACACTCTCACCCGGGCGCAGCAGCAGCTGGCCGCGGACACCGCCACCGTCAGCCATCTCACGACGCAACTCACGCAGGCCACTGGCGCCGATAAGCCGGCCATCCAGGACCAGCTCGATCTCATGCAGTCGCAGGTTGAGCTGGAGGAGGACGAGGTCGAGGAGGCGAACCAGGATCTGCTGCAGTCCGGGGGCAACGCGCACCAGCTGATCCAGGCGGCGCAGCAGGACCACGTCAACGCCGAGAAGAACGCCGCCGCCATCACCACCCTCACCCAGGCCCCGAGCGCGCTCGCGAACCTGCATGGCATGGTGGGCGAAATGCGCGCCTGGTTCGGCCTGCGTCAGAAGCGGGAGACACTGCGCGACGAGGCGCGGCGCGTCGCGGCGAGCGCTGACTCGCTGGCCGCCGAGCGCAAGACCCTCGCCGCGGAAGTCGCGACGACCAAGCAGAGCATCCCGCGGCTGAGCAGTCAGGCCCGGGCTGCGGCCGCGGGAGTGGCGCCGCCGCCTCGCACACCGGTGGCCGTGGCGGCCGCGGCGGGAGACGCGGCGCCCGCGACCTTACTCACCATGACCCGACGCCTGGCGGCCGACCAGCGCCGGCTGACTCTCCGCGACCAGCGTGTTCACGCGCGGCGCAAACTCGCCGCCGTCTATGGCCAATGGGACGCGGTCGTGGCGACGCAGCAGCGCGCGGTGCTGCATGACTGCCTGCGAAGCGCGGCCATCATCCTGGGGGCGCTGCTGTTGCTCCTGTTCGCGGATACCTGGCTCAGCCGGCTGCTGGGGCGCGCGCGTATCGAGCGCCGGCAGGCGGAGACCCTGCGGAGCGCCATCGGCGTGGGCCTCCAGGTGGTCGGGGTGCTGATCATCCTCTTCGTGCTGGTCGGCCTGCCGGGCCAGCTGGGCACGATGCTTGGCATCGCCGGCGCCGGCCTCACGGTGGCGCTGAAGGACTTCATCGTCGCCTTCATCGGCTGGTTCGTGCTCATGGGCCGTAACGGCATGCGGCTCGGGGACTGGGTGGAGATCAACGGCGTGAGCGGTGAGGTCGTGGAGCTGGGCATGTTCCACACCGTGCTACTGGAAACCGGGAACTGGACCGACGCGGGCCACCCGACCGGCCGCCACGTGACGTTCACCAACAGTTTCGCCATCGAGGGGCACTACTTCAATTTCTCCACCTCTGGCCAGTGGCTGTGGGATGAGCTCACTGTGGTGGTCCCGTACGGTCGCGACGCGCACGCCATCGCCGAGGCGATCCAGAAGGAAGTCGTGGCGGCCACCGCCGAAGGAACCCAGCAGGCCGAGGCGGAGTGGCAGCGCGCCTCGCACGGCCAGCGCGGCAGCTCGCTCTCCTCAGAGCCGGGAATCGCGGTGCGGCCGATCAGCGGCGGGGTGGAGATCGCGGTGCGCTACGTCACCAAGGCCAGCGAGCGTTACGCCCTGCGCGCGAAGCTCTACCAGTCGGCGGTGCAGTTACTGGCACAGCCGGCCGCCGAGACCGTGCCTCAGCGCTGAAGGTCCATCGACGCGCGGACCCGCTGCAAGGTCACCTGCCGTGGCTGGCGTGCCAGCAGCCAGCGCAGGATTCGCCGTGCCTGCGAGGTCTGTGACCACTCCCCGCCACTGACCTGTGGCTGGGAGATGGCGAATGCCTGTCGCTGGGCAAGCGTCTCAGCGCTGGGCACGACCCGCCGCGCGACGTAGCCTGCGATCTCACGACCCGTGCGCGCCCACTCGATGCCCGGAAATGCGCTGACCCACAGGTGGGATATCGACACATCGGTCAGCGTGCGGTGCCGGTACCAGCGCCGCAGCCTCGCGGGACAGGCGCGCGCCGCCTGGTCGATCACTTGCGGTGGCACGCAGTGGAAGTAGCGGGCGGCCAGAACCAGCGGTGGGTACGCCCACCACAACGTCGGCTCGTCGGTAGCAGCCACCAACTGCGACATCTCGTCCCAGTCTGGCGGTGACATGATGCTGGCGAGGCGCGAAATATCGTGCAGGTGCAGCAGGCGCAGCTCGCGCAGGACCAGGGTCCCGGCTGCGTGATGCAGCACATGGAGCAGCAGCGCCGCCACCGAGGGATAGCCATTCAAGCCCGGCCTCGGACGCGCGGGAAAGATCGCGCGCGAGATGTCGACGGTGCGCACCGGCAGGACTTCGCGGATGGCGGTGTGCAGTTCGAGCTTGATGTCGGCGGCGCCCAATTCCCCGAGGCGGGCTACCGCACCGCCACTGACCGCCGGCTCGAACGCGCGGTGCTTCCAGGTCGTGCCCGCCTCGCGGTACCCGAGTAGCCGCACCACGGCCGCCGCAGGCTCGATATCCTGCTCGCGGACCAGGATATCGAGGTCGGCCATCGGGCGCTCCCCGGCCGAGTAGAGTCCCAGGGCATTGAGCGCCGCGCCCTTGAGGGCGACGACCGCCACACCATGCTCCGCCGCGCGGGTGTCGAGAAGCCCCAGGAGCGCCTGGATGCGCGGCAGTCTTGCTGCCACCTGCAGCTTCTGATCGGCGAGGAAGGCATGCCAGTGCGCGGGTCCCACCCAGCGCAGGACTCCGCACAGCAGCCCTGAGACACCGTGAATCGAGGCGACGGCCTTGGCGACCTGCCACTCCATGTCAGACCAGTCCGGGGCGGACGGGCCGGGGTTGCCCAATTCGGCTGCCAACACCTCGGTGGTCGTGGCCAGGGCGGTGCGCACCTGGCTCAGATCGAGTGACCGCTCAGCCGCAATGGACTCAGGCGACATCTCAGGTGCTCCTCCGGCGGCCGCCCCGCGGGTCAGCGGCGCGGCCATGGAGGCCTCCGGCGACGCCGCCGCCCCAACCGGCGGCATCACAGCCAAACGGTTGGCCGGCAGAGACGTGCATGAGGCGGGCTCCTGGGCCTTTTTTGGCGCTGATCGCATGATACCTCTCCTGGCGGGAAGGCCCCGACGGGCGCGCGCTGCCGACCGCCTTGTTTGGGTCATGATTGTGCTCCGCGGCCGCCACGACGCGCCGCCGTGGGTCGCCCGCGATGATCTCGGTCTGGATAGCCTGAGGGTGCCACGGAAGCCACAAGTCACTGACGTGTGTGGTCCGCGTCGGTCGTGAACAGCAGGATGGCGTTGCCTTGGCGGCACGGTCTGAGGGTGGCGGCGTGCCGTGAGCCGCGTGTGCCGCGATCAGTTCGCCGGCCCACCGCTCGTCGTCTTTCGCCACGACATTCCTGCTGTGCGAGCCGGTGTCCGAGTGACCGCGGGGGCGCGCTGCGGGGACGCTCGTGCCCGCTACTGGATGACCGCCCTGCCCGCGGGATAGGCGACGCTGGGCGCGTAAGCTTCGGCGCGCTGGCCGGGAGAGATAGCAAAGTTCAGAACGACGGGCTGGCAGGGCGGACCGCCATACACGCACTTGGCAAGAGGCGCGAAATACACTTTAACGTTGTGCGTGCCGGAAAAGGGCGTGCCGACCAGAATGGGATACTGGTTCTGCGTGAGATACCCCGATCCGCCGTCGACCACCCGGGTGTAGATCTGCGTGCTCCCGGGTGGAAACACCTGGATCACGCGACCAAACTGATTGTGCTCCCCTTTGGATCCGAGCACCTCCACCGTGAACGAGTGGTTACCCTGCGAGCTGGTGTTCTCGTAGTAGGCGACGCCGGTGGTAGAGGGATAGATGACATCGATGGTGCCGTTGCCGTCCAGATCAGCGAGCGCCATGCCCCCAGAAGCGCCGGGTTTGCCGCTGAGCGGGCCTGCGGAAACCTCGACAAAGCCACAGCCGGTATTTCGAAAAACGACGCTGCCGCCGGCATCCCCGGACACCAGCACATCCTCGAGGCCGTCATTGTCGAGATCGTAGGCGCTGATGCCCGCCGCGCCGGGGGACCCGAAGGGCGTGGTGGCACTGAAGAACATCTCGTTGCCCGAGCCCGGTTGCTTGCAGGTCGCGCTGGCGCTCCCCAGCGCCTGCGTTCGTTCGATGAACTGCGTCCCGGTGAACTCGAATAGTCGCGCGCCGCGCGCGGATCCCAGGTCCCAGCGAAACAGTAACAGGCCCAGATGGCCGGCATTGTTCCAATCCAGGAATAGCGCACCCTCGTCAGTGACCAGCAGGCTGGGCCCCAGGAAATTGCCGGGTGCCCACGGCGGGGCGGCGCGCAGGACCGCCGCCGTCAACCCATAGCTCGCGGCCATGTCCTTGAAGTGAGGCACGCCCTGCGCATCGACACCCTGATTGATAAAAAGATGGCCACCGACGTACAGGTCAATCAGGCCGTCCATGTTGAAATCGACAGCCTGCGCTCCCTCGGGTTGAATGCCGTCAGGATCGGTTGAGTCCGGCACCAAACCCGACAGCCGCGAATGCATGCTCACGCCAGCCTGCACCGCGCGCTCGACGAACTTACCGGTGCCGTCATTCAGCAACAGAAAGCTCTGCCGCGCGTTATAGACGTTGGGCGGCGCTCCGGGACTCTGGAAGAGCACCGGCTGCTGGGAAAGCTCGAATTGCCAGTCGAGGTAGGTGTAGGTGGGCAGGAAGATGTCGACGGCGCCGTCGTTGTTGAAGTCGGCGACCACAATCGACTCCGTGCGGCCGCGGAATCCGCTCCCGTCCGGCGCGGAATAGCTCATGCCAAACGTTGTATCCTGCGTGAAAGTGCCGTCGGCATTGCCGAAGTAGAGATAGTCCCAGGAGTCGATGTTGGTGGCCGAGTAGACGCTCGAGATGACATCCGGAATCCCATCGCCATTGAAGTCGGCGACGCGGATGTCATACGGCACGCGCGGCCAAACGTTCATCGCGAACAGGCCGACCGCCGTCAGATCCAGCGCCGTCAGATTGCCCTTGCCGTCGTTTGCCGAGCCGATCAAGTAGGGAGGCGTTGGATAGGCGACCGCCGCCGCGCCATACACGCCCGGCAGCGGATGCTCAACGAAGGAAAATGGGAGTCCAGGTGCTGCGCTCTGCGACGTACTCGACGGCGCCGCCCCGGTCGCGGTTGAGGCGGTGGTACCGTTCCCGCCATTGCTTCCGCATCCCGCGAGGATTTGGACCGCAAAAATAATTCCAGCGAGAATCGCGTGCTTTGATCTCAAAACTTCACCGGGATCCAAACGTGTTGTGTCAACTGTCAGTCTAACCGAACAAATCCGAGCCACAGCGAAACTTCGCCACTCAAGACTTACAATTCGGAACACCGTGCGGCCAAGGTAGCGGGTGCCGGCGATTCGCGCGGCGGCGCTGGATTCCACGGGCGGTCAATCACGTCTGTCCCTAGCCGGCGATCCCGCGATGGGTGGGCAGGGGGCACAGGGCGCGGAGTCAGTCAGACCTCAAGGTTATGTATAGTCAACCGTCCGGGTCGCGCGTTGCCGGCATCGGCCTGGAACTGTTGATCGTTGGTGTCAGCGGCACTCGAGCGCGCAAGCGCGGACGCCACACACAGACTGCCAGCGACAGGGGCTGACCGTGACCGCTCCCGAAGAGCTGGTTTCACCGCCACACAATCTTCTTGCGCGACCGCGCATTAGACCTACTACCCCGAGTACCAGAGTTTCGGTAGAACGCGCATCGCCATGTCTTCAAGGACGATCAGCTCCTGTGTGCCGGGCTGTCAGGATCCGCAAGGTCTCGCGGGTGCGCAACGCAAAGCGGAGTTGAGCCTCGCGCGCCGTTTCCCGCAAGGTAGTAGCATGGATACCATAGGTGCTCCTGGGCGCAGGGACACCGACAATTGTGTTGTCCACATACGGCGGGATTACGTTGAAAATCGTTCCACTGGCCGCACGATCCACCGTGCTCGCGGGGCTCGTCCTCGCAGTGACCGCCTACGGCTGCGCCTCGCGCGGTTCCATCTCGGGTCACCTCTTCGACGAGCTGTCTATCGCCACCCTTCGGGCCGATTTCGCGGCGCGCAAGATCAGCGTGCGCGACCTCGAGCGGCATTACGTCGCTCGCATCGACGCCCTCGATACCCACGGGCCCAACCTGCGCTCAGTGCTCGAGGTCAATCCCGAGGCCGCGGCTATTGCCACGACGCTTGACGCGGGCACGGCGGAGCGCGGAACTCTATTCGGGGTGCCGGTCCTCATCAAGGACAACATCGACACGGCCGACCGCATGCTGACCACCGCCGGCTCGTTGGCGTTGGTGGACTCCAGGCCGGCGCGTGATGCCTTCATCGTCCATCGGCTGCGCGCGGCCGGCGCGCTCATCCTCGGCAAAACGAATCTGAGCGAGTGGGCCAACTTTCGCTCCAAGCGCTCCTCTTCCGGATGGAGCGGCCGCGGCGGGCAGACCCGAAATCCGTACGCGTTGGACCGCAATCCCTGCGGCTCGAGCTCCGGCTCGGGCGCGGCGATCGCGGCCGACCTCGCACTCGTCGCCGTGGGCACCGAGACCGACGGCTCGATCACCTGCCCGGCGAGCGTCAACGGGCTGGTGGGCATAAAACCCACCGTGGGCCTTATTTCGCGTTCCGGGATCATCCCGATCTCAGCGAGTCAGGATACGGCCGGTCCCATGGCGCGCACGGTGGCGGACGCCGCGGCGCTGCTCACCGTGCTCGCCGGTTACGATGCGGAGGACGCGGCGACCGCGCCGCTGCTCGCTCACCCGCCGCCCGACTACAGCTCGTTTCTCGACGCCGCGAGCCTGAAGGGTGCGCGCATCGGGGTCATGCGCCACTACGCGGGCTTTCACGAGGAGGTGGACGCCGTGTTCAACCGCGCGCTTGAGGTGCTGCGCGAGCGCGGCGCGGTGCTGGTGGATCCAGCCGACATTCCGAACGCCGAGAAGCTCGACGCCGACGAACAGACGGTGTTGTCCTATGAATTCAAGGACGGCATCGACCGCTACCTTGCCACCCGCGAGGGCGCAGGCCCGCGCACCCTCGCGGAGCTCATCACGTTCAACGAGCGCGAGGCTGACCGCGAGATGCTCTTCTTCGCGCAGGAGCTGTTCGTCGACGCCCAGGTCACCTCGGGACTGACCGATGCGAGGTACCGTGAGGCCCACGAGCGTGCCACGAGGCTGGCCGGGCGCGAGGGCATCGATAGCGCGCTCGCTAAGGACCATCTGGACGCATTGGTGGCGCCGACCGCCGCTCCGGCGTGGACCACGGATCTGCTGAATGGCGATCACTTCCTGGGGGGCGGGGTGACCACCCCGCCCGCGGTGGCTGGCTACCCGCACCTGACTGTACCGATGGGCGCCGTGCACGGAATGCCCGTTGGCTTGTCCTTTGTCGGCACAGCATGGACCGAGGGGCGCCTGATCAGCTACGCCTACGCTTACGAGACGGCAACGCACGCGCGCCGGGCGCCGCTGTTTCGCGCCACTGTCCCGTGACGCCGCAGGACCCCGCCACCGGAAGGCCAAGGCGGGCTTAGCTTCGCCGATTTGGAGACCGCCGTGGCTTGTAAGACCTCGCGGGATTTCAAGGTCGTGCGTGCTGAGGGGATCGACCGCCGACATCCGCCTTGTAACGGGTAGCGATTTAAGTCAGGTCAATCACCTAGGTTGGCGATACCGGCTCCGAACCGGCCCAAAACGCTCCGCACAAAGGGAGCGCACTCCCCGGGCTATTCGCATTCGGCGAAGGCTCGGATGCATGGTCTGCGCTCACGGCGCCATTCGTAGTGCGCTTTGTGGCGGCCATGCGCCGCCGCTCATTGTCCTGCGTACCAAACCGCATTGTCGAAGTCTTCCCACCAGCCACCGCGTCCCTTGCCGATCGAATTGAGTCGATCGACGACCTCGACGCGGTCAACGTATTTCGCGTTCTTGTAGCCGATCTGCGTTTCCACTCGCAGGCGCAGGGGTGCTCCGTGGTCCACCGGCAGTTCCTTGCCGTTCATTCCGTAGGCCAATATCGTCTGCGGATGGAGCGCATCGAACAGATCCAGGCTCTCGTAGTAGTAGTTGCCATCCAGATCGAGTTTGTCCAGGCAGTGAAAGACGACGTATCGCGCAGTCGACTTGAGTCCGGAGAGCGCGAGAAGGCGCGCGAGCTGCACTCCCGTCCACTGTCCCACGGCACTCCAGCCTTCGTCGCAGTTATGCATTGTGATTTGGGTTCGCGCAGGCAGCGACTTGAGTTGCGCAAGCGTGAGCGCGAGCGGTCGTTCGACGAGCCCATCGAGGCGCAGCTTCCATTCACGAAACTCGCCATCGACGAGCCTCTTATAGTAGTCACCCTGCGGCATCGAGGTTCCATTGACCGGAAACCTTGCCGAGAGCTGCGACACCGGCAACTCGCGCACCAGCGAGTGCTTCGCCAAGATCAATCTTTGGGCGCGCCAGGTGAATTCATCCGACAAGCGGAGTAGTTGTCGAAACGGCGCCTTTCCGTCCACTCTGCCGCACCCCGCGAGCAGGGTGCCCGTTGCCGCGAGACCGCCGAGCACGGCGCGGCGGGAAATTGAATTCATCGGCGAGCCTCCCGCTCGATGAGGAAGCGGCCGGTCAGCATCGATCTCATCGAGTTGAAGAACCCCGCCACGAACACTTGAAATACGTGCACCAGCACGAATGCCACGAGCAGCATGGCCGCCATGAAGTGGATGGAGCGAGCCGACTGACGCCCTCCGAAAAGCGTGAACAGGTCGGGAAATGCGGCCGTCACCGCGTTCGACATCGTCAAGCCGCTCAGGATGAGCGTCGGGAAAAGAATGAAGATCACGACCAGATAGCTGAGCTTTTGCAGCACGTTGTAATGGCGCGCGGCCTCGCCGCGCGCCCGTTTGAGACGCATGTGCTGCCAGAATTCTTTCACGATACCGCGTGGCTTCAACTCTTCACGCGTCGGAAGCAGCATGCGGCGAAGCCGTCCGCTGCACAGAAGGTAGACCAAGTACGCCGGGAGGCTGAGGCCGAGCAGCCAAGCAAACGCGAAATGCCAGCCCCGTGTGGCACCGAACTCCCAGTCGGACGGCGCGGAGGCGGCGAGCAAATACTTCCCGCCGAAACCGTCGTCGATGACGCTGCCGAGGAAGCCGGTGACGTCCCAGTGGTACCTACCGATGGACAATTCAGTCTCGGGAACCGCACGCTCGAGATGCGTACCCGAGAGCGACAGAAAGGCGCCCACA
Source organism: Pseudomonadota bacterium (assembly GCA_025360865.1). GTDB lineage: Bacteria > Pseudomonadota > Gammaproteobacteria > Steroidobacterales > Steroidobacteraceae > 13-2-20CM-66-19. Next base: position 6,470 of record JANYBG010000158.1, on the reverse strand, counting down.
CCCCCCTGCCCGTCCTCGCCCCAATAGAGGTGCGGGTGGATATCGAAGATGAGGAGCCCCGTCATCAGAAGGACGGCGACCACTGCTGCGTTCGCCCAGTGCCACAGTCGCACTGACCATGGATGTCGGTAGTCGACGTCGCTGGCGGAGAGACCCGTTGCCGCGTTCATAAGCCCAGAACCCCACGGGTACCGTCAAGACGAAGGCCACTTTAGGGCACGACGCGAGGAGAAAGCGAGCGCTAAGATGACTTGGGCGGAGCTGTCGCGAGAACTTCGTTCACCTCAGACGCTCGCGCGGCCGGACAGCGCCCTCGCGATCCACGCTCAACACACCTGTCGGACGCCACTATTGGATCCGCGCGAGGCGTTCGACCGTTACCCGGGTAACGCTGCACCCGCCGGATTCGCAGTGCGGCTTGTGTGTTGGGGCTGGCGCCACCCTGTTGCCAATCTCTACCGCGCGTTGGTTCGCGGATCGCGCGCGAATACGGCGGGATAGAGGTACATGTGCTCGCGCAGCCTCGCAAGTTTCGAAGCAGCCATCCTTGGCGTCGGTCTGATTTTGACGGTGTGCGTACGCGGAGTCCGCATGCCTCGCCCATGCGCCGCGAGCGCATCCACCCTGAGGTGCTGACGGGATCGGACCGCCGACATTCGCGCTTGTAGAGGCGACCTTTTGGCGTCGGAACTTCAAGACGGTGGCACTCAGGCGCCGGTAACAGTCGCGGACGAAGTCTCATCACCGCGAAGTAGCGGATCTTCGCCGCACACGGCCTGCGGTGCGGCGAAGTGAAATCGCACGCGGAACGCGGCTTAAATGGTGGGTGCTGACGGGATCGAACCGCCGACATTCGCCTTGTAAGGGCCCAAAACCTGTCCAAGCCTATCCACCCGTGTATGCGAAGTACCTATAACAATAGGCATTTCGTTATTCGAGTCTATTGCAGTCTCTGCTAATATTTCCGTACAGATTCCGTACGGGATTATAGCGATGGCCCATGAGATCCATAAATCGACGGTGCGGAGGAAGCTGGCCGCCAGACGCGAGCCGTACTGGGCCGCTCCACTCGCGTCCAGTCGATACATTGGCTTTCGAAAGATTGGCGATGAACGGGGGTCCTGGATCGCGCGGGCTCGAATGGAAAGTGGGCCGCAGCAGTACAGGGCGCTGGGAAGTCAGAGCGACACGTTTGATTACGAAGCAGCTTGTATGGCGGCACGTGAGTGGTTCACGAGTCTTGACGCCGGCGTAGTCGACTCTCGGCTGTATACCCTCGAAGATGCATGCAAGGCCTATGTTGAGGACCGGCGCTTGGAAAAGGGTGAAAACACCGCAGCAGATGCCGAATGGCGGTTCAAGCGGTCCATTTACGGCACCGCGTTTGGAACGACTCCGCTGCCGCGACTGCGCACTGCAGCGCTCAAGGTTTGGCGCGAAGACCTGAAGTTAACCAGGAGCGGGGCCAATCGCATGATGGCCACCTTGAGGGCAGCGCTAAACCTTGCGGTTGAAAATCGTCGAGCACCTGCAAATCTTGCCCAGGAATGGCGATCAGTGAAACAGTACAAGGGAGCGGATGGCCGCCGCGAAATCTATCTAGATCGCGAACAACGGAGAGCGCTTCTCTTGGCGGCTTCGGGCGCGATTCGCGATCTCATTGAGGCCGCCTTGGTAACCGGCGCTCGTCCGGGAGAACTTGCATCAGCCGCCCGGAGCGCGTTCGACTCCCGAACAAGAACCTTGGCGCTTAGAGGAAAGACGGGAAGCCGGACGATTCCGCTTTCTCACGCGGCAGTGACGCTCTTCGACCGTTTAAGCAAATCCAAGTTACCGACCGCGCCGTTGCTGTCCCGCGATGATGGCAAGCCGTGGATACGAGCGGAATGGACAGAAGGCGTCAGACTTGCCGCCGACGCTGTCGGCCAGCAGGACGCGACAAAGCTGCCTCTCGGAACTTGCTTGTATTCATGTCGGCACAGCTACATCACACAGGCGATCTTGGACGGCCTAACGACTTTAGATGTTGCACGCCTAACCGGAACATCTCTGACGATGATCGATAAGCACTACGGGCACCTGGCCGAGACCGGAACCGATCGCCTGACGCGGGTTCAGATGCTTTAGCGCCGCACGAAGCCGAAAGCCTGGTCTTCCGCGCCAATGTGGTTACGTGTGATTCGAAACGCGTACCTCGGCTTGATGCAAGAACGCTGGGACGCTTACCGAAATTTCTTCGGGCGGACTGTCGTCTGCTGGTCGCCGCACAAAACGGCATTCCCTTGGCACACGCTTGGGGCGGCGGTGAGGTCGCCTCCGCCGACGGCATCCGATTTGTGGTGCCGGTGAAAACGATCCACGCCGGCCCGAACCCTAAGTACTTCGGCATCGGGCGCGGTGTCACCTACTACAACCTGGTGTCGAATCAATTCACGGGGCTCCATGGAGTCACCGTGCCCGGCACGCTGCGCGATAGCTTGATGTTGCTCGCGGTCGTCCTCGAGCAGCAAACCGAACTGCAGCCGACCCAAATCATGACCGATACCGGCGCCTACTCGGATGTGGTGTTCGGTTTGTTTCGCTTGCTCGGCTATCGGTTCAGTCCCAGCCTGGCCGATATCGGCGGCACGCGCTTCTGGCGCATCGATCCTAGCGCCGACTATGGCCAACTCAATGATATTTCCCGGCATCGTGTGAATCTCGCACGCATCACCGAAAACTGGGACGACTTCCTGCGCCTCGCCGGCTCTCTGAAATTAGGCCGCGTACCCGCGACCGGCATCATGCGCACGCTCCAAGTTGGCGAACGAGCGACGCGCCTGGCGCAGGGCATAGCGGAGTTCGGCCGAATCGACAAAACCATCCATACGTTGACCTTCATCGATGATGAGGCCAAGCGCCGCGCAACGCTCGTGCAGCTCAATCGCGGCGAAGGGCGTCATGGCCTGAGCCGCATTGTCTTCCATGGCAAGCGCGGTGAGCTGCGTCAACGCTATCGGGAAGGCCAGGAGGATCAACTCGGCGCCCTTGGCCTGGTGGTGAATATGATCGTGTTGTGGAACACCATTTATACCCAGGCCGCGCTCGAACAACTGCGAGCTGAAGGATTTCCCGTTCTTGATGCAGACATTCCGCATCTGAATCCGCACGTCCACGAGCACATCAATATGCTGGGCCGCTACTCGTTCGCCGTCCCGGAATCAGTCGCCCGGGGCGAACTGCGCGCCCTCAGAAACCCCACCGATGACGATCCGTAACCCGGTTTTCTGTTCCACTGGGCCCCAGACCCGATCACCGGGAAGTCGCATCCATTGCCAGAAGAGGGTCTTGCCGTAGAACTCGGTGCTGCGGGCGTAAGCCAGGCCGTGCTTGAACGCGGCGTCGAGCTGCGGCCAGCCGATCGGAAAGAAATCGAACACGATCCACAATACCAGGCCCGCGTTGTACAGCCAGAATGCCCATAGGCCGGCGCGCTCGCTGGAGAGTAACCGGATCCTGGGGGTGTGCGGTGCGGCGACGATTGATTGCTCAATGCAACAGCAGCGGTCTGCTCCTTCCGCGTCTAATCGCGTCGCTTGTAATTGCGCCTGAAGATCGACCTGACGCCATTGTGCGGTGCTCACCCCCAGGATCCGGTTACTCTCCTTTTCACCAGTCAAGACGCGGTTGAGGCTGCGTGGGCCGTCGTCGACCCGATCCTCGTGAATCACCCTGCCGCATTGCCGTACCAACCTAGCACCTGGGGTCCGACGGCCGCCGACGCGCTTGTCAGCGGCGACGGTGGCTGGCACAATTCGGCACCCGAAAAGAGTGTCGCCGCATGAACGGCGAGCGTATCGGCATCATCAGCACTCAGCGTGCGCCGAAATCCCAACAGCCGCTATTTTGCCTATTGTTTCCACAACCTTAAGGCGAATGCGCCACAGGAGAGATGGTGAACTCAAACACGCAAAAGCTTCATGACCTCGGTCAGAGCCTGTGGCTCGACAACATCACCCGCGAACTACTGACCAACGGCGCGCTGGCGCACTACATCTCGGAAATGTCGGTGACGGGGCTCACCTCGAATCCGACAATCTTTGAGCACGCCATCGGTCACGGCAGCTTCTACGACGAGGCAATTGGCGATCTGGCGCGCCAGGGAAAGTCCGGAGAGGACCTCTTCTTCGCGCTCGCACTGGAAGACTTGAAACAGGCCGCCGATCTGTTTCGGCCGGTCTTTGAGGCGGCCGAGGGCGTCGACGGCTGGGTCTCGCTCGAGGTGTCACCGTTGCTCGCGGACGATACCGCAAAGACGATTAAAGCGGCGGCGCTGCAACATGCCGCCGCTGCACGGCCGAACCTCTTCATCAAGATTCCTGGAACGCCGGCCGGCATACCGGCAATAGAGGCATCGATTTTCGCTGGTGTGCCGATCAACGTCACCCTGCTGTTCTCACGCGAACACTACCTCGCCGCCGCCGAGGCGTACCTACGTGGCATCGAACGGCGCATCACCGACGGCCTGGACCCGAAGGTCGCCTCGGTTGCATCACTCTTCGTCAGCCGTTGGGACGTCGCCGCCAAAGACAAGCTCTCCCCGCCCTATCACAACCGCCTCGGCATCGCGATTGCGATGCGCACCTACAAGGCATACCGCGAACTGCTGGCTTCGGCACGCTGGCAAAGGCTCGCGAAAGCGGGCGCTCTTCCACAGCGGCTGCTCTGGGCCAGCACCGGCACTAAGGATCCAGTTGCCTCCGACACACTGTACATCGAAGCACTCGCCGCGCCCGATACAATTAATACGATCCCAGAAAAGACGCTGCATGCGTTCGCCGACCACGGCACGGTCGGCGCCGCGATGCCCGTGAGCGGCGGCGATGCCGAGGCCTTGCTCGCGGAGTTGCGGCACGAAGGCATCGATGACAAAGCGCTGGCCGCACAGCTACAGCTCGAAGGCACCGCGGCCTTTTCGAAGTCTTGGAGCGTGCTGCTGTCGAGCATCGCCAAAAAGAGTACCCAGTTCGCCGTGGCGGCCGCCAAATGAATCCGACCAACAACGCAAAGTCACGCGGCACCCCAATTGCGCTGACCACTGGTCCGGCTTGGGCTGCGCTCATCGAACATCACGCAAAGATCGGCGACACCCATCTGCGTGAGTTGTTCGCAAGCGACACCCACCGAGGCGATCGCTTTACGCTCGAGGCCGCCGGTCTCTATCTCGACTATTCGAAGAATCGCATCACCGAGGACACGCTGAAACTGCTGATCGCACTCGCCGAAGAATGCGGCTTGCGCGAGCGCACGGCGGCAATGTTTCGCGGCGATACGATCAACACGACCGAAAAGCGTTCGGTGCTGCATGTCGCTCTGCGCGCTCCAGCAACACAAAGGATCCTCGTTGAGGGTGTCGACGTCATCGCCCAAGTCCACGCGGTGCTGAGCCGCATGGAGAAGTTCGCCGACGGGGTGCGCAGCGGGCGCTGGCTTGGGGCTACGAAAAAAACGCATCCGCAACGTCATCAATATCGGTATCGGCGGCTCCGACTTGGGGCCAGTGATGGCTTACGAAGCATTGCGCTTCTATAGCCAGCGCGACCTGACCGTGCGCTTCGTCTCCAATGTCGATGCCACCGATTTCATCGAAGCGACACGCGATCTCAATGCTGCCGAGACCCTCTTTATCGTTTGCTCTAAAACCTTCACGACCTTGGAGACCCTCACCAATGCGCACGCGGCACGTGCCTGGTGTCTCGGTCAGCTCGGCGACGAAACGCAATTGCCCGGCACTTCGTCGCGGTGTCGACGAATGCAGAGGAAGTCAAGACATTCGGCATCGCGCTCGACAACATGTTCGGCTTTTGGGACTGGGTGGGCGGCCGGTACTCGATGGATTCGGCGATCGGGCTATCGACGATGATCGCGATCGGACCTCTCCACTTTCGCGAGCTGCTCGAGGGATTTCACGCGATGGATGAACATTTTCGCAGCGCCCCGGTTGGACAGAGTCTGCCGACGCTGCTCGGATTGCTCGCGATCTGGAACAACAACTTCTTAGGCGCCGAGACCCTCGCCGTACTGCCGTACAGCCAATACCTGAAACGCTTTCCGGCGTATCTACAGCAGTTGACGATGGAAAGTAACGGCAAACATGTCACCCAGCTCGGCATGCGCGTCGATTACAAGACCGCACCGATTTGCTGGGGAGAACCGGGAACCAACGGCCAGCATTCATTTTATCAGCTCATCCACCAGGGAACGCGACTGGTTTCGTGCGACTTCATCGGCTTCTGCCAGTCCTTAAACCCGTTGGGCCACCAGCACGACCTTCTGATGTCGAACCTGTTCGCGCAGACCGAGGCGCTGGCGTTCGGCAAGACCGCCGCGGAAGTCGCCGCCGAAGGGACGTCGCAGGAGTTACTGCCGCATCGTGTCTTCGAAGGTAACCGGCCGACCAACACGCTGCTTGCCGAACGGCTGACGCCGGC
>JANYBG010000112.1 GCA_025360865.1 Pseudomonadota bacterium | reverse complement strand
GCTCGCCACGCGCCAAGGCGGGCTTCAGGAGATTGGAGGCGTCCATTGCGCCTTCGCTTTTCCCGGCGCCGACGAGGGTATGCATCTCGTCGATGAACAGGATGATCGAGCCTTCCGCCGCAGTGGTCTCGTTGAGCACCGCCTTCAGCCGCTCCTCGAACTCGCCGCGGTACTTCGCGCCGGCGATCAGCGAGCCCATGTCCAGGCTGAGCAGCTTCTTGTCCTTCAACCCCTCGGGCACGTCGCCGTTGACGATGCGCAGCGCCAGGCCCTCGACGATGGCGGTCTTGCCGACACCGGGCTCGCCGATCAGCACGGGGTTGTTCTTGGTGCGGCGCTGCAGGACCTGAATGGTGCGCCGGATCTCATCGTCGCGGCCGATCACAGGATCGAGCTTCCCGGAGGCCGCGCGCGCGGTGAGGTCTACGGTGTACTTCTCCAGCGCCTGGCGGCCTTCCTCCGCGTTCGCGTCGGACACTTTCTCCCCACCGCGCACTTCGTCGATGGCCTTCTCGATCGCCCCGCGCACAGCGCCTGAGTCCTTGAGGAGCTTCGCGAGGCCGCGGTCATCGAAGGCGGCCAGCACGAACAGCTCGCTTGAGATGAACTGGTCGCCGCGCTGTTGCGCGAGCTTGTCGCAGACGTTGAGCACGCGATTGAGGTCGTTGGAGATATGGACCTCCCCCGGAGTGCCCTCGACCTTGGGCATCGCGTCCAAGGCGCCCAGGAGGCCGGCCCGCAACTTGTTGACCTCGACGCCCGCCTTCATGAGTAACGGACGAACCGAGCCGCTCGAGCCATCCAGGAGGGCGAGCGCCACGTGGGCGGGTTCAATGAACTGGTGATCGCGGCCTACGGCCAATGACTGGGCGTCGCTGAGGGCCTGCTGAAAGCGGCTCGTGAGCTTGTCCATGCGCATGGGAGTGAATCCGTGAAGCGTGGGAACGGGATGCACGATTGGTGGGGACAACCGCTGTGCATTCAAGAGGCTGCGCGACCCTTGGGCCACGTCTTTTTATCGTCTCCTCCGCCTGGACCCTTCCCGGCGCCCTGCGGTTCCTAAGCCTCGCCCCAGGCCTAGGCGTGAGTCAACCGCTCCGCGAGCGCGATCGTGGCGATCCCCAGGCTGATCAGGAGCACTTGCGTGGCGCTGGTGCGCGGGTCGGCCCGCCGCTGCAGCCCCGGTATGAGTCCCGCGACCGCGATATAGAGAAACCCGGCCGCCGCGAACGCCAGGGCGTAGGGCAGCGCGCTCATCGCCTGCCGCAGAGCGAAATAGGCGACCAGGGCGCCCAGGACCGAGGCGATCCCCGTGGCGAGGTTCAGGATCAGCGCCCGGCGCTGGGAAAATCCGGCGTGGACCAGCAGGGCGAAGTCCCCGACCCGGTGCGGAATCTCGTGGGCGGCGACGGCGAAGGTGGTAAGGAGTCCCAGGGATGGGTCCTTTAGGAAGGCCGCCGCGATCAACACCCCATCCAAGGCGTTGTGGATGCTATCCCCGACCAGGACGAGGACGCCTGAGGCGTGGCCGCCCCCTCCTCCCCCGTGGCCGGGGTCATGATCATGGCCGGGGTGATCGTCACCGCGCCGGCGTGAGTCCTCCTCGTCATGCGAGTGCCACCACAGCACCAGCTTCTCGATGACGAAGAAGACCCCCAAGCCCACCAGAAGCGCTGCTCCGACACCATGAGCGCCGGCGGGCCCGGCCGTCTCCATCGCCTCGGGCAGCAGGGCCAGCAGCGCCGCGCCCAGCAGCGCGCCGGTGGCGAAACTCACGAAGTGGGGCAGCATCCGCGCGCTGCGCTCCGGAGGGATCCACAAGAGCGCGACGGCGAACGCGGCGCTGGCGATGCCACCGAGCGCGGCGCACAGGAGTATCGGTAGAAGCAGGGGCACGGTGTCAGTTTCTTGGGCGGTGACTTGATCTCATCGTAGCACGGGGGAATCCTGCGACCCGGGGGCCGGACGCCGGCCTATTCGCGCCAGATCAGCGCCGCCATGCGGCCGCACTGCCCATCGCGACGGTACGAGAAAAACCGGCCCGGATCCGCGAAGGTGCACCACTCACCGCCGAACACCGAGGCGACGCCGACAGCCTCCAGGCGCTGCCGGGCGAGCGTGTGTAAATCGCACTGCCAGCGGCCCCTGGAGTTGGGTATGAACGCGGCCGCGGCGCGCGCGGCGCGCGCGACGAACGCCTCTCGCACCTCGGCGCCGACTTCGAAGTGGGCTCGGCCAATGGCAGGTCCGAGCCACGCGAGCAACTGCGCGGGCGCGACTCCGGTGCGCGTCACCGTGGCCTCGAGCACGCCGGCGGCGAGCCCGCGCCAGCCCGCGTGCGCCGCGGCCACCACGGAGGCATCGCGCGCGGCGAACAAAACTGGCAGGCAGTCGGCCACCTGCACGGCCGCGACCACTCCTGCCTCGCGGCTGACGATTCCGTCGGCGATCGGTGCCGAATCACAGGCGTTGCCTCGAACCTCGATCACCTCCGCGCCATGCACCTGCTCGAGCCAGCTGGGTTCCGCGGGAAGACACAGAGAGCGCCGCACGCGCTGGCGGTTCTCGACGACGGCCGCCGCGGCATCACCGACGTGGGTGCCGAGATTCAGGGAATCAAACGGCGCGGCGCTGACGCCACCGCCACGCAGCGTGAAGGCCGCGCGCACCCCCGGCGGGGCGGGCCAGCGCGGCGTGAGGCTGGCGAGGTCCACGCTCACGCCTGGTCGGCCTCGAGCGCGGCGAGCAAATCGCGCATGTCCTTCGGCACCGGCGCCTCGCATTCGAGGTCGCGGCCGGTGCTCGGGTGAACAAGCTTCAGGCGCGCGGCGTGCAAGGCCTGACGCGTGAAGCCGCGCAGCTGCGCAACGAGCGCGGGGGAGGCCTTGGCGACCAGGCGGCGACGACCTCCGTAGACCGGGTCCCCCACGACCGGGTGTCCGGCATGCGCCAGGTGCACGCGGATCTGGTGCGTTCGCCCGGTTTCCAGCCGCACGCGCAGCAACGTGTGGCCGCGGTAACGCTTGACCACGCGGTAGTGGGTCACCGAGGCGCGGCCATCGGCGCGCACCGCCATGCGCGTCCGCTGGGTGCGGTGACGCCCGATCGGCTCATCGATGGTGGCTCCCGCGGTCACGACGCCGAGGCACACCGCGAGGTACTCGCGCGTGACCTCGCGCGCCGCGAGCGCCGCCACCAGCGCGGTGTGCGCCTCCGGGGTGCGCGCGATCACCAGGAGGCCGCTCGTGTCCTTGTCGAGCCTGTGGACGATACCGGCGCGCGGCACGAGGGCGAGGCCGGGGTCGAGCCCCAGGAGGGCGTTCTGCAGGGTGTGGCTCGCGTTACCCGCCCCGGGGTGCACCACCAGACCCGCCGGCTTGTTGATGACCATGACCGAGCGGTCCTTGTGCAACACCTCGACCGGCATCGCCTCCGGTGCCACTCCCTGGTTCTGGGCTGGCAGCTGTGCCTCGATCCGCACCTGCTCCCCGCCCAGGACTTTGTCCTTGGCGCGCAGCGGCCGCCCGTCCAGCTGGACGAGCCCGGAATCGATCCAGTCCTTGATCCGGGCGCGTGAATACTGCGGCAGGGAGCGTGCCAGGGCCTGGTCGAAGCGCTGGCCGGCCGCCTCGGGGGGCAAGCGCAGGCTGTGCGTGCGGAACTCCGGGCCTGCCCCCGTGGTCGGAAGTGAGGCCGGAAGTTTCGCTATACTTGCGGGATTCACACGGCGCGACGCCAAAGAAAGGCTCCTTCCAGATGTTCTTGACCCGTCCGGCGCGCAGTGCCGTGCTCGCCCTTTGCCTCGCCCTGCTCGCCGTGGCCGGCTGTTCCCACAACAAGGGGAACCTGCAGCATGAGAGCCCCGAGGTTCTGTACAGGAAGGCGCACAAGTCGCTCGATTCCTACGATTTCAACGCGGCCATCAAGCAGTACGAGCATCTGACCGCGAGCTTCCCGTTCACCGACGAGGCGCGCCAGGCGCGGCTGGACCTCATCTACGCATACTACCGCGCCGGCGAAGGTGAGTCCGCGACCGATGCGGCCGAGACCTTCATCCGCGAGAACCCGACTCACCCGCGCGTTGACTACGCCTGGTACATCAAGGGGCTGGTGGAGTTCGACAAGCCCTCCAACGCGATCGAGTCGTTGTTCCGCGCGGACCTGTCGAAGCGCCCGCCGATCAACGCCCGTAAGTCTTTCGCCGCGTTCAAGACGGTGGTCGAGCAATACCCCAAAAGCGAGTACGCGCACGACGCGCTGCAGCGCATGATTTACCTGCGCAACCGCCTCGCCAGCTACGAAGTTCACGTCGCCCGCTATTACTATAAGCGGGGCGCCTACGTCGCCGCCGCGCAGCGCGCGAAGTCCGCCCTCGACCAGTTCGACGGCGCGCCCTCGACCCAGGAGGCGCTGCGGATCCTGATCAACTGCTATGACCAGCTGCGCCTGAGCGAACTGGCCGCGCAGAGCCGCCTCGTGTACGCGGCCAACTACACCAGCGGCGAGCCCGCGGCGTTGAAGAAGTCGTGGTGGAAGTTCCGGTAGGACGGGGACCGCCAGCGCCTCAGCGCCGGTAGCCGCTCGTTATCGGATAGCGCCAGTCGCGCCCGAACGCGCGTCGGCTGACGCGCACACCAGGGGGTGCCTGGCGCCGCTTGTACTCGTTGCGCTTCACCAGATCGAGCACCCTGCCGACCGTCGCGCGGTCGAAGCCCCGCGCCTGGATCTCATCGACCGACAGGTCCTCCTCGATGAAGGCCTCCAGGATCGGATCGAGGATCTCGTAAGGCGGCAGCGAGTCGGAGTCCTTCTGGTCGTCGCGCAGTTCCGCGGAAGGGGGCCGCTCGATCACGCGCTGCGGGATCACCCGACCGAGCGAGTTGCGGTAGTTCGCCAGCCGATAGACCAATAGCTTGCTGCAGTCCTTGATGGGGGCGAAGCCCCCGGCCATGTCCCCATAGAGCGTCGCGTAGCCGACCGCCATCTCGCTCTTGTTGCCGGTCGTGAGCAGCATGCGCCCCGTCTTGTTCGACAGGCCCATCAAGAGGAGCATGCGGCAGCGCGACTGCATGTTCTCCTCCGCGGCATCCACCGGCCGGCCGGCGAACTCGTCCTTGAGCGTCGCGAGCGTCGCCTCGAACATGGTCTCGATCGAGAGCACGCTGTACTGCACGCCTAATCCCTGGGCTTGTTCCTTCGAGTCATCGAGGCTCATCCGCGAGGTGTAGCGCGAGGGCATCATCACCGCCTGCACGCACTTGCCGCCCAGGGCATCGACCGCGATCGCAAGCGTGAGCGCTGAGTCCACCCCGCCTGAAAGTCCCAGCACAACTCCCGGAAAGCCGTGCTTGCGCACGTAGTCGCGCACGCCCAGCACGAGCGCGCCGTAGACACTCGCCTCGTCGGACAGCTCTGGCACGACCGCGGCCGGGCGCGGCGTCAGCGCCCCCCCGGCCTCGCACGCGAACTCGATGAGGTAGGTGCCCTCCTCGAACGCGGGTGCGCGCATCACGACCTCGCCCTGCGCGTCCATGGCGAAGGAGTTGCCGTCGAACACCAGTTCGTCCTGGCCGCCGACGAGGTTCACATAGACCAGTGGCAAGCCAACATCGCGGGCGCGGGCGCGGGCGACCTGCTCGCGTTCGCGCTGCTTGTGGATCTCGAACGGCGAGGCGTTGATGACCAGCAGCATCTGCGCCCCGTCGGCGCGCGAGAGCTGCGCGGCCTGCGGCGCCCAGATGTCCTCGCACACCAGAAGTCCCATGCGCACGCCGCCACAATCGGTGATGCTCGGCTGCGAGCCGGGCTGGAAATAGCGCTTCTCGTCGAAGACCCTGTAATTCGGCAGCTCGGCCTTGCGGTGGATCGCCGCGATCTGCCCGGCCCTGACATAGGCCGCGGAGTTGTAGATGGCCGCCTTGGTGTACTCGGGGAAGCCAAGCATCAGGTCGACGTCGCTGACTTCCGCGCACACGCGCGCGAGTCCAGCCTCGATCTGACGCCGGAAGCCGCTGTGGAAGAGCAGATCCTCCGGCGGGTAACCCGAAAGCGTGAGCTCCGGGAACAGCACCAGGTCCGCGCGCAACTCGTCGCGGGCGTGCCGGGCGCATTCGATGACGCGCGCGGCGTTCCCATGCACGTCACCGACGAGGAAGTTGCGCTGCGCCAGCGCGATCCGCAAAGACTCACTCATGTACGCATCACCGGCCAGCCGCGGCTTCAGGATCCCGCTTACGCCCTGTGGGATCGGCGCGGACTATTGTTTCACGTGTCAGCGACGGCCGCGGCCTGAGCGCTTGCGCACCGCGGGACGCCGCGGCGCCGCTTGGCGCTTCGCGACAGCCCTGCCACGCGCGGGCGGCTTCCTGGCCGGCGCGGGCTTCTTTTTCTTGCTGGCGGCGACCTTGGCCGGCTTGGCCGCCGGCGCGGCGCGGGTGGGCAGCACGGTGGTGAGCACGCGGCTCACCGCCGGACGGCTGGCGCGGCGCTTGCGCAACAGGTCGTTCATCGCGGACCCAAGTTCGGCGGGAGACTTCACGGTGCGCACCCCCGCGGCGGCGAAGGCGGCGTACTTGTCCGCCGCGGTGCCCTTGCCGCCGGCCACGATCGCGCCCGCGTGTCCCATGCGCTTGCCAGGAGGGGCGGTGAGCCCTGCGATGTAGGCGACGACGGGCTTGCTGACGAAGCGGCGGATGTAGGCCGCGGCCGCCTCTTCGTCGCTGCCGCCGATCTCCCCGACGAGGATGATCCCTTCGGTGCGCGGATCGCGCTCGAAGAGTTCCAGCACGTCGATGAAGTTCATGCCACGCACCGGGTCGCCGCCGATGCCGACGCAGGTGCTCTGCCCCAGGCCGATGCGCGTGGTCTGAAAGACCGCCTCGTAGGTGAGCGTGCCCGAGCGCGAGACGATCCCGACGCTGCCCTTCTTGTGGATGAAGCCGGGCATGATGCCGATCTTGCACTCATCCGGGGTGATGACCCCGGGGCAGTTCGGGCCCACGAGTCGCGAGGCGGACCCGGCGAGTACCGCCTTCACGCGCACCATGTCGTTCACCGGCACGCCCTCGGTGATGCAGACGATGAGCTCGAGGCCGGCATCGATCGCCTCGAGGATCGAATCCGCGGCGCCAGCCGGGGGCACATAGATCATGCTGGCCGTGGCGCCGGTCCGGAGCACCGCGTCTGCGACCGTGTCGAATACCGGCAGGCCCAGGTGCCGCTGGCCGCCGCGTCCGGGGGTCACCCCACCCACGAGCTTGGTGCCGTAGGCGAGCGCCTGTTCAGAGTGGAAACTTCCCTGTTTGCCGGTGAATCCCTGGCAAATGACCTGGGTGTTATTATTGACCAGAATGCTCATGCCTTGCCCTGCTTCGCCAGCGCCACGACCTTGCGCGCCGCATCCGTCAGATCCTCCGCCGGAGTGATCGTGAGCCCGCTCCTGGCGAGCATCTCGCGCGCGGCCTCCGCGTTGGTGCCCTCCAGACGCACGACCACGGGTACCTTGACGCCGACCTTCGTCACCGCCTTGATCACCCCATCGGCGATGATGTCGCAGCGGACGATCCCGCCGAAGATGTTCACTAGCACCGCGCGCACCCGCTCATTGGAGAGGATCAGCTCGAAGGCCGCGGTGACGCGCTCGCTGGTGGCGCCCCCGCCGACATCAAGGAAGTTCGCTGGCGCGCCGCCGTGCAGCTTGATCAGGTCCATGGTGGCCATCGCGAGACCCGCCCCATTCACCATGCAGGCGATGTCCCCGTCGAGGGAGACATAGTTCAGATCGTGTTCGCTCGCCCGGCGTTCCATCGGGTCTTCCTGGGAAGGGTCGCGCAATGGCGTGAGTTCGGGGTGGCGGAAGCCGGCGTTGGCGTCCACGTTGATCTTGGCGTCCAGCGCCATGAGTGAGCCGGTCTTGGTGACGATGAGGGGGTTCACCTCGAGCAGGCTCAGGTCCTTCTCGATGTACAGCCGGTACAAGGCTTGGGTGAGGGACTGGAACTCGCCGATCTGGGCGCCGCTGAGCCCGAGACCGAAGGCGAGCTGGCGCGCCTGTAGGGCTGGAGTCCCGCGGCCGGATGAATGGTGGCCGAGAGGATTTTCTCTGGGGTCTTGTGGGCGACCTCCTCGATGTCCATGCCGCCGGCGGCGGAGGCGATCAGGGCGATGCGACCGCGCTCGCGATTGAGCGTGAGCGACAGGTAGATCTCGCGCGCGATCTCGGAACCGGTCTCGACGTACACCTTGCCGACGGCCAGGCCCTCGGGGCCGGTCTGCGCGGTGACCAGATGTGTGCCGAGCATGCCCGCCGCGGCGGCGCGGATCGCATTCATGTCGCGGGCGAGCTTCACGCCGCCAGCCTTGCCACGGCCCCCGGCGTGTACCTGCGCCTTAACGACCCACACCGATCCGCCCAGGGCCTGCGCGGCGGCGACGGCCTCCTCGGCGGTCGCGGCCACCCGCCCGGCGGGTACCGGGATTCCATAGGTGCGAAACACTTCCTTCGCCTGATACTCATGCAGGTTCATCGTCACCGCCTGTGCTCGCGCGTAAGGCGCGCATTCTGCTTGATAACGCCCGCCTGTGGCCAGCCGGGGCGGCGTGCGATCCGCGTCGCGCTCGGGGGTGACTTAAGATGCTACAGTCGACCGGGACTTCAACGGTTTCCACGCCACGCTTGTCTGCCACGCCGGCCAACCCCGCTTCCGTCTCCGGAACACCGAGCGATCTTGCCTGGCGCGTGATCGGGCTGTTGAGCCTGTACCGGCTGCTGGTGCCCCTGCTGCTGCTGGCGGTCCAGGCATTCGCCGGCCCCGGCTGGGCGCTGGTGACGGCACGCCCCTCGCTGTTCGTGGCCGCCTGCGTGGCCTACTTCACCGCGGCCCTCCTCCTGGTCATCGCGCGACGCCTGCGCTGGTCGAGCCTGCGCATCGTCGCCCTGGTGAACGCGAGCGTGGATGCGCTCGCCATTGGGCTGATCCTCTACGCGAGCGGTGGTATCGGCAGCGGCCTGGGTGTCCTGCTGGTGCTGCCGGTACTGGCCCTGACGGTGCTCTCCGGCCGGCGCGACGCGCTGCTGATCGCCGCGGTGGCCGCGCTTGCCGTGCTGACGCAGCAGGTGTTCGTCAATTTCATCGCCGAAGCCCCCACCACCGACTACACCACGGCGGGCTTCTTCGGCGCGGTGCTCTTTCTCATCGCCCTGATCACCTGGCCCATGGCCAACAGCCTGCGTGAGAGCGAGGCGCTCGTACGCCGCCAGGAGTTGGACCTGGCCAATATGGCGCAGCTGTCGCAGTACGTCGTCCAGCACCTGCGCGAGAGCATCCTGGTGATCGACACGCAGGACCGGATCCGTCTCATCAACGAATCCGCGGCGCAGATCCTGGGCGACCAGAACGCCTACCCCGATGCCCTGGTGGGTGAGGCCTCGCCGCGGCTCTTGTATCTGCTTGAGTCCTGGCGCAAGGCCGCGGGCGCCACAGGGGCGGTGCCCGCGCTCGAACAGACCTTCGCCTCCGCGGACGGCGCGCGCGTGATCCGCGTCAACTTCGCCCCGCTGGGCGCGACCAGCCCGGGACCGGTGCTCATCTTCCTCGAGGATACGAGCCTGATTGATGAACGGGTGCAGCAGTCGAAGCTCGCTTCCCTGGGTCGCCTCAGCGCGAGCATCGCCCACGAGATCAGGAACCCGGTCGGGGCGATGAGCCACGCGGGGCAGTTGCTGGCGGAGTCGCCCGATCTTTCGCACGAGGACCGCCGCCTGACCCAGATCATCCGCACCAACGCCGACCGGGTGAGCGGCATCATTGACAATGTCCAGCGCCTCTCGCGTCGCGAGCACGCGCGCATCGAGCGCCTCTCGCTGCCCGGATGGACGGAGGAGTTCCACGAGGAGTTCTGCGAGACCATGCAGTGGCCGCGCGCCCGGCTCACGGTAAGCGGGCCTGAGGACGATCTGGACGTGCGCGTGGATCCGAACCAGCTGCGCCAGATCCTGTGGAATCTGTGTGAGAACGCCCTCAAGTACGCCGTCGGTGACG
Source organism: Pseudomonadota bacterium (assembly GCA_025360865.1). Classification (GTDB taxonomy): domain Bacteria; phylum Pseudomonadota; class Gammaproteobacteria; order Steroidobacterales; family Steroidobacteraceae; genus 13-2-20CM-66-19. The sequence goes on along the minus strand of JANYBG010000112.1, from coordinate 639 downwards.
ACGCCGCGCACAAGGTCGAGATACGATACGGCCGTATGAGTGGCAGCGCACGGCCGTTCCTTGAGGTCGCCGACCGTGGTGGCGGCGTCGCGGGCGAGCACGTCGACAAGATCTTCGAGCCGTTCTTCAGTGGCGGCCGTGGCACCGGACTTGGGCTGTTCCTGGCGCGCGAGCTCGCCCAGAGCAACGCCGCGACCCTGCTGTACGAGCCGCGCGCCGGCGGTGGCAGCGTGTTCCGGCTGGTTTTCGCCGACCCGCGCCGGTGGGAGAACTGATGGCCGAGCTACCGCCCGGTGGAAAGCTGAGTGACCCGCCGGTGGTCCTCATCGTCGATGACGAGCCGGACCTTCTGGAACTGGTCAGCCTGACCCTGAGCCGCATGAACCTGCGGACCCGCACCGCCGCTGACATCAGCGGGGCGAAGAAGCTGCTCAAGTCCGAGCAATTCGACCTGTGCCTCACCGACATGCGCCTGCCCGATGGCGACGGACTGGACCTGGTGGCCTGGATCCAGGAAAACCGTTCGAGTGTGCCGGTGGCGGTCATCACCGCGCATGGCAATGTCGAGTCGGCGGTGCGCGCGCTGAAGCTGGGCGCCTTCGACTTCGTCTCCAAGCCGCTGGATCTTGGGGTCCTTCG
>JANYBG010000110.1 GCA_025360865.1 Pseudomonadota bacterium | reverse complement strand
CGGGTGGGGAAACAGCCGCGCGCCTGTATAGCCTGATCGGTACGTGCCGGTTGAACGACATCGATCCGCATGTGTACCTAAGGCACGTGCTCGAGCGCATCGCCGAGCACCCCATCAACCGCATCCACGAGTTGCTGCCATGGGAAGTCGAAAGCCTGCTGCCAAGCGTGCTCTGCCGCGCGGCTTGAAGGATCTGCTGGCCGCGAGCGTGCAACTGCGCATCGAGCTGCTGCGCATCCAGCCGCACGTGTGGCGACGGGTGATCGTGCCGGAAACGGTAACCCTGGCGAAGCTGAACCTGATCCTGCAGGCCGCCATGGGCTGGAGCAACAGCCATCTGCACGAGTACGAGATCGCCGACCAACATTACGGGATCCCGGATCCGGACTGGCCCGCCAGCGAGCCCATGCACGATGAGCGCCGCGTGCAGCTGAAGTCGTTCATCGAGGCCCGCGTGCGCCGGTTCACCTACCTCTACGACTTCGGCGATCACTGGGAGCACAAGGTCACAGTGGAGGCTCTTGTCCCACAGAAAAACAGTCGACGAGCCGCGGTGTGCACTGCGGGAGAAAACGCCTGCCCGCCTGAGGACGTCGGCGGCCAGCCCGGTTATGAGACCTTCCTCGAAGCGATCGCCGACCCGCGACACGAGCAGCACGAAGAGCTGCAGGGCTGGCTCGGTTACCCGTTCGATCCAAATGCGTTCGACCTCAATGCCGTTAATCAGCGGCTCGCTCGCATCAAACCGTAGGCGTCAAGATGGCCTCGGCATGACGCTTACGCGGAGAGTACGCGGTGAGTTGAAAAAGCTTATTTTGCTCTTTTGTGTAAGTGTTCTGTCTGGTTGCGCAACTATCGTGCACGGTGGAAGTTATCAAGGCGTCGGCATCAGCAGCACGTCTCCGGGTGCGACAGTGACTGTCGACGGCGTGCCCAGTGGCGTGACTCCGGTGGTCGTTGACATGAAGCGCAACCGTAATCACACAGTGGAAGTCGCGCTTAATGGCTATAGCACTTGGAGCGGGACGCTGGAGCCCAGTGTGAGTGGATGGGTGTGGGGCAACATCGCGCTTGGGGGCCTCATCAGACTCGGCGTTGACTTCATATCCGGCGGTGCCTACCAGTTGCATCCGGACAATCTGTCTGCGCCTCTCCAGCCAACTAATACGGTTGCGCGCCAATGACAATCTAGGAGCCTCGGCGCTGTTGGGGGATCTGTTCCGTTCGCAGGTCTTTAGTCGCCCTAGCTCTACGGTAAATCTGCTGACGACCTCCGAGTGCGCTTTGGGTAACCGGGCGCGCTCTTCTTTTTTTGTTCTGGCGACTCCGCCTTCGGCGGCTTGCTACCTCGGTTGCGGCGTCCAGAAGCGGCCTTGCTGACCCACTATCACTCAGTGTCTTCGGCATCGCCTTGCTCCTAGCTGATCTGGTTGGCCGTGACCAGGGCCTTTACGTGGTCGCGCAGACCCTCCCCCACTTTGAGCATTCCGCGAAGGTCGTCCCGTCCGGGACCCGCCGCCTTGCCGCTTTGGGTCGCCACCTGGGCAATCTGATTAAACGTCCGTCCAATAGCCCCTCGCTCCGCCAGAGAGCGCTTCAAGCGCGCGAGCTCGTCCTTCGGGAGTGGTGATAGCTGCCGCAGGTGGGACCGAACCAAGACCGACACCTAGGTCGCTGAGGGCAGTCCTCGCCTGCCCGCCCGATCGGCGACCAGGGTCCGGTCATCTGACCGCGACCGGACATACAGCCTTGCTGCTCGAGGTTCCCTGTATGGCGATGCAATCGCCGGCGCCGGCGAAGCAACCCGAGTACGGTCTCGATGAACTGCCAGCAACCGTCTTGAGGAGGGACTCTGTCTCTCCCGACACCCGACATTGGACGAGCGCTTCGTGAGCCACGGGTGAGATCGTGTGACAACAGGCTGGGCTTCCCGAGACAGCGATTCGGGACGGGCATCCTTAACAATGTTCTCAAAGGGTGTAGTCGGACACTTGAGCAACTCACCGCCCTTCTGGCAGAGAGAGTCTCCACGAACCTCTCGGTACGCGAAAACCATGGGCGCGACCTTACGTGGCACGAACCCACGTCCCCGACGCCGTCGTGTTTCCGCAGTCCACGGCAGAGATAGCTATATGTCGGCGCACCGAGAGTTGACGGAGCGTCAGGCGCCCTATGGTGTCCCTCAGCGGTTGGCAGCAAGCTCGGGGTTTTCACTTCCGGGTCGGGGCGTCGCTACGAAATTCTGCGGTCGCCGTTGCACGGGGTGGGCCGCTGTGGGAGGAGAGATGCAGGATAGCCTCGCGGCCGAAAGTCCCCGCCGCCGTAGGGAATGACGGGTATGCGCGCTCCCGCGCATAGTTTCACGATGGCGGAGCCGCAAAACTAACTGCTTCCCCTGTCGGGAGGTCGACAACCCATCCACAGCCGTCCAAATGGGAATCGGGGAACCTCCTAGTGAGCGCCGCCTTCTTGCATTTTTCGGCGCCGCCGGCAGATGTCTAGGCTGCCGTCAACTCAAAGACAGGCTCTGCACCATGCGGTCAACCCCCACACACTAGTAGCAAGCAAACCAGTCAATGGCGAGCACTGCGACCCAATTTGTCTCGCCGCAAATACCGTGATGCTTCGTCGATAGACTTAACCGATCCCGCAGCCCGCAACTCATCAAGGTGATCAGCCCATGCCTGCATCATCTTTCGTCGCTCATCCAATCGCTGTGCGCGATTATATGCGGCTCGAACCTTGTTTCGCTCTTTGTGCGCGAGTTGCAGTTCGATCACATCGGGATTCCAGCCCAACTCGTTGAGCAGCGTACTCGCCGTAGTTCTGAACCCGTGCGCAGTCATTTCCTCCTGGCTGTACCCAATCCTGCGCAATGCTGCATTCAGTGTGTTGTTACTCAGAGGTCGCGACGCTTTTCCGATGGCAGGAAAGACGAAGCGGTTTCCTCCAGTGAGCATCCGCAGATCTCGGAAGATTTCGGCGACCTGACGTGCCAGGGGAACAATATGAAGCTCTCCCATCTTCATCCGCTCCCCCGGTATGCGCCATTCTCCGCGTTCGAGGTCAATCTCGACCCACTCTGCCCTGCGCAGTTCACCAGGACGGACGAAGACGTACGGCGCCAATTGTAGGGCGGCATACGTCGTGCGCTGCCCGTCGTACTCTGCTATCGCTCGCAGGAGCTGCCCGACCTGAGCCGGGTCAATGATCGCCGGATAGCTCTTGGAAGCTTTCGGAGCAAGAGCGCCTTTTAAGTCAGCGCTTATGTCGCGCCGCGCTCTTCCAGTCGCTATCGCGTAGCGGAATACCCGCCCGCACACTGCACGCACGCGGTGTGCCGTATCACGGACGCCGCGCTTTTCCAACCGACGGAGAATTGCCAGAAGTTCGGGCGCCTCAATATCGGCAATCGGGCGGTTGCCCAGGTACGGGCCGACCATTTTCGTGAGCTGATCGCGATCTCGTTGCCAGGTGCCCTCCGAAAGGGTCGCGCGCTTGTTGTCGAGCCATTCTTCCGCGACTGCTTCAAACGTATTTGCGAGAGCGTTCTTCTCAACTTGCCGCTTGACGCTGGGATCGGCTCCGGCGGCGACTAGGCGCCGTGCTTCCTCTCGCTTAGCGCGAGCGTCTTTCAGTCGGACATCGGGATACATGCCCAGCGATATAAGCTTCTCCACGCCCGAAAACCGGTATTTGAAGCGCCACAGCAAACTGCCCGTCGGCGTGACAAGCAAGAAAAGTCCCCGCTCGTCGTATAGCTTGTACGGCTTGCCCTGCACTTTCGCGGTGCGAATAGCGGTATCGGTGAGACTCATGGGTTTTGGGGGTATCGGCCTTTTGGGACCCCACCGTACCCCAAGGAATACCCCAGTTCAAACCGCGGCTGCGTGTGGACGTCCGTAGACGCTATTTACCACTTGTGGAGCCAAAAGCCTTTAAATAAAGCACTCTTGGAACAACCGCGGTACGAGAGTGGATACGGATGGACGGGGGTGGAAGCGAAAATGGTGGAGCGGAAGGGGATCGAACCCTCGACCTTCGCATTGCGAACGCGACGCTCTCCCAACTGAGCTACCGCCCCACCGCAAGGCGCGCGATTCTAGCATCGGGACTGGGCAGGTCCAATCAAGATTTAATCCCCTAGCCGGTATGCGGTTATTATCGGGAAAAGGGGATTTCCCGACTGATCGGAGACCACGCCATGCTGGCGATCGGCGGACGCGCACCCGAATTCACCCTGCCGGACCAGGATGACCAGAACGTCTCGCTCAGCACCCTCCTGAGGCACGGGCCACTCATCCTTTACTTCTACCCTGCGGACTTCACCCCCGGGTGCACGAAGGAAGCGTGCGTGATCCGTGATCTGCACGCCGAGATCCAGCAGGTGGGCCTCGATGTGGCCGGCGTGAGTCCGCAGTCTCCCGCCACGCATCGATCCTTCCGCGGGAAATACAAGCTGCCGTTCACGCTGCTGTCGGATAGCGATAAATTCGTCATCCGCATGTACGACGTGCTCGGGCCGCTGGGTTTCGGGGTGCGTCGTGCCACCTTCCTGATCGACCAGGCGCGCTACATTCGCGCCGCGCTATTGGCTGACTTCCGCATCGCCCAGCACAGCGAATTCATACGCCGCGCGGTCGCATTGAGCGCGGGCACCGCGCGCTAGGCCTGAGGCGCCTTCAAAATCTAATCCGCAGCACTTGGGCGCGCCCGAAGCTCGGAACGCTCACGATGTACAGACAGTCGGGGTCCGCCGCCATGGCGCCACCGGCCTGCGGACCAGCCAGCGCCGTCAGCATCCGCGCCACACTAGCGCCACCTCCAATGACCAGCACGGTGCCACCGGCATGTTCGCGCGCGAGACGCGCGCCCGTCGCGGCGGCGTCGGCCACGTTGAAAAGCACCGGCGCGCGTCCCAGCCGGTCGGCGAGCAGGGCGGCGGTCTGCTGCGCGCGGCGGTCATCGCTTACGTAAACCGCGTCCCAGCGCCCAGCCCCGGTGGTATCACCGAACATGCGCGCCAATCGTTGCGCCCGGGCCTCTCCGTCCGCTGAAATCGGCGGATCGGCGATCGTGCCGGGCTCCTTGTCCGGCGAGCGCACCAGCACCACCAGGGTCGTGCCAGCGGCTCGGTAGGAACTCCATGCGATCAAGCCCAGGGCGATCGCCCCCAGCAGGATCAGCCAGATGGGGGCGAAAAACGGTGAGTGGCGACGGGTGACAGCGGGAGCTTCCATGGGCGGCGATCATATAGTGTCGGCGGTTGGCGCAGCGCCGCGGCACCCCCGGCGGAGCCAAGACACTCCCGCACGCGCAATTTTAGGGCTGGGTCTGTAATCTGCCTTCCCCAGGGCAGGCGCGCGGCCCCAGGAGAGTTCATTGCCATCAGGTGGCCAGACCACTGTCATCCAACGGATCCTCGAGCGTCGCGCGGGTCAGGCGCCGACCAGTACCGAGGAGACCACCGCGAGCATCGCGGTCATGCTGCGCGTGGTTCCGCCGCCAAAGGCCCTGATCGCCTGTCTGGACTCAGTCTTGCGGCAGCAGCTCGAGCGTGGGATCACCGCCGATACCCTCGATTACGTCTCGGTCGCCGACGAAGCCGACGCCCTGCGCGCCTTCCTCTTGGAGTTCCGTCCGGTCGTGCTGACCGACTCCCTGGACATGGTCCGCAAGCTTCGGGCGCGCTCCCAGGAGCGCCCTCCTTTCATCGTCTACTTCTCCGAACTCGATGATGTCGCCGAGCGCGAGGCGGGACTCACGGCCGGCGCGGATGAATGCGTCGGACGCCGCGCCTCGCCCCGGGAGATCGAGGCACGCATCGGCTCCGCGCGGCGCATCGCGGAACTGGAGACGGTGCTGCGCATCACGCTGGCGGAAAACCGCAAGCTCTCGGCCACCGATGACCTGACGCGTGTCGCGAGCCGCCGCTTCTTCAGCAAGAATTTCCCGCGCGAGGTCGAGCGCGCCGCGCGCTACGGTCGCGGGCTGTCGCTCGTGCTTTGCGACATCGATTTCTTCAAGGCGCTCAATGACACCCATGGACACGCCGGTGGCGACCAAGTGCTGCGGCAATTCGCCATGCGCCTGCAGCACAACCTCAGGCGTGGTACCGACTGGGTCGCCCGGATTGGCGGCGAGGAGTTCGCCATCGTGCTGCCCGAGACCGCCTACGACCAGGGGCTGGAGGTCGCGCGCAAGCTACGCGACGCCGTCGGTACCGAGCCATATCGTTATGACGGCACGTCCATCACCGTCACCGCGAGTTTCGGGTTGTGCGGCCTCAACCGCGTCCCGAGTGGCGAGCGGCACCTCGCGCAGCGCGTACTGAAGATCGCGGACGCCGCGCTCTACGGCAGCAAGCATGGTGGCCGCAATCGCGTGACCGCGACCAAATTCGGCGGCGATCGGTAAACCCTGTCCAGGGTGCTGCGCTACTCGCCACATTGGCGAAAGCACGCGCACGGTGATGCAAGCCATTGCCCGGCCTCGGGCTTTGCCGTTGAGAGCCGTCTCTGTCCACATAGTTATGCACAAATTCTGTGGATAACTTCTCGCGGTGGCAACGTCGCGGGCCTTGTGTGAGACTGGCGCTCATTTCGCTTCGCAGGCCCGCACATGAAGAAGACAGGCAGCGAATCAGACGCTTCCTCCAGCCCCTCGGCACGCGCACGACTTCTGGCTGAAGTCGCCAAGCAGCGCGTGCGCATCGCCAAGGAGGAGCTTAAGCGGGCTCGTAAGCGTCTGAAGGAAGCCAAGCGGGAGGCACGGCGCGCACGCAAGGGCGCCGCCGTCGCGCGAAAGGCCTGGAAGCACGCGCGCCGCGCGCAAAAGGGCAGCGGCGCGAAAGCGCGTAAGTCTGGCCCTGCGGCGAAAGCCCGGGCGGTCACCAGGAAAAAGGTGGCCGTGAAGTCCCGGCCGCCAAAGAAGTCCAAAGTCGCTCGCAAGAAACCGGTGGCACGCCGCGGCGCCTCACCCAGCAAGCGGCGCGCGCCGCGACGTGCGATGAAAGTGGCCGCACTTGGAAAACCGCGCGTGATCAAGCGAGTGGCCGCGAATGCGCCCAAGGCGGGTGATGCGGCGCGGGCCGCAGTTGTGCCACGCAAGCGGCCGAGCGCCACGGCTGTCGCTCGATTCTCGCCCCCCGTGAGCCGCATGCCGGCTCCGGCGAAACGACCGGCGCTCGTCGAACCCCAGGGAGCGAGCGACGCGCCCGCAAGCCTCGCGGACGATGCGACCTGAAGCCTCTCGAGCCACCTCCGACACGGGAACCGCGTGATGCAAGAGAACACTGCTGAGGGAGGCCGGGCCTTCGCTCGCGCCCCGCGAACCTCCCCGTCAAGCTCGCGGATGCTCGCGAGCTATCTGACGGATATCGAGCAACTGCTGGATGAGCAGCGTTGGGATGCCGCGCTGCGGGATGCCGCGGAGCTGCCCCGCATCGCCGTGGCGCTCAGCGATCCGCTGTTGCGCTCCTCGTCGGCTGAGGTCTCCCAATGGTGCCAGCGGTGGATGGCACCGGCGCACCCGGCCTCGGGAGTCGCTCAGGGCATCTCCGACCGAGACGTCGGTTCGCCACCTTTGCCGGTCCAGGCCGGGGAGACGACACCGTCAGTCCCCACCCCTGCCCTGCGGCGCCTGCGGTTACACCGTCACGCCCGCACCCTCCCGCGGGGTTTCCTGCTGGGGCCCGACGAGAGCCTGGGTCCCCAGGACGCGCAGTCGGCGCAGGACGGGCGTGCGCTTGTGGATGCGACCCGTCGCTGGTACGCGCGCAGTGGCGTGCATGATGCGACCGTGCAGTCGAATCTCGCCCGCCTCGCCGTCCTGCGCTAGTCCCGGTTTGTGGCGCCGACGCCGCAACTCCGGGCCTCGATGCGACTTTGACTCCTTGCCTCTATCGTCTGAACGCTCATTCAATGGCAGGTTCCCAACTGGGTCGCCGTCGCACACTGAGTAGCTACCTGTAATCACACAACTTATATACGCGGATAAGTCTTTCTTGCGTCTCAATGAGCCTTAATGGAATATACGGCAGCGGGGGAGCAACAAAGATTGAGTGCGCGTTCAATGGCTCATTCAGGCCGCCTGACAGGAATGTCCGCCACATCACGCAGCTCGCGTCCTCCGGTGCGCGTCGGCGTCGTGCTCGCCAATCATTTCACCCTCTCCGCGTTCGCCGTCTTTATTGATCACCTCCGCCTTGCCGCCGACGAAGGCGACCGCAGCCGTCCCCTGCACGTGCAATGGTCGATCATGTCCAGCCGCTCGGAACCGATCGCCGCAAGCTGCGGGGTTCTGGTCCAGCCGACCAGCGCGCTGGTCACCCCCGAGCTACTCGACTATGTCGTGGTGATCGGCGGGCTGCTGCATGCTGGTCCCCAGGTGGATGAAGCCACCGCGCGCTATCTGCGCGAGGCCGATGCCGCGGGCGTTCCCCTCATCGGAATCTGCACGGGCAGCTTCATCCTGTGCCGCGTGGGACTCATGAAGGGCCGCCGCTCGTGTGTGAGCTGGTACCACTACCAGGATTTCCTCGAGGCGTTCCCCCACCAGGACGTCAGCGCGGATCGGCTCTTCCTGGTCGATGGCCCCCGTATCACCTGCGCTGGCGGTGCTGGCGCCGCGGCGCTTGCCACCTACCTCATTGAGCAGCACCTCGGACGCGCGGTCGCCCAGAAGGCGAGTCAGGTCCTGCTCTTCGATCGCCCGCGCTCAGGCAGCGACTCACAGCCGCATCCGCCACTTTCGGAAACCGTGACCGAGCCCCGGGTCCACCGCGCGCTGCTGCTCATGGAGCAGAACCTGGCGCGGCCCATCGCCGTCGCCGCGGTCGCCGCCGAGCTGGGGCTTTCCGCGCGGCAGCTCGAGCGGCTGTGTCGCCAGCACGTGGGCATGGGGCCGGCCTCACTGTACCGGCAGCTGCGCATGCGCTATGCCAATTGGCTCATCGAGAACACCGACCGCTCGGTGACCGACATCGCCAACGAGGCCGGCTTCGCCGATTGCGCGCATTTCTCGCGGCAGTTCAAGGATGCTTACGGGCTGTCGCCGTCGACGCGGCGTCTGCAGCCGCAGCGGGTCGCCAACGGGGATGCCGCCCGCGCGCGCGTCTTTGAATGAGGCGCGGGTCGTAGCGCGCCGCGCGCGGGTCGACGGGAGAGCGAGTCGATATCGCCGTGGCGGGGGTAGCCGCGACGCAAATTTTAAGTCATCAAGGGGTTAAGCCATGAACTCGAAGATCTCATACGCGGTGGCGGCGGTACTGGGGGGCACCTCGTGCGCCGCGGCGACCTCGGCGCTCGCGGCCGATGTCCCCACCACGGCCACCGAGACCAGCAACTCGGAAGGGCTGGTGGAGATCACGGTCACCGCTGAGCGTCGCTCGCAGAGCATGCAGGACGTGCCCATCTCGATGCAGGCCTTCACCGCGCAGACGCTGCGGCAGCTAAACGTCTCGACTCTGGATGACTACATCAAGTACCTGCCGAATGTGTCCACGGCGAACAACGGGCCGGGACAGAACGAGATCTTCATGCGCGGGCTGAGCGCCGGCTCGCAGCCCAGCCAGGGCAGCGGCTCCACGGGCCTGTACCCCAACGTCGCCATCTACCTCGACAATCAGTCGGGGCAGCTGCCGAACCGCAACCTCGACATCTACACCGCGGACCTGGATCGCATCGAGATCCTCGCCGGCCCGCAGGGCACCCTGTACGGCGCCGGCGCCGAGGCGGGCGTCATCCGCTACATCACCAACCAGCCCAAGCTCGGCGCCTTCGAGGCGAACTTCAAGGCCGGCTACTCGACGACCGCCGGCGGCGACCCGAACAGCGACATCACCGGCGTCATGAACTTCCCGCTGATCGCGGAGAAGATGGCCGCGCGCGTGGTGATCTACAACGATAGCCGCGGCGGCTACATCGACAACGTGCCGGCGACTTTCACGCGCAACAACAATGACATCGGCATTCACTACGCACACTACACGGCCGTGGGCGGGGTGGGCGGGGTCTGCCCGAATGGCCTGCCGACGAAAACCGGCTACTGCGTGCCTCCCGGCTCAGCGTCGATTAACAACGCCTCGGTGATCGGCGACAACATCAACACGGTCAACTACACCGGCGGCCGCGCGGAGTTGCTGTACAAGTTCAACGAGGACTGGGATGCCCTTGTCAGCCAGACCTACCAGAACATGGACTCCAAGGGAGTGTTCTACCAGCAGCCGACGGCCTCGGACGGCGGCGCGCTGCGGCCACTGCAGGTGACCCTTTTCAATCCCTCGTACGACAAGGACCGGTTCGAGAGCAGCGCCTGGACCCTGAACGGCAAGTTCGGCCCGATCAAGGCCGTCTACACCGGCGGTTACCTGGTACGCCATGTCGATCAGGTCGGCGATTACACCAACTACGCGCGTGGCTACTACGCGGATTATTACCAGTGTTATGGCCCGGGCTCCTACACCCCGAACCTGCCGCCCAAGTGCTTCTCCCCCAGCGCGACCTGGCGCTCGATCGAGAAGAACACGCACCAGCAACACGAGTTGCGCTTCACCACCCCCGACGAATGGCGGCTGCGCGCGATCGCCGGCGCGTTCTGGGAGGACAACAAGCTCTACGACCAGACCGGCTGGTCCTACAAGAACGTCCCGTCCTGCACCGCGGCCAGCGGCGCGGGCAATACCGGCTGCTTCACCAACGTCGGCACGGCGCCCGGCTCCACCGTCGCCAATCCGGGCGTGCAGGGGGATCACGTCTCGTTCTACCAGGACACCGTGCGCGAGACCAAGCAGATCGCGTTCTTCGCATCCGTCGACTTCGACATCATCCCCAAGGTGCTGACCCTCACAGCGGGGACGCGCCACTTCAAGTTCGACAACTCCTCAGAGGGTAGTGTCTCGGGCAGCTTCTTCTGCTTCCAGAGCGGCAACCCGGCCACGGGGTGCCTGAATAACAACTTCAACCTCAATGCCCAGAACCTCCGGGACTCGGAGTCCGGCAACAAGAGTCGCGGCAACCTGACCTGGCATGTCACGCGCGACCTGATGTTGTACTACACCTACTCGCAAGGCTTCCGGCCGGGCGGCTTCAACCAGAACGGCGGCGCCAAGCACATTTACGGGCCGGACGCGACCTACCAGTACCAGATCCCGCGCTCCTACCAGTCCGACAAGCTGACCAACAACGAGCTGGGCTGGAAGACTGAGTTCCTCGACCACCGCCTGCAGTGGAACGGCGCTCTGTACCAGGAAAACTGGGACAACGTCCAGGTCGCCTTCTTTGATCCGGGCCTGGTCGGCAACATCTTCTACAACACCAACGGCCAGAATTTCCGCATCCGCGGGGTCGAGACTTCCCTCGTGGCCCGCGTGACCTCGGGGCTCACCGTGCAGGCATCCGCGGCCTGGAACTCGAGCGAGCAGACCAACTCGCCCGCCCTGGTGGGCAATATCCCGGGTTCCTCGGCCTACGGCTCGATCATCACCCAGAACTGCAACAAAACCGGCGGCAACTGCTCCCCCGTCGGCAATCCCTACGGACCGCAGGGATCCCCGAGCGCGAACGCGCCGCCGATTCAGTACAGCGTCCGTGCGCGCTACGAATGGGCCGTCAATTCGTACAACCCGTTCGCGCAGGTCGGCCTGACTCATACCGGTCATTCCTTCACACAGGCAGGCTCGAATCCGCCGCTCGCCGCTGACGGCTCGATCAGCACCGGCAGGCTGCGCTTCGAGAACCCGGACTACACCACCTGGGATGCCTCGGTCGGGGTGGCCAAGGACGCCTGGATCGTGACCCTGTTCGGACAGAATCTCAGCAACTCGAACAAGAGCGTGTTCGTGAGCACCGACCAGTTCATCGTGGCGCAGACACCGCTGCGACCGCGGCTGATCGGCGCTACGCTCGCCTACAAGTTCTGATGACTGTGTCGCGGTCGTGCCTCGCCACCGGGCAAGGCACGAC
>JANYBG010000104.1 GCA_025360865.1 Pseudomonadota bacterium | reverse complement strand
ACTGCACCGATTCGGGAGAACCGTACTTCATGCGCAGCAGCGTCATGGTGCTGCCGAGCCCGAGGAAGCCCATGCCATGGCGGCGCTTGCGCATGATCTCGCCGCGCTGCTGCTCGAGGGGCAGTCCGTTCGGGGACTTCGCCGAGTTCGACTGGAGCGAGTACCGCGAGGTGGTGCGCGTGTTCACGCGCATGCTCGACAACGTCGTCGAGGTCAACGGACTGCCGCTCGAGCAGCAGCGCGGCGAGATCATGCGCAAGCGCCGCCACGGCATGGGCTTCCTCGGGCTCGGCAGCACCATGACGCTGCTGCGCATGAAGTACGGTTCTCCCGAATCGGTGCAGTTCACCGAGGAGGTCTCGCGCGAGATGGCCATCGCCGGCTGGGAAGCCGCCCTTGATCTGGCGCGCGAGAAGGGCCCGGCGCCGATCATGAACGAGGAGTTCGCGGTCACGAAGGAGATGCTGCGCAAGCGCCCGGAGATGACGCGTGATGGCTGGAAGCCCGGCTCCCGGATCGCCGGCCGGCTGCTGCACGCGAAGTACAGCCGTTACATGCAGCGCATCGCCAAGGTGGCTCCGCAGCTGGTGCACGAGCTCGCGGAGATCGGCGCGCGCTTCACGCACCACAGCTCGATCGCCCCGACGGGGACCATCTCGCTGTCCCTCGCCAACAACGCGTCCAACGGCATCGAGCCGTCATTCGCGCACCACTACTTCAGGAACGTGATCCGGGAAGGCAAGAAGTCCAAGGAAAAGATCGACGTTTATTCCTTCGAGCTGCTGGCGTATCGCGAACTCGTCAACGCGAACGTCCAACCTGGAGCCACCAACGATGCTGAAAGACTGCCGGACTACTTCATCGCCGCCGACGAAGTCACTCCCAAAGAGCATGTCGAAGTGCAGGCTGCGTCCCAGAAGTGGGTCGATTCATCGATTTCTAAGACGGCGAACGTGCCTACGGATTTCCCCTACGAGAAATTCAAAGACATCTATCTGTATGCACACGAGCAGGGCCTGAAGGGCTGCACGACCTTCCGCTTCAACCCGGAGGCTTTCCAGGGCGTCCTCGTCAAGGAGGCGGACCTGAAGAACACGACCTACAAGTTCACCCTCGATGACGGCTCAACTGTCGAGGTACGGGGTGACGAGGAGATCGACTACGACGGCGAGATTCACACCGCCGCGAACCTCTACGACGCCATGCGCGATGGCTACTACGGGCGCTTCTAGAGGAAGCGCCGCGCGCCAAGGGAATTGTTATGACCGTCAAGATCGACCGAAAAATCGTCAAGTACTCGGTGCAGAAGCCCGAGGACAAGGCCGCCGAGAAGGCGGCGGAGCTGGCCAGGACCACAGTCCAGCCGCAAGTGGTCAAGGACCGCAACGGCCACTCGACCAATGTCATCCAGATGCACGAGAAGCTCGAGCGGCCGGAGATGCTGGTCGGCTCGACCTACAAGATCAAGACTCCGATCTCGGACCACGCGATGTACGTGACGATCAACGACATCATCCTGAACGAGGGCACCGGCTTTGAGCAGCGCCGCCCCTTCGAGATCTTCATCAACTCCAAGAACCTCGATCACTTCCAGTGGATCGTGGCGCTCACGCGCATCATCTCCGCGGTGTTCAGGAAGGGGGGCGACGTCACCTTCCTGGTGGATGAGCTCAAGGCGGTGTTCGACCCGCGTGGCGGCTACTGGCAGCCCGGCGGCAAGTTCATGCCCTCGATCATCGCCGAGCTCGGCCACGTGATCGAGAAGCACCTGCAGACCATCGGCCTGATCCGCAAGCCGGGGCTGGACGTGCACCAGCAGAAGATGGTGAACGAGAAGCGCGCTGAGTTCGAGGCGCGCACCAAGCAGAGTGATGCCTTCGCCAAGTCGCACTTCCCGGACGGCGCGCAGCTGTGCAACCACTGCAGCACCGCCGCGGTGGTGATGATGGATGGCTGCATGACGTGCCTGAACTGCGGCGATTCGAAGTGTGGGTAGGCCCGGATTTTTCTGACCGACGCGAACTGACAGACTCCGTTGATGTTTTGGAGGCGGCCCCGTGGCCGCCTCTTTTGTTTGTGGGCGCGGCGGCCAGGCGAAAAAAACCCCGCTTGAGGCGGGGTTGGTCGCTTGCTTGTGTGGAGGAGTGTCTTTTCGTTGTTCTTGTCTTGGTGGCTCGTTATCCGGGGTGCCATCCAGGCGTGTCCGGATCCGCGCTCTGTTTGCGATCTTTCCGTGGCTCTGCTTCCTTCCCGACGGTTATCCCGTTGGTGGCTATATACAAAGCAACACTCGTGCCAAACCGGCGTCCGCCCCCGGCGATGCGACATGTTGTGTCCGGCTTCCCGTGAAACGTGACGCGGCACACACTTCCGGCCCCGCGGGCGACTCGCGGGCGGTCCCGGACGGCTGGCGCGCCGACGCGCGCGCGACGTCGCGCACGCCCAGTTGTCAAAATCCCCGACGTATTGGCCCGCCGGCCGCGGGAGGCCACGGCCCCACCACCTCGCAAACCCTTGAACCTAGGCAGGAAGCCGGCCCGCCACCGGTGTGTAAATGAACCCGACAGGCTCTTCGCGTACCCCTCGCTCCCCGGCGCGCCATGCGCTCTGGGGCCTCGCTCTCATCAACATGGTGCTGCTGGCCACCCAGGCCCTTGCCGACAACCCGGTGCCCCGGCCGCCCGAGCTCGAGCGGGACGTGCAGTTCTGGATCAGGGTCTATTCGCAGATCGACACCAATTCCGGGTTGCTCCACGACGAGCACAACCTTGGCGTCGTTTACGGCACGCCGCACTTCCCGCCCAATACCTCTCCCAGCGACCGCCAGCGCATCGTCGATGAGGAACGCCAGCGCTACGGCGCGGCGCTTAAGCGCATCGCCGCCGGGGAGACTCCGCTATCCCCCGAGGAGCAGCGCATCAAGGAGATGTGGGGGGCGGAAGGGACGCCCGAGCGGCTGCAGGTCGCGGTCGATGAGATCCGCTTCCAGCTGGGCCAGTCGGATCGCTTCCGCGCCGGCCTGGTGCGCTCGGGCGCCTGGGAGACGCACATCGAGGAGACGCTGGCCAACCTCGGTCTGCCCCCGGAACTCGCGGCGCTGCCGCACGTGGAGTCCTCGTTCAACCCGGCCGCGTACTCCAAGGTCGGCGCCGCCGGGCTGTTCCAGTTCATGCGCTCCACCGGCCGGCGCTACATGCGCATCGACTCCGCGGTCGATGACCGGCTGGACCCCTTCCGCTCCACCGAGGCCGCCGCGCAGCTGCTCGCCTACAACTATCACCTGCTGGGAACCTGGCCGCTCGCGCTGACCGCCTACAACCATGGCAGCGCGGGCATGTTGCGCGCCAAGGAGGCCACGGGTACCGACGACATCGTGAAGATCGTGCGGGGCTACACCAGCCGCAGCTTCGGCTTCGCCTCGCGCAACTTCTATGTCTCCTTCCTAGCCGCGCTCGAGATCGACCGCAACCCGGAGAAGTATTTCGGGCCGATCCAGAAGGAACCCGAGGCGCGCTTCCGCGAAGTCGAGCTGCCCGCCTACGTCTCCATCAGCGCGCTCAGTCGCACCATTAAGATAGACGGCGAGAAGCTGCGCGCCCTCAATCCCGGCTTGCTGGCCCCGGTGTGGGCAGGCACGCAGCGCGTGCCCAAGTCCTACCGCCTGCGGCTGCCGCTGGAGGGCAACCCCTGGACCAGCGAGCGCCTCGCGCAGCGCCTGAACCCCGGTGACATGTTCACCGGCCAGCGCGGTCCGGAGCGCTACAAAGTGCAGAAGGGTGACACGCTGGTGAGCATCGCGGCCGCCTACGAGGTGCCCGTCGAGGCCCTGGCCCGTATCAACAAGCTGCGCACCAGCGCGCATGTCTCCCCGGGCAGGGTACTGGTGCTGCCCGATGTGGGCGCACCGGTCGTCGCCGCCGCGACGCCTCCGCCGTCCCCGCGGGCAGGCACGGTCGCGCCCCCCTCCCAGGGTGGCGCGGTGCCAGCCGCGGTCGCGCAACGCGAGAGCGCGGAGGATGCCGCGGCGGCGGACGCGGCCAAGCCGAAGCGCTACACCGTGTCGATCGAGGTGGTCTCCGCGGCGCAGGCCGAGGCGATAGGCCCGGCGCTGGGCCCGGGCTCCGATGCGGAGCAGAGCGCCGACCCCACCGACTACTCGGTGGCGAAGGATGACACCATCCGCGTGGCCACAGACGAGACACTCGGTCACCTCGCCGACTGGCTCGGCGGGAATCCCGCGCGCCTGCGCGCCCTCAACAACATGAGCGCGCGCGCCGTGGTGCGCGTCGGGAAACGCCTGAGGCTCGAGTTCAAGAGCGTGACCCGCGAGGTGTTCGAGGCTCGCCGCAAGGACTTCCACCGCGCCATCCAGGCCGGTTACTTCGCGGCCCACCGCATCGTGGGCACGCAGGTTTACATCGCCAGGCCCGGTGACTCGCTGTGGACGCTCACCCAGCGGGGCGGCCAGCTGCCACAGTGGCTGCTGCAGCAGTACAATCTGACGGTGGACTTCGCCGACCTCAGGGCCGGCACGCAGATCGTCATGCCGCGGGTGGAGGATGTGGCCAATGCCGGCGGTTGAGGCGCTGGCGCGCGTGTGTGATCCGTTACCAGGCCGGGGATCGCCATCCACGCTTATAATCATGGCCACTTGCGTGTGTCGAAGCGGAGCATGATGCGCTTTGTGGCCCTCGCCGCCGTCCTCGCGCTCAGCTGCGCCTGGTCGGTGGGACAGACCGATGGATTGCCGGACGCCCAGCCCGCGGCGCTTGCGCCGCCGGCGCTGGACAAGCTGCCGCGGGTGGATCGCGTGGTCGTGCACAAGGCGAGGCGGGAGCTGCTGCTCTTGCGCGGCGGCAATGTCGTGCGCAGCTACCACGTGGCGCTCGGGCTCAACCCGCAGGGGCAGAAGCAGCGCGCCGGGGACTTCCGCACGCCCGAGGGCAGTTACCGCCTGGACCGGCGCAACCCGCGCAGCGACTTCTTCCTGTCCATCAAGGTTTCCTACCCGAATGAGCAGGACCTGCGCCGCGCGCGCGTCCAGCACTGGGACACTGGTGGCTCGATCATGATCCACGGCCTGCCGAACACCCTCAAGCACGAGCAGGAATACTACGAGTCTCACGACTGGACCGACGGCTGCGTGGCCGTTTCCAACGCCGACATGGTGGAGATCTGGATGCTCGTCCCCGACGACGCGCCGATCGACATTCTGCCCTGACCATGAACACCGAGGTGGCAGAGTTCGTGGACGCGCGCGTCGGCCCGCGCGGCAGCCTGGAGAACCTCTCCCAAGGGGAACTCGACAAGCTGCTGGACTCAGGCCAGG
Source organism: Pseudomonadota bacterium (assembly GCA_025360865.1). Lineage (GTDB taxonomy): Bacteria > Pseudomonadota > Gammaproteobacteria > Steroidobacterales > Steroidobacteraceae > 13-2-20CM-66-19. The sequence goes on along the minus strand of JANYBG010000104.1, from coordinate 9,677 downwards.
GCGGCCTGTACCCGCTGTTCCGCCGCTGCGCGCTGGCGGTACTCAACTCCGGGGCGCCCACCGACGATGCCAAGGAGATCTTCGACCGCCACAAGGACTTCGACATCCAGATCGTGCGCCATCCCTGGGGGGTGAAGCTCGAGATGAAGAACGCCCCGGCCTCCGCTTTCGTGGACGGCCAGATGATCCGCGGCATCAAGGAGCACCTGTTCGCGGTGCTGCGCGACGTGGTGTTCATCTCCAATGAGATCATCGACAGCGACCGCTTCGACCTGACCGATTCGGCCTCGATCACCAACGCGGTGTTCCACGTGCTGCGCAACGCCCGCCTGCTCGACCACAAGGCGCGCCCGAACCTGGTGGTCTGCTGGGGCGGCCACTCGATCAACGCGCGCGAATACCAGTACACCAAGAACGTGGGCTACGAGCTTGGCCTGCGGGGGCTGGACGTTTGCACCGGCTGCGGTCCCGGGGCGATGAAGGGTCCGATGAAGGGCGCCACCATCGGCCACGCCAAGCAGCGCATCCAGCACGGCCGCTACATCGGGGTGACAGAGCCTGGGATCATCGCCGCGGAGCCGCCGAACCCCATCGTCACCCAGCTGGCGATACTCCCGGACATCGAGAAGCGCCTGGAGGCCTTCGTGCGCCTGGGCCACGGCATCGTGGTATTCCCGGGCGGCGCCGGCACGGCTGAGGAGATCCTCTACCTCACCGGCATCCTGCTGGACCCGGCCAATCGCGAACAGCCCTTCCCGATCGTGCTCACCGGCCCGCGCGAGAGCGTGGCCTATTTCGAGCACATCGTGCGCTTCGTCGCCGGCACCCTGGGTGAGGATGCCGTGCGCCGCCTCACCGTCATCGTCGACGACCCGCCCGAGGTCGCCCGGCGCATGGTGCGGGGGATGGACGCGGTGCGCGAGTTCCGCCGCAAGGCGAACGATTCGTACAACTTCAACTGGCTCCTGTCGATACGGCCCGAATTCCAGCGCCCCTTCGACGTCACCCACGAGGCGATGCGCGCGCTTGATCTGAAGCGCGGCCAGCCCGCGCATGAACTCGCCGCCAACCTGCGGCGCGCCTTCTCCGGCATCGTCACCGGCAACGTGAAGGAATACGGGATCCAGGCGATCGAGTCGCTCGGCCCGTACGAGCTGCGTGGCGATCCGGCGATCATGCGACCGCTGGATGAGTTGCTGGCCGCCTTCGTGGCGCAGCAGCGCATGCGCCTACCCGGCAGCGTCTACAAACCGGTCTATCGCCTCGTCGACTGAGGCTCGCGGTTACATAACGTTCTCATGCGCCGCACAGTTCGCGCGTCGGGGGCGAAAGATGTGCCGCCGCCGCGCGATCCGCGGCCCGCCTGTGAACCAGTTCCTGCGCGCCCTCCCTGAAGACCGTAGTCTCGGTTGAAATCTTCAGGAGCGTCCGATGAGTTCGAGTGACAGGGGGCGAGACGATCTGCCCGGTGCGGCACGCGAACCGGCTCCCTCGGCGACGGGGCCAGGTGGCGCGGATGCTTACGCCAATTGGCTTGACCGCATGCAGCGCGCGCGCGCGCGCCAGGCGGCCATCACGCGAAATCTCTATACCTGGTCGAACTACAAGAACTGGGCCGATCAGGTGCGCGACTCGTGGGGTCCGGCCGTGGCCGGCCCGAACACTCCGCCCAAGCCCAAGAAGTAGCCTCCCAGGCCCCGCCAGGGCGCCCGCATCCGCCTGATACCGCGGACGTCGCGCGGTGCCATCCCCACGCTTTTCCCGCGACCGACGCCTTCCTCAGGCGTTGGCGACGGCCGCCGGCACCGGTGGCAACTCGGCCATGGCTTTCTCGAGCGCGCGCTGGCTGCCGGTATCGGCTCCTCCCTGGGAGGCATCGGGGGGCGCCCCGCCGGCTTCCTGGGTACCCGAGGCGGGCACCGGCGGATTGACCGCGCCGCCGCGTGGCCGCGCCAGCCATTCGACCAGGGGTGCCCACTGCTCCACGTCATCGTGGGCGACATAGCTCTTCATCTCGTGCACCCCGACACCCAGTTCCGCGGCCCGCACGTAGTTCTGCGAGTCGCGCAGCGTCGCGACGATCGGGATCCCCAAGGTGTGCAGGAAACGGATCAGCGACTGGTAGGTGAGGGTATTGCGGCGTACCCGGTTGGCGATCACCCCGATGCGATCGTCCTCCCGGCGGATCTTGGCCACCAGCAGCAGGTCGCGGATACAGCGCGAGCAGGTGTGGATGTCGATGTCCGAGGGCAGCACCGGCACGATGATCTTGGCCGCGTCCCGCACCATGTCCGGCAACTGGGGGGCGGACAGGGCGGCGGGGGTATCCACGATGACGTGCGTGGTGTTCTCAGGCGGGCGCAGGTGGAACGCGCGCGTGGTTCGGCTGTCTTTCTCGAAGCCGGCGATCACGTGGATGGGTGCCTGGGCCGGCTTGCGCTTCTTGACCCAGCGCACCGAGGAGCCCTGCGGGTCGAAATCGATGAGGACCGGACGATGGCCACAGGAAGCGAGGTAGCTAGCCAGATTGATAGCGATAGTCGTCTTACCAGACCCGCCTTTGGGGTTCAGGACGACAATGCGCTGCATGGTGGCCTTGAGGTTTCGCGTACCCGTGACGCGCTTCGCACCCAAGCGTACGCAGGCATCCGAACCGGTGCAAGTCACAGCATGAGTGTGAGCATGGACACGTCACCGGCGGCGGCGCGGCCGTAAAGTCCGCGCGTCATGGAAGAAATGTTCCTGCACGCCTGGGACGAGCTGGACGACGCCCTTTGCCTGTGTCGCCAGCTGGCGACTTTAGCGGTCGGCGAGGCGCTCGCCGGATCGACGGCGCTGCTGGGCTCGGCCGCCGGGCTGCTGGTGGCCGGGGCGGGGACGGTGCTGCTCACGGTACGCCAGTTCTTCGAACCTTCGGCCTGAAATACCCGCCGCGACGCACGCGGCGCTTGAAAATTCCGCGCCGATTCCCAAGATCGCACCCCGGGTGGGCCCCTTTCACGGCCCGCGGACGGGCAATCCATGGCATCCACGACAGAAACAGCCGCCGAAAACTCAGGCGACCGGCAGACCCACGGCTTCCAGGCGGAGGTACGTGAGCTGCTGCAGCTGATGATCCACTCGCTGTACAGCCACAAGGAGATCTTCCTCCGCGAGCTCATCTCCAACGCCTCGGACGCCTGCGACCGGCTGCGCTTCGCCGCCATCGCCGAGCCGGCTCTCGTCGGGGAGGAGGCGGAGCTTGGCATCCGCATCGATGCGGACCCCGCAGCCGGCACGGTGACGGTCACCGACAACGGCATCGGCATGACCCGGACGGAGGCCATCGCGAACCTGGGCACCATCGCCCGCTCCGGTACCGCGCAGTTCTTCAAGTCCCTGTCCGGGGATGCGCAGAAGACCTCGCAGCTGATCGGCCAGTTCGGCGTCGGCTTCTATTCGGCCTTCATCGTCGCCGACCGGGTCGAGGTGCGCTCCCGCAAGGCCGGTGAGGCCCCTGAGGCGGGCGTGCGCTGGGAGTCCGGCGCCGATGGCGACTTCACCGTCGAGACCATCACACAGGCCGCCAGGGGCACCTCGGTCACGCTGCATCTGAAGGAGGACGCGCGTGAGTTCGCGGACGCGTTCCGGCTGCGCGGGCTGATCCGCCGCTATTCGGACCACATTGGCTTCCCGGTGCGCATGCGCAAGGAGGGCGAGGCCTCGCTCGAGCACGAGGTGGTGAACCAGGCCAAGGCGCTGTGGACCCTGCCGCGCACCGAGATCAAGGACGAGGAATACCGGCAGTTCTACCAGTACATCGCCCACGATTTCACCGATCCTCTGGCCTGGAGCCACAACAAGGTCGAGGGCAAGCGCGAGTACACGAGCCTGCTGTTCCTGCCGGCCAAGGCACCCTTCGACCTGTTCCAGCGCGACGGCGCCCGGGGGCTGAAGCTGTACGTGCGCCGCGTGTTCATCATGGACGACGCGGAGCAGTTCCTGCCCCCGTACCTGCGCTTCGTGAAGGGCGTGGTCGATTCCAGCGACCTGCCACTGAATGTGTCGCGCGAGATCCTGCAGCAGGAACCGGAGGTCGAGGCCATCAAGGGCGGGCTCACCAAGCGGGTCCTCGACCTGCTCGGGCGCCTGGCCAAGGACGAACCGGAGAAATACGCCACCCTCTGGAAGGAATTCGGCGCCGTGCTCAAGGAAGGCATCGTCCAGGACCACGCCAACCAGCCGGCGATCCTGGGACTGACTCGTTTCGCCAGTACCCACCAGGAGCACGACAATCCCACGGTGAGTCTGGCGGAGTACGTCGCGCGCATGAGCCCGGGCCAGGATCGGATCTACTACGTCACGGCGGAGACCCCGGAGGCCGCCCGGGGAAGTCCTGCCATCGAGCGCCTCCGGGAGCGCGGCCTGGAAGTGCTGCTGCTGTCAGAGCGCATCGACGAATGGGTCATGGGCCAGCTGCACGAGTTCGAGGGCAAGCGCTTCAAGGATGCGACCCGGGGCGCGCTGGAACTGGGGGGGCTGGCGAGCGATGCGGACCGCAAGCGGCACGACGCGGAGCTCAAGGAAAGCAAGGGGCTGCTGAAGCGGGTGAAGGATTCCCTCGGCGAGCGCGTCACCGAGGTGCGCGTCAGCGAGCGCCTGCGGGAATCGCCGGCGTGCCTGGTGCTGGGCGAGCACGACATGGGCGAGCAGATGCGGCGGATCCTCGCGGCCGCGGGCCAGAAGGCTCCCGAGTCGCATCCGGCGCTGGAACTGAATGTCACGCATCCGCTGGTGAAGTACCTGGAGGGCATGGCCGATGCGGGGCAGTTCGGCGAGCTTGCGCAGCTTTTGTACGACCAGGCCGCGCTCGCCGAGGGCACGCAGCTGCCCAATCCACCCGAGTACGTGCAGCGCCTGAACCGCCTGCTGGTACGCCTCGCCGCGGCCCCGGCCGCTTAAACTCGCGCGCGTGGTACAGCGTCCACCGATCGCCGAGCGCCTGGTGATCGCAGGTCCCGCCGGGGACCTGGAGGCGCTCATCGAGTCCCCGCGGGCGGGCGAGGAGGACGCGGCCGGGGCGGTGCGCGCCTTCGCTGTGGTCTGCCATCCGCACCCACTCCACGGCGGCACCCTGGACAACAAGGTGGTCTACACGGTGGCGCGCGCGTTCCAGCGGCTCGCGGCTCCCGCGATCCGCTTCAACTACCGGGGCGTGGGTGGCAGCGCCGGCGCCTATGACGGTGGCGCGGGTGAGACGCTCGATACACTGGCCGTGATCGAGTACGGGCGGAGGCGCTGGCCTGGCGCGGCGTTGTGGCTGGGGGGCTTCTCCTTCGGCGGCGCGGTGGCGGTGCGCGCCGCCGGCAAGGCGAAGCCGGAGCGGCTGGTGCTCGCGGCCCCCGCGGTGACCCGGATCGATGTCACGCGCGAGCCCGCGCCAGCGTGCCCGTGGCTCATCGTGCAGGGAGATGCGGATGACATGGTGCCCAGCGCCGAGGTCCTCGCCTGGGCGGGCGCGCTGCGACCGCGACCGACCGTGACGATGCTCCCCGGGGCCGGGCACTTCTTCCATGGCCGCATCAATGAGCTGCGCGAGGCCGTGCTCGCGTTCATGGCGCCCCTGGAAGTCTCCTGACCCCCTGGCGATCCCGGTGGCGCGGCGACCCCGGTGACCGACCGCGCCGCGCCGCGCGGCGGGACGGAAAGCGGTGAAAGTCACGAGGGATTTCGGGGGTTTACGCTGGCGCGCGCGCTCACATTCTGGCCAAACAAAAGGCCCGGAAGGAGACTCTCCTTCCGGGCCTTTCACTACCTGAAAGGCAGTGGGAGCTTCGCTCAGTTCACCATCGCCTTGAGGCTCTTGAGCGGCATCACGCGGACCTTCTTGCTGGCCGGCTTCGCCTTGAACATCATCTTCTCGCCGGTGAAGGGATTGACGCCCTCGCGCGCCTTCGTGGCGGGCTTCTTCACGACCTTCAGCTTCATCAGCCCGGGCATGGTGAACAGACCGCTGCTGCGCAGGCTCTTCTTGATCACGCCGCCCAGCGACTCGAACACGGTGCCGACCTGCTTGCGTGAGAGACCCGTGTCCTTGGAGATCTGTGTCAGGACTTCCGACTTCGTCGGTGCGCCACCCTTTTTCGCCATTTTGCCCTACTCCTCGAGAATTTAGTGTTGCGATACGCGACGGTAATTGCGCCGCGTTAAGAGAATCGGCGCGAAAAGTAACACATGCGCACGCTTTGGCAAGCGCTTTCTTTTGTTTGAGTGTTGCGAAAGTGCCTTTTTTCGTAGGCTTTTTTCGCCGCTCGTCGCGCATGCTCGTGAAATCGGGGCGAGCACGCCGCGTTTTTCGCGCCCCGTGACAGCTGCGACTCTGCGTGCGAAGTCGCAGCTAAGCATGTGTTCCGCAAAAGTAAGACGGGGCGCGGATGCCGCGCGCGAGGCTGAAATTCCAGCGTTTCCCTAGCGCAGCAGTATGAGCATCGCCTGGATCGCGATCCCCGCCCACAACGGCGACAGGTCAAGTCCGCTGATGCCGGGGATGATCCGCCGCAACGGTCGCAGCACCGGCTCGCAGATCGTCGTCAGTAGCGACTGCAGTGGCGAGTAGCCCCCCGGAGCGATCATGCTGAGCAGCGCGTAGAGGACAATGGCGTAGAAATAGGTCCACAGCAGCGTGCGCGCGATCTCGGTGACCAGCGCGCGGATCCACATGAGCGCCGGTGGGGGCATCGGCACATCGCTGAGCCAGTACAGGGAGGCGACTTTCACGAGCGCGACGAGCGCCACGGCGACCACGGAGGCGGTGTCGACCTTGCCCACGGGGGGTAGGACGCGGCGCAGCGGCAGGATCAGCGGGTTGGTGATTTTGACGATGGCCTGGCAGATGGGATTGCGGAAATCCGCGCGGGTCCACTGCAGCAACAGTCGTGCCATCACCACGAACAGCGCCAGGCCCAGCAGGGTATCCAGGATGTAGATGATCGCGCTCACGGCTTATCCGCCGCATCTGGATCAGGTCTGAGCGCGGCCAACTCGCGGCTGCGCGCCGCCGCGGCCGCGAGTGCCCGCGAGACGGTGCCGCGCAGGTCGGCGCTCTCCAGGACGCGCACGGCCGCCTCCGTCGTGCCGCCGGGGGAGGTGACCTCCGCGCGCAGGCGCGGCAGGTCCACGTCGGCGGAGTGCGCCATCAGGCCTGAGCCGTGCAGCGTCGCCGCGGCCAGGCGCAGGGCGGCCTGCCTCTCAAGCCCGAGCTGCTCGCCGGCCTCGGCCATGAGCTGCGCCAGCAGGAAGAAGTAGGCTGGGCCACTGCCGGAGAGCGCGGACACGGCATCGATGGCGTCCTCGCTGGACACCCAGACCACTTCGCCCACCGCCCGCATGACCTGCTCCGCGGCGGCGCGATGCCCGGCGCTGATGGTCCCCGGCGCGTACAGCCCGGTGATGCCAGCGCCGAGCAGCGCCGGACGGTTGGGCATCGCGCGCACCACCGGTACCGTCCCCGTGGTCCACTCCTCGAGGGAGGACACGCGCGTGCCCGCGCACACCGAGATGAGCAGCGGATGCGAGTCGCGGAGCGTTGGGGCGAGTGGCGCCAGCACCCGGGCGGCGACCTGTGGCTTCACCGCCAGCACCACGATGGCCGCGCCGGCCAGCGCCTGGGCATTGTCCGCGGTCGCGGTCACGCCGAAATCCCGCGCCAGCGCGGCACGCGCGTCGGGCAGGTGTTCACCGACACTGATCAGCTCCGCGCGCGTGCCTGAGCGCAGCAGGCCGCCGATGAGGGCGCGGCCCATGTTCCCCGCGCCCAGCAGCGCGATCCGCCTGTTACTCATGGCTTATTGTACGAACTCTCGGGCCAAACAGGATCGTCCCCAGGCGCACGAGCGTCGCACCTTCCTGTATCGCCGCCTCGAAGTCCTCGCTCATCCCCATCGACAGGGTGTCCAGCGCCGCGCCGCCGGCGTTGAGCGCGTCCTGCAACAGCCGCAGCTGTTCGAACCAGTGACGCTGGCGTCCCGGCGCGGACTCCCGCGGCGGCAGGCACATCAGCCCGCGCAGGCGCAGGCGCGGCAGGGCGGCGACCGCGGCGGCGAGTTCCGGCAACTCCCCCGGGGTCACTCCGCCCTTGCTGTCCTCGCCCGCGATGTTCACCTGCAGGCACGCATTCAGCGGCGGGTGGCCAGCCGGGCGTTGCGCGGCGAGGCGCTCGGCGATTCTCAGCCGGTCGATGGCATGGACCCAGGCGAAGTTCTCGGCGATGGCGCGGGTCTTGTTGGCCTGCAGGCGACCGATGAAATGCCACGTGAGATCGCGCTCCCGCAGTGCGGCAATTTTCCCCAACGCCTCGGTGAGGTAGCTTTCACCAAACTGCGTGAGGCCGGCATCCGCCACCGCAGCGATCATTTCCGGGGGTTGCGCCTTGGATACGGCGAGGAGTGTGACCGAGCGCGCACTTCGCCCGCAGCCGACCGCCGCCCGCGCCACGCGTTCGCGCACTTCTTCGATGTGCAACGACAAATTCTGCGGACCCATTAACATATTGGACGTGTAACCCCTCCGCTATACTGGCCGCGCGCTCCAGAAGCAGGTCCGCAAGTCGCTTTTTCCTGCTCTTTCCGCGCGTCGTTCCAGGGAGCATCCATGGCTGTCGATATCGCGCAACTCCTGGCATTCGCCGTCAAGAACAATGCCTCGGACCTGCACTTGTCTTCCGGCGTGCCGCCGATGATTCGTGTCGATGGCGACATGAAGCGCATTAACATGCCGGCGCTGTCGCACAAGGAAGTGCACTCCATGGTGTACGACATCATGAACGACAAGCAGCGCAAGTCCTACGAGGAGTTCTTCGAGACCGACTTCTCCTTCGAAATCCCGAAGCTGGCGCGCTTCCGCGTCAACGCCTTCAACCAGAATCGCGGCGCCGGCGCGGTGTTCCGCAACATCCCCTCGGCTATTCTGTCGCTGGACGACCTCGGCGCGCCGAAGATCTTCCGCGACCTGTGCATGCTGCCACGCGGACTCGTGCTCGTGACCGGGCCCACCGGCTCGGGCAAGTCCACGACGCTCGCCGCCATGGTCAACCATTGCAACGACAACCGCCCCGATCATATCCTCACGATCGAGGATCCCATCGAGTTCGTGCACGAGTCCAAGCGCTGCCTGCTCAACCAGCGCGAGGTGCACCGCGACACCCTCGGCTTCAGCGAGGCGCTGCGCTCGGCCCTGCGCGAGGACCCTGACGTGATCCTAGTGGGTGAGATGCGTGACCTCGAGACCATCCGCCTGGCCCTGACCGCGGCCGAGACGGGCCACCTGGTGTTCGGCACGCTGCACACCAGCTCCGCCGCCAAGACCATCGACCGTATCGTCGACGTGTTCCCCGGCGAGGAAAAGGACATGGTCCGCTCCATGCTTTCGGAGTCGCTGCGGGCGGTGATCTCGCAGACCCTCATGAAGAAGAACGGCGGCGGCCGCGTGGCCGCGCACGAGATCATGATCGGCACGCCGGCGATTCGTAACCTCATCCGCGAGGGTAAGATCGCGCAGATGTATTCCTCGATCCAGACCGGCGGCGCGACCGGCATGCAGACCCTCGACCAGTGCCTCAGCGAGATGGTCACCAAGGGCCTGGTCAGCAAGGAAGAGGCGCGCTACAAGGCCCAGAACAAGGCTTCCCTCTGATGGATCGC
>JANYBG010000099.1 GCA_025360865.1 Pseudomonadota bacterium | reverse complement strand
CCAATGCGCTCGCCCGGCAGACCTGGCATTAATCAGCGCGGGACCAAGCAGACGTTTTGGATGCGTATTGCAGCGGGCGCCCCGAGCGAAGAGGCAGCGATTGCGAGCGGCGTGTCACAGCCACTCGGACCGCGTTGGTTCCGCGAAGCCGGAGGGATGGCACCGATCAGTTTGGTGCCGCTGTCTGTGCGGTACTTGTCATTTGCCGAACGCGAGGAGCTCGCGCTTCTGCACGCACAAGGTATGGGAGTTCGCGAGATCGCGCGGCGGCTGGAACGATCACCATCGACGATTTCGCGCGAGCTACGGCGCAACGTGGCGACCCGGAGCGGCATGCTGCACTATCGGGCCACAGTCGCCCAATGGAAGGCCGAACGGGCGGCCAGGAGACCCAAGCCAGCCAAGCTTGCTGTGAACCCCCGCCTGAGGCGCTACGTACAAGAGCGCCTCACCGGCGCAGTGGTCGATGCTCGAGGCAAGCCGATATTTGGGCCGACGGTACCGTGGAAGAGCCGGCGCCATGGTCGGCGTGCTGATCGACGGTGGGGCAAGTGCTGGAGCCCGCAGCAGATCAGCCACAGACTACCGATCGATTTCCCGCATGATGCATCGATGCGGATTTCCCATGAGGCCATCTACCAAGCCCTTTATGTTCAGGGTCGAGGTGCACTGCGGCGTGAACTGTCTGCTTGTTTACGCACTGGCCGAGCATTGCGAGTGCCGCGCGCCAGATCCAGGCAGCGAGGCAAACCGTTCGTCACTCCCGAGGTGATGATCAGCCAGCGCCCTGCAGAAGCTGCTGATCGGGCTGTGCCGGGTCACTGGGAAGGCGACATGATCATAGGCCTGAACAGCTCGGCGATCGGTACGCTTGTTGAGCGGACCACACGATATACGATGCTGCTGCATCTACCCCCCATGCCGGGACACGTTCGCGGTGCCGCGATCAAGAACGGGCCAGCCATGGCTGGGCGCGGTGCCAAGGCGGTACGTGATGCCATCTCGAAGAAGATCCAGCGGTTACCGGCACAATTGCGTAGGTCTCTGACTTTGGATCAAGGCGCTGAACTTGCCCAGCATGCTCAGCTTCGGATCGATACCGGACTGAAGGTGTACTTCTGCGATCCAAGGAGTCCTTGGCAACGTGGGACGAACGAAAATACTAACGGCCTACTGCGGCAGTACTTTCCGAAAGGTACAGATATCGGCAGATACTCGGAACGGGAACTTGACGCTGTTGCCGCCAATCTCAACAGCAGACCTCGAAAGACGCTCGGCTGGCGGACGCCAGCCGAGGCGCTTAACAAGATCCTGCGTATACGGACTCCGGCAGCCGTTCGCTCTGCGTCGAGCGCAGCCTTCTGACGCATTCGCGTCAGACCGCACTGCTGTGACGACGTTAGAGGTAAGATCTGATCGGAGACTTCGTTGCGACGACGCCTTGAGTCCGGCGAGTGTCTGGCGATCGAAGTGGATACCTCAATCACTGGAACTCGGGTCAAGGCTGTGTTGGATCGATTGTCCGAGACCCGAGGGCTCCCCCGATCCATCACCGTGGATCATGGGCCAGAGTTCGAAGGCCAAGTGCTCGACGCCTGGGCGTACCAGGCCAACGTGCACCTGTCGTTCATCAGGCCGGGCAAGCCCAACGAGAATGCGTACATCGAAAGCTTCAACGGCAAGTTCCGCGACGAGTGCCTCAACGACCACTGGTTCATCACGATGGAGCAGGCGCGGCGGATCATCGAGGAGTGGCGCATCGAATACAACACCGAGCGACCGCACAGCTCACTGGGCAATCTGACGCCCGAGGAGTTTGCAGAAAGATGTTTAGCGAGGACAGAAAAGTCGTTATCTTTAACCGCGGACTCTAAGTCCAATCGGGACTAAATAGGGTGTCAGGTCGGATGCGCCTCAACAACTAACGCTGGCACCAACCCGCCGGAGAGCTGTTTGGGACACCCAGATAGAATGTTCGCGATGCAGTCGACCTGTCCAAACCCTGTTGTCGCCCTGCCGCTGGCACAACGCGAGCCCCCGATACCAACGGATTGCCAGTCCGTTGCCGATAGGTATTCGCTTCTCCAGCAAATTCCGTGCCGCACCGGCCTGTTCTCGAAGCTGACGCGAATCGGGGCCCGCCCTTAAGCGATCCCACAGTGCGGAAAGCAGCTTGTCTTGCAGGCCGAATAGCCTCTATCTCGCGGATTAACTGCTTGAATCTAGTTTCGACCACGGCCGCGCAGGGGTGCACATCAGCTGGGCGGCCGCGCTGTGGCAGGCGCCGCCGGGTTGTTCGCGTTAGAAGGTGTAAGTAGCTTCGAGCGCCACGACTCTAAGCCGCTCGATCTCGGCCAGCTCATCGTTAGTAAAGCCACGAGTTGCCCCGAAGGAGGCGATTGTCTGATTGGTAAGATTGCGGCCCAGTAGCGAGAACCGCCAGTTATGGCTCACAAGAGCCAGTGACGCGTCGAGCCGCGTATACGCGCCCTGCTGCAGGTAAGGATTGTCGGTCTGCTCGAGCTGGTAACTTGCAGAGTGGTTCACATCAATCGTCGCCTGCGCGTTCCAGTTGGTCGACACCGGCTCAGTGAGCACGCCCCCCAAGCCGAACGTAGTCTCCGGCGCCCTTGGCAGTGGTTTGCCCGACATGTTCTGCGTACTCGTCGCCGGATCGCACCCTTCGGCCGCGGTCTGCAAGGTGTAACAGGACGTGTTGTAGTCCTCGAATGTTGCCTTGTTGTACGTTGCCGTTCCGTGCACGGAGAGCTCTTTGCTCGCCTGCCAGCGGGCGCCAAACTCTGCGCCTCTGGTCTTTGCCGCACCGGCGTTGCCGACGATGAACGAAGCTGTCGCAGGGACGTACAAGTTTACCTGCAGGTTCGTGTACTTGTAGTCATAGCCGATGAGATCCAGGCTCAGGCGCCGGTCGAAGAGCTGCTTTTTTACGCCAACCTCGAAGCCCTTGACCTTTTCGCTTTCGAACAGGAAGTCCTGGAGCGTAAGACCAGCCTGCGGCGTGGCTCCGAGTGAAAAGCCTCCCGGAAGATACCCGGTCCGGTATGAGGCAAAAATATTCAGAGTCTCGTCAGGCTTCCATTCGAGCGTTACCTGAGGAGAGGTATTCGTGTCGTGGAAGTTGTTGCTGTAGTTCGTTCCTTCGGGCAACCAGAATGGGAAGCCGAAAACCGTCTGGAAATTCTGGTTTACGAAGGTCACTAGATAGTCCGCGTCCTTTTTGATGTCCGTGAAGCGCGCGCCTCCTGACAGCGACCACGCGGGTGTGATCTGCCACATGACCTCGGCGAATCCTGAGAATGTCTTGGCGGTCTGCGTGGAATCGTGCGCCTGACTGCTGGCATTCCCATTCCGGGGGTCTGGGATCAGCAGCAGGATCGCGGAGCTATTGGGGGCCTTGTAATAGGCGTGATCGTAGTTCACGCCGATGAGTAGATTTAGCGGCCCCTGGAAGTTGCTCAGCGCGCGTAACTCCTCCGACCAGGCGGTATTCCTCTCGGCCTCCGCAGCGGTGATGGCCCCCTGGCTTGCAATGTAACTAGTTTCCTCGTTCAGGCTGTACTTATTTGAGCCCGTCACGGAGGTAATGTCCCAGCTAGGCA
>JANYBG010000076.1 GCA_025360865.1 Pseudomonadota bacterium | reverse complement strand
CCGAGGCAAACCGCGGACAGCGCCACTTGGGCGCCTTCGCCGGCCAGGCGCACGGTTACCGTCGAGCGGGCGCTCTGGGCGCCCACGCTGATCGCGTGCAGGCGGTAGCTCGCATCCCGCGCGAGGCTCGCGCCCAGGGTGTCGAAGGCGATCGTCCGCGTCGACAGTTCCTGCAGCCGGTAGTGCCGGCAGCGCGCGCCCCGGGCCAGTTCCACCCGGGCCGCGATGTTGACGAAGCTCGCCAGCGCCGCGGCGCTCAGGTGCCGCTCGATGAGTTCAAGGCTGCCCGACTCCTCGACGCGCACGTCCACGCGCGGGTAGGAGCCACCGCTTTGGGTATCCGCGCTGGCGAGGAAGATCAGTTCCAGGCGGGCGGGGGACTGGCTGGCATGGATGCGGATCAGCGCGCCATCGGTGCCGAAGGCGTCGTTGAGCAGCGCGAAACGCTGGTCGGCGCCGCGCGGGCTCGCCGGCACCGGGACCGCCACCGAGGAAAGCGCCGTGAAGCCCCCAGGCCCAGGGGCCGCGGAGAGTCGCGGCGCGAAGCGCCCGTCGACGAAAACGAAGCGGGTGAAGCCGGCCACCGGGCCGGGCAGGGCGGTATCCGGGATCGCGCTCACCGGCGCCGCCAGGAAGCGCAGGCGCTCGAGACCGCGCAAGGCGGCGTACTTCCAGTTCTCGTCCCGGGTGCCGGGCAGGCCGGTCGCCACCAGGTGCGCCATCGCCGAGCGTCGCGCCGCGGCCTGCGCCGCGGTCTCCTGGGTGGCACTGGCGGCGGCGGCGAAATCCTCGGCGATGCGGGTGGCAAGCGCGCTCATGGTGTCAGGCGGCCTCGCCGGTCACCCAGTCGTAGCCCCGGCGCTCGAGTTCCAGCGCGAGCCGCTTGTCGCCGCTCCTGGCGATGCGCCCGCGCATCAGCACGTGGACGAAGTCCGGCACGACGTGGTCGAGCAGGCGCTGGTAGTGCGTGACCAGCACGCAGGCGCGCTCGGGCGAACGCAGCGTGTTGACTCCCGCGGCGACGATCTTCAGCGCATCGATGTCCAGGCCCGAATCGGTCTCATCGAGGATGGCGAGCTTGGGCTCCAGCACCAGCATCTGCAGGATCTCGTTGCGCTTCTTCTCACCGCCCGAGAAGCCCTCGTTCACGCCGCGCGAGAGGAAGCTGTCGTCCATGCGCATGAGCTTCATCTTCTCGCGCACCAGGGTCAGGAAGTCGAACGCGTCGACCTCCTCGAGCCCACGCGCCTTGCGCGTCGCGTTCACGGCGGCCTTGAGCAGGTAGACGTTGTTCACGCCGGGGATTTCGACCGGGTACTGGAAGCCGAGGAACAACCCGGCGCGCGAGCGCTCCTCAGGCGCGAGCCCGAACAGGTCCGCGCCCGCGAAGGTGACGGCGCCGGCGGTGACCTCGTAGCCCGCGTGGCCGGCCAGCACGTTGGCGAGCGTGCTCTTGCCTGAGCCGTTCGGGCCCATGATCGCGTGCACCTCGCCGGCGGCGACGCTCAGGGTCAGCCCGTTGAGGATCTTCTTGCCCTCGACGCTTACGTGCAGGTCCGTGATCGCGAGCAGCGGTTCGCGCTTGGCGCTCATGTTCAGCCCACCGCCCCCTCGAGGCTCACGGCCAGGAGGTTCTGCGCTTCCACGGCGAATTCCATCGGCAGTTCCTTGAATACGGATTTGCAGAAGCCACTCACGATCATGTTGACCGCGTCCTCCTGGGCGATGCCGCGCGCGCGGCAGTAGAACAGCTGCTCGTCGCTGATCTTGGAGGTGCTCGCCTCGTGTTCCACGGTGGCGCTCTCGTTTTTCACTTCCACGTAGGGGAAGGTGTGCGCGCCGCACTGGCCACCCATGAGCAGCGAATCGCACTGCGTGAAGTTGCGCGCGCCGTGGGCGCTCGGCAGCATCTTCACCAGGCCCCGGTAGGTGTTCTGGCCGTGGCCGGCCGAGATGCCCTTGGAGATGATGGTGCTGCGGGTGTGCGCGCCGATGTGGATCATCTTGGTGCCGGTATCGGCCTGCTGGTGGTCGTTGACGGTCGCGACGGAGTAGAACTCCCCGATCGAGCCTTCCCCGCGCAGCACGCAGCTCGGATACTTCCACGTGATCGCGGAACCTGTCTCCACCTGCGTCCAGGAGATGTGCGAGCGGGCGCCCCGGCACTCGCCACGCTTGGTGACGAAGTTGTAGATGCCCCCCTTGCCCTGGGCATCGCCCGGGTACCAGTTCTGCACGGTCGAGTACTTGATGTAGGCGTTCTCCAGCGCCACCAGTTCCACCACCGCGGCGTGCAGCTGGTTCTCGTCACGCTGGGGCGCCGAGCACCCCTCGAGGTAGCTCACGTGGCTCCCCTCATCGGCGATGATGAGCGTGCGCTCGAACTGGCCGGTGTTGATCGCGTTGATGCGGAAGTAGGTGGACAGCTCCATCGGGCAGCGCACGCCCTTGGGGATGTACACGAACGAGCCGTCGGTGAACACCGCGCAGTTGAGCGTCGCGAAGAAGTTGTCGGTGTAGGGGACCACGCTCCCCAGGTACCGCTCGATGAGGTGCGGATGGGTGCGCACGGCTTCCGAGAAGGGGCAGAACACCACCCCGGCCGCGGACAGGCGTTCCTTGAAGGTGGTCGCGACCGAGACGCTGTCGAACACGGCATCCACCGCGACACCTGCCAGGCGCGCGCGCTCGTGCAGCGGCACGCCGAGCTTCTCATAGGTCGCCAGCAGCGCTGGATCCACGTCGGCCAGGCTCTTGGGCCCGTCCGTCTTCGACTTCGGCGCCGAGTAGTACGAGATGCCCTGGTAGTCGATCGACGCGACCTTCAGGTGCGCCCAGTGGGGCTCGGCCATGGTGCGCCAGTGTCTGAGCGCGCGCAGGCGCCACTCGGTGAGGAAGGCCGGCTCCTGCTTCTTGCGCGAGATCAGCCGCACCACATCCTCGTCCAGTCCCGGCGGCACGGTGTCCGAGTCGATCTCGGTCACGAAGCCGTGGCGGTAGCCGCCGGCGAGCAGGCTCTGCAGCTGCCGGTTGCTCTCCTTCACAGGCTCGCTCATGGGCGCACCGGCATGCGGCCCGTGGCCACCTTCACTTCGCGCTCGAGCGCGGGGAAGCGCACCGGCACGGCCTCGATCCCGGCAAGCTGCGCCAGGCTCACCTCGTGCAGCGAACGACGGATGGCGAGGTTCAGCTTCTGCCACACGCGCCCCACCTGGCAGGTGTGCTCGATGCCGCAGTGACCCTCCCCGGCGGCGCAGTCGGTCAGGTTGACCGGGCCTTCGAGGGCATCGAGGATCGCCGAAACGCTGATCTGCGCGGGCGGCCGGGCGAGCTGGTAGCCCCCGTGGGTGCCCCGGGTGGATACGACCAGCCCCGCGCGCTGCAGCTGCTTCAGGATCTTGCTCACGGTCGGGGCGGCGACACGGGTGTGCTCGGCCAGCGAGGTGGCCGTTTGCAGGCGCAGCGGGTCGCCCGCCAGGGCGGCGAGGATCACGGTCGCGTAGTCGGTCAGCCGGCTGATGCGCAGCATTGGGGGCACCCCTTGGAAACTAGGACCATTTTAGTGCTATTTGCCGTGGGAGCCAAGCCAGGGACCCAAAAAGGGGCGATCTCCGGACAGGCCGCGCAGCACCCGGGGGCGGCGAGGGGCCGGCCGGCGGGCCGATTTGCTATCCTTGGCCCCCCCAAAAATTCGGGACCTGTTCCACGACGCCCGGGCGCCACGCGCAGCCATTGCGCGCTCCTGATACGCCCGCGTCACAGCCGGAGGAAGACGAAGATGAACTCGAGCGAGCTGATGCGCATTGCCCAGGCGATGGTGGCGAAGGGTAAGGGGATTCTCGCCGCGGACGAGAGCACGGGCACCATCGGTAAGCGCTTCAGCGCCATCAAGGTGGAATCGACCGAGGAGAACCGGCGCGCCTACCGTGACCTGCTGTTCACCGCCGCCCCGGCCACCCAGGCCATCAGTGGCGTGATCCTTTACGACGAGACCATCCGCCAGAGCACCCAGGACGGCACGCCGTTCCCGCGGTACCTGGCCCAGAACGGCATGATCCCTGGCATCAAGGTGGACGAGGGCGCCAAGCCCATGGCCGGTTGTCCCGGCGAGACGATCACCGAAGGACTCGATGGGCTGCGCGAGCGCCTGGTCGCCTATCACGCCCTGGGTGCCCGCTTCGCCAAGTGGCGCGCCGTGATCGACATCGCCGAGGGAATTCCCAGCTGGTCGGCCGTCCACGCGAACGCCCAGGGGCTCGCCCGGTACGCCGCGCTGTGCCAGGAGAATGGCATCGTCCCGATCGTCGAGCCGGAGGTGCTCATGGACGGCGGCCACTCGATCGAGCGCTGCGAGGAAGTGACCTCGCTCGTGCTGCAGACCGTGTTCGGTGAGCTGTTCGCCGCCCGGGTCCTGCTCGAGGGCATGGTGCTCAAGCCCAACATGGTGATCTCGGGCAAGAAGGCCGCCAACCGCGCGGTTCCCCAGGCGGTGGCCGAGGCGACGCTGCGCGTGCTCAAGCGCCACGTGCCCCCCGCGGTGCCCGGCATCGCCTTCCTCTCCGGCGGCCAGTCATCCCCCGAGGCGACCCTGCACCTGGCCCTGATGAACCAGATGGGGCCACTGCCTTGGACGCTGACTTTCAGCTACGGCCGCGCGCTGCAGGACAACGCGCTCAAGACCTGGGGCGGAGCGCCGGGGAATCTCGCCGCCGCGCAGAAGGAGTTCGCCAAGCGCGCGAAGCTCAACGGCCTCGCCGCCATTGGCGGCTACGCGGCCGACATGGAGACCCAGGCCGCCTGAGACCCAGGCCCCCGCCCGCGTGACAAATCCCACCCACCCGCCGGGGGCGACCGCCAGCGCCGCTGATGTCGTGATCGACGTGCGCGACGTGCACTACGCCATCGGCGGCCGGCCGATCTTCACGGGCCTGAACCTCAGCGCGCGGCGCGGCCGCATCACCGCGATCATGGGGCCCAGCGGCACGGGCAAGACGACGTTGCTGCGGCTGATCACCGCGCAGATCAGCGCCGACCGGGGTGAGGTCCTCGCCTTTGGCGAGGACCTCAAGACCCTGAACACGCGCGCGATCTACGCCGCGCGCCAGCGCATGGGCATGCTGTTCCAGAACGGCGCGCTGCTGACCGACATCGACGTGTTCGAGAACGTCGCCTTCCCGGTGCGCGAGCACACCGACCTCCCCGAGGCGCTCATCAGGACGCGGGTGCTCACCAAGTTGCAGGCCGTGGGCCTGCGCGGCGCCGCCGCCCTCATGCCCACGGAGCTCTCCGGCGGCATGGCGCGCCGCGTGGCGCTGGCCCGCGCCATCGTCATGGACCCCGAGGTGCTCATCTATGACGAGCCCTTCGCCGGCCTCGACCCGATCTCCCTCGGCGTCATCCTGCGGCTTATCCAGCAGATGAACCAGGCGCTCGGCATCACGAGCATCGTGGTCAGCCACGACGTGCAGGAACTGGCGAGCATCGCCGATGACAGCTACCTGTTGTCGGGGGGCAGGGTGGCCGCGGCCGGAACCCCGGCGCAACTGCGCGACAGCAGCGCCCCCGCGGTGCGCCAGTTCATGACGGGCAGCGCGGACGGGCCCGTGGAGTTCAACTACCCCGCCCAGGACTACCTCACGCAGCTGCTCGCCGCGGAGGACGCGTGAGGGACGGCGGCTTCATCATCGAGGGCCTCCGCCAGTTCGGCGCTGTGGCGCTGTTCCTGGCGCGCCTGCTGGGCCAGTGCGTGCCCGCGCTCGCGCGCCCGCGCCTGATCATCGCCCAGGTCTACAACGCCGGCGCCCGCTCGCTCATCATCATGATGCTCGCCGGCCTCTTCGTCGGCATGGTGCTCGGACTGCAGGGCTACCAGCTGCTGCGCCGCTTCGGCTCAGAGGAGGCCCTGGGCAGCG
>JANYBG010000045.1 GCA_025360865.1 Pseudomonadota bacterium | reverse complement strand
TGGTCGATCCTCGCCACCGTGCCGCCGCAGCACATGTACGGCCTCGAGTCGAGCGTGCACATGGCTCTCGCCGCAGGCCATGCCCTATGCGCCGAGCGGCCGTTCTACCCGGCCGACATCGCGGCGCATAGGGCATGGCCCGCGGTAAGAGCCATGAGCACGCTCGACTCGAGGCCGTACATGTGCTGCGGCGGCACGGTGGCGAGGATCGACCAGGCCGCCCCATCCAGTCCCAGGCGCCGGGATTCCTCACGCACGCACCCCACCAGGGACCCCCAGGTCTTGGCGTACGGAAGGGGAGTTCCGGTGGACCCGGAGGTGAACACGTAGGCGACCCGCTGGGCGGCATCGATTGCGGGCACCGTGTATGGGACCGGCCTTTCCCCGGTGGCGTCCGTGGGGTACCGCACCCGCGGCAGGCCGATCGCGCAGTGATCCTCATCGGTGAGGCACACCGCGTCCGGGGCGAAGACCCTGAGCTGGTGGATCACTTCCCGGGTGTGCGTCGACGGCAGGAGGCTCAAGCGGCCTGAGACGATGCAGGCGGCCAGTCCCACGCTGAAGTGGTAACGGTCGGCGCAGGCGTTGAGCACATGCCGGGTCTGTCCCAATCGGCCCGCGAGCTGGCCGACGTCGGCCAGGAAGCGCGCCGCGGAGACGGCAATCCCGCCCCGGTAGGCGACGATCGCCTCGGCGTGGCTGTGGGCTATCAGCGGAAGCGCGCCCAGGGGACTACTTGCTCCTGTGCGCGGCGATGTAGCCACACAGATGCCGCAGGGAGGCGAAGATGCGATCGTTGTCCTGGCTGTCGGCGTGCAGTTGCACGCCATAGCGCTTGGAGACCACGAGCGCGATCTCGAGGATGTCGATGGAATCCAGGCCCAGCCCCTGGCCATACAGCGGCGCATCGGGATCGATCTCACCGGGGGCCACCTCGAGGTTGAGGGCGGCCACGATCAGGCCTGCGACCTCACCGGTCAGTTCGATATCGTCCACCGGCGGGTGGGGTTGGCGCAAAGGGGTGACTTTGTCGGACATGCGATCGCGAGCTCTTGGAACCGATGGCGCACATTATACAAGGCGGCGTGCGGCAACGAGCCAAACTGGCCTGCGGCCGGCCGGCGACAGCTGGCTCGTCGCGTCATCGACAGTGTTTGGAATTATTGTTTAGTATCAGTGCGTTACTTCACGCGGCGCGTTAACCCAACCGGATGCCAGTTCAGCGCATCGCCTCAGGGCGCACGCGATAAGATACGGTCCAGAAAAACGCACAGCCAATGGAGCGCAAGAGATGTCGGTGAGGTCAACGATCACGTCGCAATTTCAGCAGGTCGCCGTCGAGCAGGAGCGGACGCTTTCCGCGCTGTCGGACGAGCTCAAGCTCGTGCAGTCGGGCCTGGATTCGTTGAGCTTCGCCATCATCGTCGCGCGCCTCGAGGATTCCCTGGGAATCGATCCCTTCAACGCCTCCGATGCCGTCGAGTTTCCCGTCACCTTCGGCGACTTCGTGAAGCTGTACGAAAACTTTGCGAAATGAGGGGCGCTCGCTGTGGGTGTCCTTGCGCGCGGCGGGCCTCCCGGCCCCTCGGCTGAAGACCGCACAGCGCGACATCGACCTCGGTGATCTCGCGGGCGCTTCGTGCCTGGCAGGGGCCCTGGAGAATCTGCGCGGACGCTCTGTCCTCATCGCGGTCCAGGACCAGCTGACCGCGGCGCTTGCGCTGATCGAGCTGGATGGCATCGCGCGGCGGATGATCCTGTGCACGCCCGATCTGCCGGTGGAACACTATCCCGGCCTCATCGCCACCGCCGGCGCGGACGCCTGCGTGAGGGATGCCGGGACGCCGGCGGCCGCGACGACCGGCATCCCGATCGTCATCGAAGCGGCCCCGGCGCTTGCGAAGGCAGCCGTGGCCTGCGCTGGCGGCATCGCGACCGAATGGATCCTGCTCACCTCCGGCACGACCGGGGCGCCTAAGCTGGTCCTGCACACGCTCGAAAGCCTGACGAGCGCCCTGGTCGGGACCAGCCCGCCGCCGCGGCCGCTCATCTGGAGCACCTTCTATGACATCCGCCGCTACGGCGGGCTGCAGATCTTCCTGCGCGCGTTGCACGCGGGATCCCTGGTGCTGTCGGCGGCCAAGGAGCCGATGGTCGAGTTCCTCGGGCGCGTCGCCGCGGCCGGTGTGACCCATATCTCGGGTACTCCCTCGCACTGGAGGCAGGCGCTCATGAGCGGCGCCGCCGGGCAGATATCACCCTACTACGTGCGCCTTTCCGGCGAGATCGCCGACCAGGCCGTGCTCGATGGCCTGCGGGCGAGCTTCCCACAGGCGATCGTCGCGCATGCCTTCGCCTCGACCGAGGCGGGCGTCGCCTTCGAGGTGCGGGACGGACAGGCGGGGTTCCCGGAAAGCCTGGTCGGAGCGCCTGGCGGGCGGGTCGACATGCGCGTGCCCGAAGACACCCTGTGGATCCGCTCCCCGGGCGCCGCGCAGCGCTACCTGGGCGAGGGCATGGAGGCGATCAGGCAGCCCGATGGTTTTGTCGACACCGGTGACCGGGTCGAATTGCGCGCCGGGCGTTACTATTTCGCGGGCCGGCGGGGTGGAGTCATCAATGTCGGCGGCCAGAAGGTTCATCCGGAGGAGGTCGAGGCCGTGATCAACACCCACCCCTGGGTGCGCATGTCGCTGGTGAAGGCGCGCCGCAACGCGATCACCGGCGCCATCGTCACCGCGGACATCGTGCTCGCGGACGAGGTCCCAGGCCAGGGCTCGCGTCCGAGCGCACCGGCGCTGACCCAGGAACTCACCCGGAGGTGCAGGGCGGCGCTCGCCCCCTTCAAGGTGCCGGCCATGATTCGCATCGTGCCGTTCCTGGAAGTCTCGGCCGCGGGGAAGCTGGTGCGTCCCGGTGCGTAACGTCATCGTCACTGGCGCAAGCCGCGGCCTCGGGCTTGGGATCGCCACCGCGCTGGCCGCGGCGGGCTACCAGGTGATCGCCATCGCCCGCTCCCCGACCGAGCCGCTGCGATCGGCCATCGCGTCCGCGACGAGCGCCGCGGCGGGCGCGCTGCACTTCCGCGCGTTCGACCTGCTGAAGACCCAGGAGATCCCGGCTCTGGTGACGGGCCTGCGCAAGGAATTCGGCGCCCTGTACGGGCTCGTCAACAACGCGGGCCTCGGCACCGCGGGGGTGCTGGCGATGATGCGCGAGGACCAGATCGAGAGCCTCGTGCGCCTCAACACGATTTCCCCGATGATCCTGACCAAGGCGGTCGTGCGCGCCATGATGAGCGAGAAGGCCGGACGCATCATCAACATGTCCTCCGTGGTGGCCTCCACCGGGTACCACGGCCTGTCGGTCTACTCGGCGACCAAGGCCTCGCTCATCGGCTTCACCCGCTCGCTCGCGCGCGAGGTGGGGCCGCTCGGGATCACGGTCAATGCCGTCGCCCCCGGTTTCATCGACACGGAGATGACTTCA
>JANYBG010000020.1 GCA_025360865.1 Pseudomonadota bacterium | reverse complement strand
TCCGCGCCCACCCATCGGGTCGCCGCCGCGCTCGTCCCGACGAACACGATCTTGCCGTCCTTGACGGCCAGGGCCTGCGAATAGGCGTGGTCGGGCGACTGGGTGTAGATGCGCGCATCCATGATCACCAGGTCCGCAGTGGCGCTGACACTGGCGAACCCCTGGGGTCCTGCTGCCATGATCGCCGCCAGTCCGGCAAGCGCGCTGAGTGCTCGACGCATGAAGCCCCCCCACGTGGATGCCGATGGAAAAACGCGGGCAAATAGCCCCAGCCTAGGTTAAACAAAGTTTTCGGGGTCAACTGAACCAGGGGCCGCTCAGATCGTACACGAGGGTGAGCTCGCGCGGCGGCGTTGCCGCGCACTCGTGCTGATTCCACGAACATGACCGGATCCATCGCGACACAGCTAGACTTCGCCGCGTGAGCACGAAGAACACGCCCGCGCGGACGAGGCTGCTGTGGAGCGTGGGTGGAATCCCCATGGAGTTCGTGCGCAAGGACATCAAGAACCTGCGCATCGGGGTCCACGCGCCGCACGGGGACGTGCGCGTGGCGGTCCCTATGCGTCTGGACGAGAGCACCGTGCGCGACTTCGTCCGATCCCGCTTCGGCTGGATCGTCCGCAAGCGCGCGGAGCTCGCGCGAAGCGAGGTTCGCACGCGCCTGCGCTTCGTCTCAGGCGAGGTGCACTATTTCCAGGGGCGGCCCCACGTGCTTGAGATCAACGAGATCCCCGGCCGCTCCCAGGTCACGCGGCCGACCGATGCGACCCTCGCGCTGCGCGTCCCCCCAGGTGCCGATTTTGGCGCCCGGCGCGATCTTCTGCGCGCGTGGTACCAGCGGCAGCTGCGCGCGCGGCTGGACGTACTGGTTGCCCGGTGGGAGGAACGACTCGGCATCAAGGTGGCCGAGGTGCGCATCCGCCAGATGAAGACCCGCTGGGGCAGCTGCAACGCCCGGGCGCGGCGCATCTGTCTCAACCTCGATCTAATCCGCAAGCCCCCTGCGTGCCTTGAGTACGTGGTGGTGCACGAACTGGTGCACTTCTTCGAGGCTCACCACAACCAGCGCTTCCACGGGTTCATGGACACACTGCTGCCGGACTGGCGCGAGTGCCGGCGCCAACTCAATCATCCGGAGCTCGTGCGCCCGCCGGCGCCGGCGCCTGCACTCTGCGCGCCGTGCGCGGGGATACCCGGGTCGGCGGCGCAGGCTGCGGTAACCTCGCGTTCCCGCCGACGGACGGGGGCATCCTCCCCGTGAAGGAGTGTTTCGCGCCGCATTCATGTCGTGATCAGGAGGCACCGCCTCCAGGACATGACCCGCCGCGGTCAACTTGCTCGGGTCACAGCCGCATGGGCGCAACGGCGTTTTCCCGCACGGGGCCTGTTGCGGCGCGCTATCACCCAGCGTAGGCGACCACCGACGCCAAGTGACTCCCGCCAGCCGCTGACACCTTGGCGGCCACCCTCTACTGTCGCACCTCTTCGCGACAGGCTGGACTGGGTATAGCGGATGGCAAAACTGAATCTTGAGGGGCTACGCATCGCCATCCTCGCGACGGATGGCTTTGAGCAATCAGAGCTGATCGATCCTCGTCGGGCCCTGGATACCGCCGGAGCCATCACAGAGGTGATCTCCCCGAAGTCGGGTGAGGTCAAGGCCTGGAACCATAAGGACTGGGGCCTCAGCGTCGATGTCGACCAGAAGCTGGACGAGGCCAATCCGCAGCGCTACGACGCGCTTCTGCTTCCCGGCGGGGTCATGAATCCGGATGCGCTGCGCGTGCTGCCCAAGGCGGTCGCGTTCGTGCGTTCCTTCTTCGACGCCGACAAGCCCGTCGCCGCGATCTGTCACGGCCCCTGGACGGTGGTGGAGAGCGGCTCGGCCGAAGGCTACCGCATGACCTCGTGGCCCTCGCTGCGCACGGATATCCAGAACGCCGGGGGCGAATGGGTCGACGCGGAAGTCGTGGTGGATGAGAACCTCGTCACCAGCCGCATGCCCGCGGACATTCCGGCGTTCAACCGCGAAATGATCGCCCTGTTTGGCGGTTACTCAGCGCAGCGTGCTGCCCGCGGACGCTGACCGACGCGTGGTTCTGGTGGGAGCGCCAACAATTCATTGACTTGCGCTTGCATCCGGAGAGCACCTATTGCCTCCGGCGAGCGTGCCCTTATTATTCAGTTATCAGGCGCGGCGCCCCCGCCCTGCGAGCCTGAGTCGCCTCGAGAATCAGTTCGATCCGCATTTCATCACCGGGAATTCATCAATGGCCAAGAAAACGAGCAGCAGCCGAGACGACCTCAAGAAGCGCCGCAGGAGCCCACTGGTCACGCCCACGGACCTGAAGCCCGGCGCGACGCGCGACATCGCCGGTGGCATGAACGCGATCCTCGCCGACGTGTTCGCGATGTACCTCAAGACCAAGAACTTCCACTGGCACATGAGTGGGCCGCATTTCCGCGACTACCACCTGCTGCTCGATGAGCAAGCGGACCAGCTCTACGCGATGACCGACCCGATCGCCGAGCGCATCCGCAAGATCGGCGGCAACACGCTGCGCTCGATCGGGGACATCGCCCGCCTGCAGCGCGTTTCGGACAATGACGCGGACTACGTGGAGCCGTTGGACATGCTCGCGGAACTTCGTGAGGACAACAAGGAACTCGCCGCGCGCCTGCGCGAGGTCCACGACGTGTGTGACGAACACCATGACAGCGCCACGACCAGCCTGATCGAGGTTTGGATCGATGAGACCGAGCGGCGCACCTGGTTCCTCTTCGAGGCCAGCCGCCGCGGGGATGCGACCGGGCACTAGATCGCGAAGCGAGAGGGGCCGCCGCTGGCGCGATCCGCCAGCCGCGGCCCGTCATCGGTGCCGGTGTTATCCTCCCGGTCCGGCACGGTGGAGGTCTTATGACATCTCGCGACATCCTGACCCTGGCTTTTCTCGCCGCTTTCGCGCTCCCGTTCAACCCGGCGGGCGCCTCCCCAGCCCCCACCGCCGATCACTACGACGTCCTCATCACCGGGGCGACGGTGTATGACGGTTCCGGGAACCCCGGTTTCGTCGGTGACGTGGGCCTGCTGGGCGATCGGATCGCGTACGTGGGGCCCAAGGCTCCGTTGATGGGGCGTGAGCGCATCAACGCCCGCGGCAAGGCGGTCGCCCCCGGCTTCGTCAACATGCTGGCGCACCCTGAGGAGTCACTTCTAGTGGACGGGCGAGCGCTCAGTGATCTTCGCCAGGGCGTGACGCTCGAGGTGCTGGGCGAGGATTCGATGGGGCCGCTCACCCCGACGATGAAGACCCTGGCGCTGCAGCGCGAGGGTGACATCAAGTACGACATCGACTGGAGTACGCTCGGGGAATACCTCCACGGGCTCGAACGCCGCGGCGTCACGCCGAACGTCGCCTCCTATGTCGGCGCAGGCACGGTTCGCACCAACGTGCTGGGCGAGGTCGATGTCCAGCCGACCCCCGAGCAACTGGAGCGGATGCGCCAGCTGGTGCACCAGGCCATGGAAGAAGGGGCGATGGGAGTGACCACGGCCCTCATCTACGCGCCCAACACCTATGCGAAGACCCCGGAGCTGATCGAGCTGGCCAGTGAGGCGGCCCGCTGCGGGGGCATTTACAGCGCCCACATGCGCAGCGAGGGTGATCGCCTGATCGAGGCGGTGCAGGAGACGATCGACATCTCCAAGGCCTCGGGCGCACCGGCGGAGATCTTCCACCTGAAGGTCGCGGGGCAGCGCAACTGGCCCAAGATCGCCCCTCTGATCCACACGATCGAGGGCGCGCGCTCCCAGGGCGTGCATCTCACCGCGGACATGTACGTCTATACCGCGGGCGCCACCGGCCTCGATGCGGCCATGCCACCCTGGGTGCAAAGCGGCGGACTCGAGGCCTGGATCGCGCGGCTCAAGGATCCGGCGACCCGGGCCCGCGTGATCGCCGAGATGCGTGACCCGTCGCCTTCATGGGAGAACCTCTATGGCGCCGCGGGCGCCAAGGGCATGCTGCTGCTCGCGTTCAAGAACTCAGCGCTCAAACCCCTGACCGGCAAGACGCTCGCCGAGGTCGCACAGTCCCGGGGCGTGACCCCTGAGGATGCGGCGATCGACCTCGTCATCGAGGACGGCTCGCGCGTGGGTGTGGCGTATTTCCTCATGTCCGAGGACAACGTGCGCCGCCAGGTCGCACTCCCCTGGGTGAGTTTCGACTCCGACGAGGAAGCCCCGGCACCGGAAGGGGTGTTCCTCAAGTCGAACAACCATCCCCGCGCCTACGGCAACTTCGTGCGCGTGCTGGCCAAGTACGTGCGCGACGAGCACGCGCTCACCCTCGAACAGGCCGTGCGCAAGCTCGCGGCCCTGCCGGCGCGGACGCTGTCACTGAAGGACCGTGGCATGCTCAAGGCCGGAAACTTCGCCGACGTGGTGATCTTCGATCCGCGCACGGTCCAGGACCACGCGACCTATGAGAAGCCGGCCCAGCTGGCCACGGGAGTCGAGGACGTGTGGATCAATGGCGTGCGCGCGCTGCGCGCCGGTGAGGCCACGGGCGCCCCCAGCGGACGCATCATCCGGGGGCGCGCGTGGAAGGAGACTCCCGGCGGCGGTTGCCGTGCGCACGCCAGTGACTGGAGCTGGGACTCGTAAGCCCCATCGCCCCGGCGGGCGCGCTTCGCTCAGCCGCGGTTGATCCTCTATGGAATCCACTTGCTTTCCAGCGGGGACATCGCGCCCTCGATCCCGGCCGTGGTGTACGCGGCCGCCTCGAAGTACCAGGTCCCCGAGCCCAGGTTGCTGATCGTGTACGTCGACTGTCCGGCGCCGCCCACCTGAATGACCTGGGAAAGGTTCGAGGACGAGCTACCGTAGTGGATGTTCACGCCGGCGAGGTTCGTCAGCGCACTGCCGTCGGTGTTCCGGGTCGGGTCGACCCAGTTGAGTGTGGCGGAGCCGGTCGCCGCCACCAGGCTCTTCACCTGGATGGCGAACGCGGGCAGGGAGTTCGAGGCCGTGCCATCGCTCGCGCTCACGACGATGCCTGAATAGGTCCCGACCTCGGAGCTCGTGGGCGTGCCCGAGAGTGCGCCGTTCGCGATGCTGAAGCTCGCCCAGGGGGGCGCGTTTCTCACGGAATACGAAAGCGCTTTGCCGACCGAATCCGTGGCGGTCGGCTGGAAGCGGTAGGCGCTGGCGGCGACCACCGAGTTCGCCGGCGTGCCCGATATCGTCACCTTGTCCGCCGGCGGCGGGGAAGTTCCGGAGGAGGTCACCGTGACCGAGAACGTGCTGCCGACCGCCGAGGCGAGACCATTGTAGACGGCGATCTCGATGTCCCTGAACTCACCCACGTTCGCCGTGGTGGGTGTCCCGGACAGCGTCCCGGTCGTGCCGCTGAAGCTCGCCCACGACGGCTTCTGCCCGATCGCGAAGGACAGGGTGCGCCCGTGGGCGCCCGCGACCGTCGGCGTGAACGAATAGGCACGGCCGGCACTGATGGTGCTGGGCGGAGTACCGGAGATCGTGAGCTTCCCCGTGCCCGATGAGGTTGGCGGTGGGGGAGGCGGAGGCGGCGGCGTCACCGGCGGGGGGGTGCTGGTGCCACTCGCCGCGACCTGGATCGAGAAGTTCCTGCCGACCGCGGAGGCGAGACCGTTGTAGACGGCCATCTCGATGTCCTTGTACGCGCCCACGTTCGCCGTCGTGGGTGTCCCGGACAGCGTCCCGGTCGTGCCACTGAAGCTCGCCCACGACGGCTTCTGCACGATCGCGAAGGACAGCGGGCGTCCGTTGGCGCCCGCGACCGTCGGCGTGAACGAATAGAAACTGCCGGCAGTGATGGCGCTGGGCGGAGTGCCCGAGATGGTCAGTGTGGCGGTGTCGGCGTGCGCGGCACCTTGCAGGGCGCTTAGCCCACCAGCGAAAACCAAAGAGCTGAGGAGCGCGCGCCAACGCGGCGCGCGCGGGATCGAGAATACTTGAGTCACGTGCGTCCCCTTGAACTTCATCGTGGAGCACGGAGGGGTGAACAGGCCGGCGGCGCGATCTCACGGTCACGCTTGCCGAATCAGATGCCTGTTCCACCGTACCGGGTACGGTGGAACAGGCATCGCCGCGTTGAGGCGGTGCTCCTGCGTCCCCGTCGTGCGACGGGTTGCTTTCCTTGCAGTGGACGCACTACCGCGCGATGCGCGGTGGCGACGCCACCTCTGCGTCGGGCGCAGTAAAGCGTTTGAGTGCGCGCATTTCAAATGTCTCGACAGAGCGACGTGCGCATTCAGCGACACGTCGCGCGCGCGCGCGAGCGCGTTTTTCGTAATTCCGAGTTTATTTTTCAGCGCGTGCGCGCTGTTTTCACTGGGGGTAGATTCCGCGCACGCGACCGAAGACCCGCGTGAGCCCGAACAGCGCATCGATCATGGGCGTGGCGACGCCGACGCGCGCGGCCATCTCGCGCACCGACCCGACGAGCGCGTCGAGCTCGATCTGCCGCGAGGCCTCGACGTCCTGCAGCATGGAAGTCCTGAAGGCGCCGAGTTTTCGCGTCACTTGCTGGCGGTCTTCGGCGGACTCGGCGACCGCGCAGCCGATGCGCTCGCCCACGAGAGCCGCTTCGCGCATCGCCGCGGCGCTGAAGTCCCGCAGCAGGGGATCGCCCAGGACCTGGCCCATGTCGGCGCCCGTGAGCGCGGACATGGGATTCATCGTCATGTTCCCCCACAGCTTGTACCAAATCTCATAGCGGATTCGCGGCGAGCGGATGACATCGAAACCCGCCTGCGTGAGGGTCTCCCCGAGTGCGCCAACGCGCGCGGACTCGCCGCCGGCCGGCTCGCCGATGATCAGGCGCCGCCCCATGCGCGCGACGGCGACCCCCGGGGCGCTGGTGGATGCGCTCATGTGCACCACGCAGCCGACCACGCGCTCCGCGGGCAGCGCCGCGGCGATGACCCCACCCGGATCGACACTGGAAAGTGGCGCCTCACCCAGGGCGGCGAGGCCATGACTGAACCACCAGGGCACCCCGTTCATCGCCGAGAGGATGACCGTGTCCGGACCCAGCAGGGGTACGAGTGTCGGCGCGATCAGCAGCAGGGCGGGAGCCTTGAGTGTCAGGATCACGAGATCCTGGGGCCCAAGTGCCTTCGGGTCATCGGAAGCGAGGGCGGCGGGCGCCACAAGCGTCTGACCCTTGTCGTGCAGTCGCCAGCCATGATCGCGCAGCGCGGAGAGGGTCGCCCCGCGCGCGAGCGCGCTCACGCTCACCGCGCCGGTTCGCGCCAGGCGGGTTCCGAGACAGCCGCCGATGGCCCCGGCGCCGACGATGCAGATCTTGAGCACGGGGGTAGATTACCGGCTCGGCCCGATAGCGGGCTAGTCAGTAGCGGCCGAGGATGCGCTTGAGGAGTGAGGCGGGTGTGCGGCGTCCCCCGAGGTCCATTTCCTCCTGCAGTTCGCGCACCCGCTCAAGACTCGAGGCGCTGAGTCGCGCGCCGGGGATCACGCCGAAGTTCTCCTCGGCCTGCGCGGGGCTCTTCGTGCCCAGGAGCACCGTCGAGACTTCCGGGAAGGACAGGGGGTAGGCGACCGCGGCGCGCACCATGGAATGCGCCTGCGCCTCCAGGAACCGGAACCGCTCCACCGCGTCCACGGTTTGCGCGATCCGCGCGGCGCTCCAGCTGTGGCGCTGGTCGCTCGCGGCCGGGAAGGTGGCATCGCGGGCGAACTTGCCGGTGAGGAAGCCCTCCTTGAGGGTCGATCGCACCAGCACCGCGAGCCGGCTATTCCTCAGCTGCGCGACGCGCCGCAGGAACGGGTCGGGGTCCATGAGACTGAAGCGTACCTGGATGCCATCCAGGAGCGGCTGGGCCAGCACCTGGTCGATGTCGTGGGCGGCGTACAGCGAGACACCGGCGAAGCGCACCTTGCCGGCCCGCTTCAGCCTGAAGAGTTCCTCATAGGTGCGGTCGTCCTCGGGCATCGCGTGCAGCTGGTAGTAATCGATGACCTCGGTCCCCAGGCGCCTGAGCTGCGCTTCCACGGTCGCGATCATCCCAGCGGGCTGGTACGAGTACTTGGTGGCCACGATCCAGCGGCTGCGGCGATCCTTGAGAAATTCCCCCAGCACGAGTTCCGAGTCCCCGTAAACCATGGCCGTATCCACGAGGTTGCAGCCCAGCTCCTCCGCGCGCGCCAGCGCCCGCAGCGAGTCCGCGCGCGCCACCGCGCCGTAGGCCTGGCTGCCGATCCCCCACGCGCCGAAACCGATCTCGGAAACCTCAAGTCCCGTGGCCCCGAAGCGCCGGTGGGGCATCTTGTCGACCATGCTCACGATCTCAGGCGCCTGCGCGGGCAGCCCCGCGCCATTCTCGTACGAGCTGCGCCGCAGTCGCTGGGTAGCGACCTTCGCGCCGATCGTCACGGCAAGCGCGGCCACCCCGGCACCGGCGAGTACGGTTCGCCGGGTGATTCCCTGTTGCCGTCGCGGGCAGGTCATGCGGGTTCCATTCGCTAGCGACGGAACCAGCGCCGCAGAAGCCCGCGTGTTCGCGTGCCCAGCACGCGCCGGACGTAGCCCTTGACGCGACTGCGGGCAGCGACGCTGGCGATCGAACGGCTGTCGGTCACGGGTACCTCGATGAGGGTAACGCCGGTGCCGCGCCCCGCGCGCGCGAGCCCCGCCAGGTCCCCGGGCGCACAGCTGACGTGCTCGGCGCCGACCGCCGCGGCGAGCGCGTGAAAATCCATCACCGGCAGTGTCACGCCGTGCTCGCGGCCGGCATCGCTCAGTTGCTGCAGGCGTATCTGGTTGAGATAGCCGTCGTTGAAGACGATGACCGTGAGGTCGATTCCCTCGCGCACCGCGGTGGCCAGCTCCAGCCCGCTCATGAGCATGCCGCCATCCCCCATCAGTGCGACCACCGGACGGTCCGGCGCGGCAAGTCTTGCCGCCAGCGCCGAGGGCAGGCCAAATCCCATCGATTGCAGGTCCGTGGGCAGGAGGAGCCCGTGCGCGTGGCGCACTTCGAAGTAACGGCGCGCCATCACCTGGTGCAGGCCGCTGTCGGTGACGACGAGGGCCGCATCGGGCAGCTGGGCGCGCAGCGCGTCGAAAAACGCCTTGGGCGTGGCGCCCGCGATGTCAGGTTCCGCCGGACGGTCCTGTACCGAGCCGATGCGTTCGCGCCAGGGACCCACGAGCTGCGCGGTCCAGGCGGTGCGCGCGGCCGCCCCGCTCGCGGGCATCGCGAGGAATTCCTCCGCGCGCATCACCGCGACCGCGGCGGCCGGATAGATCGCGTTGAGGCTCGAGGCGGATGCGTCCACGTGCACCAGTCGCCCCGGGGGGAGCTTCAGTTCAAAGCCGCCGGTGCCGTTGAACGCCAGCCGCGTGCCAAGGGCGATCACCAGGTCCGCCTCATTGAGGAAGGCGTTCAGCTGCTCGGTCGAGCCGCGCAGGCTGTCGTACCCCAGGCACCAGGGAGAATCCTCCGGGAGGATGCCGCGGCCGGAGGCACTACTGAATACGGGGGTGCCGGTTCTGTCCACGTAGGCGCGGATGCGCGCCGCGCTCCTGGCGCAGCCCTGGCCCAGCATCAGGACCGGTCTGCGCGCGTTATGGATGCGCACCCAGATCGCCGCGGCGGCCGACCGGTCGTCAGCGGAGTGAATGCTGACGCTTGTCTCGGCGTTCTCCCCGAGTTGCAGGATCACAGGGCCTGGTTCACCATCGCGGGCGGTCTCGTAGGCCTGGCACACCGTCTCGGCCAGTCGCGACGGATCGCTGACCCCGAACATCGCCTTGGTGATGGGGCGGGCGAGCGCGTTCTGGTCGAGCGCCTGGTGGCGGTGGCGCGCGTGCGGGCCGCCGGGAGCCGCCGACACGATATGCAGCAGTGGGGCTGAGTCCTGCCACGCCTCGGCGATCCCCGGAAGCGCGAACGCGAAGCCGGGTCCGGGGATCGTGAGGAGGATTCCGGGTCGGCCGTCGATGCGACCGTAGGTGCCGGCCATGAAGGCCGCCGCCAATTCGTGCG
>JANYBG010000248.1 GCA_025360865.1 Pseudomonadota bacterium | reverse complement strand
CGCTGCGATCACGGCGCGCACCATCGGCCTGGCGGGAGGAGGATGAGCGACCACGATCACGCCGCCCGTCGTTGCGGCGGTTGTCATCGCGGCGCGGCTCGCGGCTGGGCGGCGCGGGGTTCGCAGCCGGCGCGGGCTGCGCTGCGGCCGGCGGCGGGTCGCCGGCCAGCATCTTCTTGAAGCGTGACCAGAAGCCACCGCCAGT
This sequence comes from Pseudomonadota bacterium, assembly GCA_025360865.1. Lineage (GTDB taxonomy): Bacteria > Pseudomonadota > Gammaproteobacteria > Steroidobacterales > Steroidobacteraceae > 13-2-20CM-66-19. The sequence continues at coordinate 22,900 of JANYBG010000248.1, read as the reverse complement.
GGCGGCGAGCGGGGCGGCCACGGGGGCGGGGGCCGCGACGACGGGGACGGGGGCGGTACTGGGCGCGGAGGTCGCCGGCAGCAGGGTGGCGACTGCGGGAGCCTCGATGTTCGGGTTCACGGCCTTGAGCGCGCCCGGCTCCGCCACCTCAGCCAAGGTAGGCATCCGATAGGTGGCCTGCTTGTTCTCGGGCATCTCCATCTCGTCATCACGCACCCGCCGGATCGAGTAATCCGGGGTCTGGAGATTCTCGTTCGGGACGATGAAGAGTTCGGTCGAGTTCCTGCTTTCGAGCGTGCGCAGCCACTCGCGCTTCTCGTTGAAAAGGTATGTGGCCACCGGTACCGGGACCTGCACGATGACGCGCGCTGTGCGGTCCTTGCGCAGTTCCTCGCCGATCAGCCGCAGCACGGCGAGCGTCATTGACTCGACACTGCGGATGCTGCCGATGCCGACGCAGCGCGGGCATACGACCTGGCTTGTGTCATCGAGCGAGGGCCGCAGTCGCTGGCGCGACATCTCCAGGAGCCCGAAGCGCGAGAGGCGCCCGATCTGGATGCGAGCGCGGTCCATCTTCATGGCATCGCGCAGGCGGTCCTCGACATCACGCTGGTTCTTGGTCGACTCCATGTCGATGAAGTCGATGACGATCAGGCCGCCGATGTCACGGATGCGCAGCTGGCGGGCGATCTCATCGGCCGCCTCGAGGTTGGTGTTCGTGGCGGTGGTCTCGATATCACTGCCGCGCGTGGCGCGCGCGGAGTTGATGTCGATCGAGACCAGGGCCTCGGTGTAGTCGATGACGATGCTGCCGCCGGAGGGCAGCGAGACCTTATGCGCGTAGGCGGATTCGATCTGGCTCTCGATCTGGAAGCGGGTGAACAGCGGGATGTCATCCACGTACATCTTCAGACGCCGCTGCGACTCGGGCGGCATGAAGCGCTGCATGTATTCCTGGGCCTTCTGAAAGGCTCCCTGGTCGTCCACGAGCACCTCGCCGACGTCGTCGGACAGGTAGTCGCGCATGGCGCGCGTGACGGCATCGGACTCGCGGAACACCAGGAACGGGGCGGCGCGGTCCTTGCCAGCCGCGTCGATCTGGTCCCACTGGGTCTTAAGATTGTCCAGGTCCCACTGCAGTTCCTCCGCGGAGCGACCGACGCCCGCGGTGCGCACGATGGCGCCCATGCCGTCGGGGATCTTCAGCTGCGCCATGACCTCGCGCATCTGGTCGCGGTCCTCGCCCTCGATGCGGCGGGAGACCCCACCGGCGCGTGGGCTATTGGGCATGAGTACCAGGAAGCGTCCGGCCAGGCTTATGAAGGTGGTGAGAGCGGCGCCCTTGGTGCCACGCTCCTCCTTCTCGACCTGGACGACGAGTTCCTGACCCTCGGTGAGCAGGTCGCGGATGTTGCCGCGTCCGCCCTGGGCGGACTGGCGGAAGTACTCCTTGGAAACTTCCTTGAGCGGGAGGAACCCGTGACGATCGGCGCCATAGTCGACGAAGCACGCCTCGAGCGAGGGCTCTACGCGCGAGATCCGGGCTTTATAGACGTTGGCTTTTTTCTGTTCGCGGGAAGGTAAATCGATACTCAGGTCAAACAGCTTCTGTCCATCAACCAGAGCGACTCGCAACTCTTCTTCCTGAGTTGCATTCACTAGCATTCTCTTCATGTGCCCCTACTGTGCGGTAAGGGGCCGGCAAGCAAACGGTGGGAGGCCGCAGGACTTCATGTCCGCGGCAGCGAAGGTTCAAAACTGGCGAATGAGAGCGAATCTCGTTCTTCACGTTGAGTGACTGCCTCGTTAAGGGCAGTCGGAAATGAAACCTTCGGTGAACTCGACCGATGACGCTTAGCTGCGGAAGTCTCAGGTTGTGAGATTCGACGCAGATGGCGCGACCTTGGCGGCCCAATGCGATGGCCTCGATTCAAGAGGTCCAACTAAAACGGGAGGCGGCGTAAACCGCTACCACTGGTGCGTGCCCCCAAGGGGCACGGCCCACGGAGTATACTCGACAGAGCGTTGTAAAAACAACGCCTTACGCGGAAGGTCCCTTGGAAGAACAGGATATCCCTCAGGTTCGCCCCGCGGTACAGCACTTCGAGGTGACCGAGGACGAGGCCGGCCAGCGGCTGGACAACTACATCCACAAGCGCCTAGGCGGCCTCCCGCGCAGCCGGGTCTTCCGCATCATTCGCAAGGGCGAGGTACGGGTGAACGGCAAGCGGGCAAGCCCGGAAACCCGCCTCGTGCTCGCCGACAAAATCCGCGTGCCGCCGGTGAACCTCGCGTCTCCGGAGCCGAGAATATCCCGGCCCTCCAATGCGCTGCATGAGCGCATCGCAAAGTCAGTTATCCACGAGGATGAGCGGCTGCTGGTGATCGACAAGCCCGCGGGCATCGCCGTGCACGGCGGCAGCGGGGTGAGCTTCGGGGTGATCGAGACGCTGCGCGCATTGCGTCCGGATGAGACGCTCGAGCTGGTGCATCGGCTGGATCGTGACACCAGCGGGTGTCTCCTGATCTCCAAGCGCGCCGCGACGCTGCGCACCCTGCACGCGCTGCTGCGCGAGGACGGCTTCGAGAAGCGCTACCTCGCCCTGGTGAAGGGGCCCTGGGACCTGGGGGACAAGCGCATCGACGTGCCGCTGCGCACTGACACGCGCGTCGGCGGCGAGCGCACCGTGAAGGTGGCCGAGGGCGGCAAGGAGTCGGTCAGCCGTTTTCGCCCCGTGCAGTTCTTTGGGCGCATCGCCACCTTGCTGGAGGTGATGCTCGAGACCGGGCGCACGCACCAGATCCGTGTGCACGCGGCACACGCGGGACATCCGGTGGCCGGGGACGAGAAGTACGGGGACCCGGCCTTCAACGAGTCGATGCGCGCGCTGGGCCTCAAACGCATGTTCCTGCACGCGCATAGCATCAGTTTCAACTGGCCCGAGGGCGGGCAGTTCAGCGTCAATACCCCATTGCCGCCGGACCTAGGCGCGATCGTCGACCAGCTCACCACCATGAGGAAGCCGGAGCGGCGCGGCAGCCACCGTTCCGGCACCGGCCCCACGGCCGCGGCCCGGGCGTCTCCTAAGGCAACGGGTAACCGCCGCCCCGCAGCGCGGCCGCGAGCCAGATAAGCGGCAGGCCGATCAGCGCCGTCGGGTCGCAGCTGTCGATGCTCTCGAAGAGGCTGATGCCTAAGGCCTCGGCCTTGAAGCCACCGGCACAGTCGAACGGCTGGTCGCGCGCGACGTAGCGCTCGATCTCAGGCGTGCTCAGGGGGCGGAAGAGCACCGTGGTCGTATCCACATGTGTCTGGGGGGGCTGTCCGTGCCGCAGGACCGCGCAGGCGGTATGGAAGTACGCGCGCTGGGCGCTGAGGAATGCCAGTTGAGTGAAGGCCCGCGCGGCGTCCCCGGGCTTGTCGAGGACGCGTCCCTGACAGGCGGCGACCTGGTCGCTGCCGATGACGAGCGCATCGGGGTGGAGCGATGCGACCGCCTGTGCCGTCGCGAGCGCGAGCCGGCGCGCCCGATCCACGGGAAGTTCGCCTGCGACCGGCGGCTCGGGGACCGCCGGGGCGAGGACGTCGAAGGGCACGCCCAAGCGTCCCAGGAGCTCGCGCCGGTAGCGCGAGGTCGAGGCCAGCAGCAGGCGGGGTGGGGCGCTCATGGGGGCACCCGAATCGCCTTCGAGAAACAATGGGTTAGCGGCAAAGCGGATTTTGACTTGGGGAGACTCGATACCTATCATACGCGCCCCATGACGCCGCCCTGGTCGAAGCCGCTTGAGGTCGACCGCCTGGCAGATGGCGCGGCCGAGATAGATTTCGTCGTGCCATTGCGGGAGCTGGCGGGCCTGCGCTCGCTGCAAGGTGGCGTGGGTGGGGAAGTCCGGGGGCGCGCGAACTTCACGCGCCAGGGAGGCCTTACCGTGGCGCAGCTTGGCGTGCGTGGCTCCGCGACGCTTGAGTGCCAGCGCTGCATGCGGCCAATGGAGTTTCCAGTGGACTCGCAGGTGCGGGTCGCCCTGGTCGCCACCGAGGCGGACGCCGCGCGGGTGCCTGAGGATCTTGAGCCGATGCTCGCCCCCGGCGGTCGCATCAGCATCGCGGAACTCATCACGGAGGAGCTGTCGCTGAGCCTGCCGATCGTGCCGTTGCATGAGGAGGGCCACGCGTGCGCCGCCGGCGCCGCGGCGGCGGAAGTGGTGACAGAGGTGACGCAGACCCCGTTCGCGCAGCTGGCGCGGTTGATGAAACGTGACTGAACAGAATCTGTGAATTTCGAGTGAGGTACTGAAGAATGCCCGTTCAAAAAAGCCGCAAGACCCCGTCAACGCGCGGCATGCGCCGTTCGCACGACGGCCTGTCGAAGCCGGCGCTGTCGATCGACCCGCAGTCCGGTGAGACCCATCTGCGTCACCGCATCACACCCGATGGCTTCTACCGCGGGAAGCGCGTGATCGAGAAGCCGGCCGAGACCGAAGACAAGGAATAAGCCCCTGGGGACCGGTCAGTCCGGGACCTGAAGAGGTTTCACCGTGCTGCCGATCGCGATCGACGTGATGAGCGGCGACAACGAGCCGCGCGAATACGTTGCCGGGGCGCGGCGCGCCCTGGCGGACGACCCGCAGCTACGCCTGCTGCTCGTGGGTGACGCGGCGCTGCTGAACGCCGCCCTCGCTGAATTCCCCGCCGCCGCCGGCGCGCGCGCCGAGATCGTTGGCGCGAGCCAGGTCGTGTCCATGGAGGAGAAGCCCCGCGAGGCGATCCGCCGCAAGAAGGACTCCTCCATGCGAGTGGCTATCGACCTGGTGCACCAGGGGCGCGCGGCCGCCGCGGTCAGCGCCGGCAACACCGGCGCGCTCACCGCCATCGGCCATTTCGTGCTCAAGACCGTGCCCGGGGTCGAGCGCGCGGCCATCATCTCCGCCTTTCCCTCCGCCAACGGGCTCACCCAGATGCTAGACCTGGGCGCCAACACCAAGGCGACCGCCGAGCAGCTGCGCCAGTTCGCCGCGATGGGCGACATCATCGCGCGCGATGTCTACGGCGTCGCCACCCCGCGCATTGGCTTGCTGAACATCGGCGAGGAGGAGATGAAGGGGCACGAGATCGTGCAGCAGGCGCATGCCCTCCTGCAGAGGAGCGCGCTCAACTATGTCGGGTTCGTGGAGGGCGATGACATCTTCTCCGGTAAGGTCGACGTGGTGGTCACGGATGGCTTCACCGGCAACGTCGCCCTCAAGTCCATCGAGGGCGTGGCGGGCCTGATCGGCAACCGCCTGCGCCAGGAGTTCCAGGCCACGTTCCTCTCCCGCATCGCAGGTCTGATCGCCCGCCCGGTGCTGCGCCGGGCGGCCGCGAGCATCGACCCCGGGCGCTACAACGGGGCATGCATGGTCGGGCTTGGCGGGATCGTGGTAAAAAGCCACGGCCGGGCTGACGGTGTCGCCTTCGCGCGCGCCATCGCCACGGCGAGTCTCGCGGCCCGTCGCGGGCTCACGGCGCACATCGCCCAGGCATTGCAGGCACAAGGGATGACCAGTTGATCTACTCGCGTATCTCAGGCACCGGTTCGTACCTACCTGAGCGGATCCTGACCAACGCCGAACTGGAGAAGATGGTCGACACGACCGATGAGTGGATCCGCACGCGCACCGGCATCGAGCGCCGACACATCGCCGCGGACGGGGAGACCACCGTGGACCTCGCCGAGCACGCCGCGCGGCGCGCGATCGAGGCCGCGGGACTGAAACCTGAGGACATCGACTTCATCGCCTTCGGCACGACCACCCCGGACCTGGTGTTCCCCAATTGCGGAGTGCTGCTGCAGAAGCGCCTGGGCTGCCTGGGCAGCCCCGCGTTCAGTGTCGAGACGGCGTGCGCCGGCTTCATGTACGCGCTGTCCATCGCCGACAAGTACGTGCGCTGCGGGGAGTCCAAGCGGGCGCTGGTGATCGGCTCCGAGACGCTCTCGCGCATGACCGACTGGGAGGACCGCGGTACCGCGATCCTGTTCGCCGACGGGGCCGGGGCGGTGGTGCTCGAGTCGAGCGAGATCCCGGGGATCCTTTCCACCCACCTGCACGCCGATGGCCGCTACCACGACATGCTCTACTGCGCCGGGGGCGTCTCCACCGGCTTCGGGGCGAAGCTCGCGATCAAGATGTCCGGCAGGGAAGTCTTCAAGGTCGCCGTGCAGAAGCTGGGCAGCGTGGTCGATGAGACCTTGGCCGCCAACCAGCTGAGCCGCTCGGCGATCGACTGGCTGGTGCCGCACCAGGCCAACATCCGCATCGTGCAGGCCACCGCCGCCAAGCTCGACATGCCGATGGAGAAGGTGATCGTCACCGTGCAGGACCACGGCAACACCTCGGCGGCCTCGGTGCCGCTCGCACTCGACATCGGGGTGCGCGACGGGCGCATCAAGCGCGGCGAGTTGCTGCTGCTGGAAGCCTTCGGGGGCGGCTTCACTTGGGGTTCGGCGCTCGTGCGCTACTAAGCGCGTTTTCGGTCCCCCAAAAGAAACGCCGCGCTTTCGCGCGGCGTTTGCATCAACAGCAAGACCTGTCGATTACTTCGAGACGGAGTGCTTGAACATCCGGTCGATCTTCTCGTTCGTCGCGTCGCAGCACGACTGGCTGGCATGAGCGGCGGCCAGGGCCTGGTTCGCAGTGCTTTGGGCACCGCTGGCAGCCTGACCGGCCGAAGCAGCGGCGCTGCTGGCGGCGTCAGCGGCGCTCTTCGCACCAGCCGAGTCGGTCTTCATCGCAGCAACCTGCGACTTCAGATCGTCAATCTGAGCCTGCATGGGCTTCAGATCCGTGCAACCAGCCAATCCAACAACGATCGCAACGGCAGCAGCCGCCTTTACAACACTCGCGCACTTCATAAACGTCCCCTTTGGGTTTGTTGATTCGGGAGTCCTAAAACAGAAGCGACTCCGGTGGCAAGTTCCGCCGTCGTTCGCCGTCCGCAACTGCATCAAATTTGCCGTGGAAATGCAACTCCAAACAGCAACTTGTCTTCGCGGCGCGACACGTTAACAGGGGTCGGAAGACATTTAAAGCGAAGTTTCTCGGCTGACGCGCATCGGCCGCGGGATGTTTGCTTTGGTGTGGCGCGGAGGTGAATCCTTAAAAAATTTGCGCGCGACGCGCGAACAAATTTGTTCACCCGCCCGTGCGATCAAATAAAGGTCGCGGCCTAGCTTGGGATGGGCAAGCGGTGCCTGAGCAAGGCCCGCGCTGAGCTTAAAAGGAGGCTTCACCCCGGTTGAGCAATGAGCTCCTTGCCCTCTTGCCGTGCCGGCTAATCTGGATATAATCACAGTTACTGTATATATAAACAGGTATCAGACCCATGTCGGACCTCACCCCTCGCCAGACACAGATCCTGCGGCTCATCCAGCGGTTCATCGGTGACACCGGGATGCCGCCGACACGGGCGGAAATCGCCCATGAGCTGGGCTTCCGCTCGGCCAATGCGGCCGAGGAGCACCTGCGGGCGCTCGCGCGCAAGGGGGTCATCGCCTTGGTGCCGGGCACCTCCCGCGGGATCAAGCTGAAGGACACCATGCGCGAGCAGATCGGGTTGCCACTCATCGGACGGGTGGCCGCCGGCAAGCCGATCTTCGCGGAAGAGAACTTCGAGGCGCGCCTGCAGATCGACCCGGGCCTGTTCCAGCCCCGGCCGCACTACCTGCTGAAGGTCACCGGCATGAGCATGAAGGATGCGGGCATCCTCGATGGGGACTTGGTGGCGGTGCACCGCACCCCGGAAGTGCGCAGCCGCCAGATCGTGGTGGCGCGGCTGGAGAACGAGGTCACCGTGAAGCGCTATCGCCAGGAAGGCTCGGTCGTGTGGCTCATGCCGGAGAACACCGACTTCGAGCCGATCCGCGTGGACCTGAAGGAGGAGCCGCTCCTGATCGAGGGGATCGTCGTGGGCGTGGTGCGCCGCGGGCGCTCCACCGGGTTGATGTAATCCATCAGGGCCGCGCACACCGTTTCCTCAAGAGGTCCTTATCTGTTCACGCATAAGCCGGCATGGGCGATCCAAAACTGGCTCGGTTACTCGAGCATCCGGCTATCTGGCGCGGTCGCAGCGCCGCGAAGCGCGAAGTCCTGCCCAGTGGCTTCGCGGCGCTTGATGAGCAGCTGCCCGGTGGAGGCTGGCCCCGCAGCGGGCTGATCGAGATTCTCATCGCCCGCTTCGGCAGCGGGGAACTGTCCTTGCTGCTGCCCGTGCTCGCCTGCCTCACGCGGGCGACCGCGGCGCGCTGGTGCGTGTGGGTCGCGCCCCCCCTGATGCCCTTCGCCCCGGCCCTCAACGAACGCGGGATCGTGCTCGATCGTGTCGCCGTGGTCGGCGGCGAGCGGCCGCTGTGGGCCTTCGGGCAGGTGCTTAGCTCCGGCGCCTGCGATGCCGCGCTCGCCTGGGCACGGCAGCCCCCCGCGCGTGACCTGCGCCGCCTGCAGCTCGCCGCGGAGCGCGGCCGCACCCTGGGCGTGTTGTTCCGGCCCCGTCGCGCGGCGCGCGAATCCTCCCCAGCCGTGCTGCGCCTGGGCCTTGAGGCCACCGCCGCGGCGCTGCGCATCACCTTCCTCAAGGGCCAGGGGTCCACGCACTCGGTGGTGGAGCTTGCGCACCCGCACCAGCCGGAGGACGCATGAGCCTCAGGCCCGAGCAGTCCGCCCCGCCACGGCCCGATGAGTCGGCAGCGGTGGTTCCCAGCGCGCGCACCGCGCCGCGGCTTGCAGGTCTTGAGCCGGCTTCCTCAGCCGGGGAGATCGCCCCCGAGTTGTGGGCGGGCCTGCACCTGCCCGGCCTTGAACGCGAGGAAAAACTCCGTGAGCTTGCGACCGCCATGCAGGGCTTCACGCCCCGGGTAAGTCTTGAGCCTCCCGACGGGCTGCTCCTGGAGGTGCGCGGCAGCCTGCATCTGTTCCAGGGCGTGGACGGCATGCGTGCCGCGCTGCTGCGGGCCTGCCAGGACCAGGGGCGGCCGGCGGTGTTGTCATTCGCGCCCACGCCGATGGCAGCGTTGGTGGCCGCGCGCGGCGGCCAGTCCCTCACCGTGCTCAGGCGCGCCCAGCTGACCGGGAAACTCGCGGCATTGCCCTTGAGCGTGCTGCGCTGGCCAGTGCCCGTGGTGGAACGCCTGCGGCGCACGGGCGTGCGCACGGTGGGAGCGGCATTGCGGCTGCCGCGCGCCGGCTTCGCGCGTCGCTTTGGGGCGGCCCAGCTGGCCACCCTCGATGCGCTCACCGGAAGCACACCCCTGGTGCGCCGGCTCTTCAGGCCGCGTGAACGCTTCCGCCGCCGGCGTGAGCTCACCTGCGAGCTTTCCAACCACGACTGGCTGCTCAACGCGCTTACCCCGCTGCTCGAGGAACTGGAGCACTTCCTGCGCGCGCGCCACAGCGGAGTCATGCGGCTGGATTGCCTGCTCCTGCATAGGCTGTCCCCGACCACCCGCTGCGTGCTGAACCTCGCCGCTCCCGCCTTCGCCGCGGCGCAGCTGGCCGGACTCCTGCGCGTGCAGCTGGACACGATCCGCCTGCCCGAGCCGGTGCGCGCGCTAGAGCTGCGCGCGGCGACGCTCCTGCCCCGGGGAGCCGGCGCCCAGGCGCTGTGGCGATCCGGCGAGCACGGTGCCGCCCCGGGCAGCGAGGCGCATGAGCTCATCGAGCGGCTGCGCGCCCGCTTAGGCGCAGGCGCGCTGCATGGGCTCACTGTGCTCGAGGGGCATCGTCCCGAGCGCTCATGGGCTGTAAGTGAGCCGCCGCCGCTGAGCGGGCGCCCACCGGCGACCGCCGTGGCAGCGCCCGCGGTCCCGCGGCCGCTGTGGTTATTGCCGCGGCCCCAGCCGCTCGAGGAGCGCGCGGGCCTGCCCCGACGGGGCGGCGCGCTCACCCTCGCCAGCGAGCCGGAGCGCATCGAGAGCGGCTGGTGGGATGGGGGCGATATCGCCCGCGATTACTACACCGCCCTGGATGCGCACGGGGTGAGGTTGTGGGTGTTCCGCGAGCGCCGCGCGCCCCACGGCTGGTTCCTCCACGGCATCTTCGGGTGAACGCGCTCCCAGGCGCGGTGCCCGCGTACGCGGAGCTGCACTGTCTTTCGAACTTCACCTTCCTGCGTGGCGCCTCCCACCCGCACGAGCTCATCGAGCAGGCGGTGATGCTGGGCTACCGCGCGCTCGCGCTCACGGATGAGTGCTCCGTGGCAGGTGTGGTGCGCGCGCACATGGCCGCGAAGGGGCGGCCGCTGAAGCTGATCGTCGGGGCGGAGTTCACGCTGACCTGCGGCCTGAAGTTCGCAGCGCTCGCCATCAACCGCCAGGGCTACGCGCAGCTGTGCCGCCTCATCACCCGCGGGCGACGCGCCGCGGTGAAGGGGGAATACCTCCTCACCCGCCCGGACCTGGAAGCCGCGGGCCTCACCGACTGCTTCATCCTGTGGCTGCCCGACCGCGCAGGCTCCCCGGAGCAGGCGCAGTGGCTCGCCGCGCGCTTCCCCGGGCGGCTGCGGTTCGCGGTCGAGTTGCTGCGGGCGGGCGCGGATGCCGCGCACCTGGCGCGGCTCACGCGGCTGGGCGCGCAGCATCAGGTGCCGCTCATCGCCTGCGGCGACGTGCACATGCACGTGCGCGCGCGGTGCGCGCTCCAGGATGCGCTCACCGCGATCCGCCTGAGCGTGCCGGTCGCCCAGGCCGGCGCGCGGCTGTACCCGAACGGGGAGCGTCACCTGCGTGAGCCGGAGCGGCTGGCGAAGCTGTACCCGCCCGCGCTCCTGGCGGCCACCGTGGAACTCGCGGATGCCTGCCACTTCAGCCTCGATGAGCTGCGCTACGAGTACCCGCGGGAACTGGTGCCCGAGGGGCACACGGGGGCCTCGTACCTGCGCGAGCTCACGGAAGCAGGGGCGCGCTGGCGCTGGCCGGATGGCGTGCCCCAGGGGGAGCGCCAGGCGATCGAGCACGAGCTCGCCCTCATCGCCGAGCTCAGTTACGAGCCTTACTTCCTCACCGTGCACGACATCGTCGCCTGGGCGCGCGACCACGACATCCTGTGCCAGGGGCGCGGCTCCGCGGCCAACTCGCGCGTGTGCTACTGCTTAGGCATCACCTCGGTCGATCCGCAGCGCGGGGCCTCACTGCTGTTCGAGCGCTTCATCTCGCGCGAGCGCAACGAGCCACCCGACATCGACATCGACTTCGAGCACGAGCGGCGCGAGGAGGTGCTGCAGTACGTCTACGCCAAGTACGGGCGCGAGCGGGCGGCCCTGGCCGCCACCGTCATCATGTACCGCCCGCGAAGCGCGCTGCGTGACCTGGGCAAGGTCTTTGGACTTACCGCCGATGACAGCGCGAGGCTTTCCAAGGTGATGCAGTGGTGGGACGGCTCGGCCGCGATGAGCGAGCGTATGCGCGCCGCGGGCTTCGATCTGTCCGCGCCGTGGCTTAAGCGCCTGCTGCCGCTCGCCCAGGAACTGGTCGCCCACCCCGGGTTCCCGCGCCACCTGTCCCAGCACGTCGGCGGCTTCGTCATCGCCGCGGGGCTCCTGGAGGATCTGGTGCCAGTCGAGAACGCGGCCATGCCCGAGCGCACGGTGGTGCAGTGGGACAAGGATGACCTCAATGACTTGGGACTCCTGAAGGTCGACCTGCTGGGGCTGGGGATGCTGAGCGCGCTCCGCCGCGCCTTTCACCTCGTTAACGCCTATCGCGGCACTAACCACTCACTCGGCACGCTCAAGGCCGAGGACCCGAAGGTGTACGACATGATCTGCGCGGCCGACACCGTCGGAGTGTTCCAGATCGAGTCGCGCGCGCAGATGGCGATGCTGCCCAGGCTCAAGCCGCGCTGTTACTACGACCTCGTGATCGAGGTGGCGATCGTGCGCCCCGGTCCCATCCAGGGCGACATGGTGCACCCGTACCTACGCCGCCGCGCCGGCCAGGAGAAGGTGGAGTATCCAGGCGAGGAGGTGCGCGAGGTGCTCCACCGCACCCTCGGGGTACCGATCTTCCAGGAGCAGGTGATGCAGATCGCCATCGTCGCCGCGGGCTTCAGCCCCGGTGAGGCGGATGCCCTGCGCCGCGCGATGGGCGCGTGGAAGAGGGCCGGGGGCCTTGACCCGTTTCGCGAGCGGCTGCTCGAGGGCATGAAGAGGAAAAACTACCCAGCGGAATTCGCCGAGCGCATCTACCAGCAGATGCTGGGCTTCGGCGAGTACGGCTTCCCACAGTGTGTGGTGGGCGAGACGCGGGTCGTGGATGCGGACTCGGGCCGGTGGGTGCGGATTGATGAGGTTGTCTCGGGCCAGGTTCGATTAGGGGTCACACTCGCCTGCGATCCTGACCTGCGCCTCAGGCGCCGGCGGGTGATGGCGGCAATGGCCAGCGGCGTGAAGCAGGTCTGGCGGCTGCGCACCGCGCTGGGCCATACGATCAGTGCGACGGCCGCGCATCCTTTCCTGACGGGGGAGGGATGGTGGCCACTGGGGGACATCCGCGCCGGAGACCGCGTCGCTTGCGCGCGCCCTTCGCCCTGTTCTGAGGAACCGTCGCATCCTGCGACACCTGATATTCACTGGGACAAGGTGATATCGATCGAGGCTCAGGGGAGCCAGCCAACCTACGACCTGCAGATCGAGGGAGATCACAACTTCCTGGCGAACAATCTCGTTGTCCACAACTCACACGCGATGAGCTTCGCGCTGCTCGTGTACGACTCGGCGTGGCTGAAGCACCACGAGCCGGCCGCCTTCTGCTGCGCGCTCCTGAACTCCCAGCCGATGGGCTTCTACGCCCCCGCGCAGCTGGTGCGCGACGCGCGCGCGCACGGGGTCACCGTGCGCGCCGCGGACGTGTGCGTGAGCGATTGGGATTCCTCGCTGGAGCGGGGCGAGGACGGCAGGCCCACGCTGCGCCTGGGGCTGCGCCTGGTGAAGTCGCTGTCACAGGCCGGCGCGCGCCGCCTCATCGAGGCGCGCGCCCGGCGTGGCTTCGCGAGCGTGCAGGACCTGGGCGCCCGCGCCGGCATGGACCGTGGCGACCTTGAAGCCCTGGCCGCGGCCGGTGCGTTCGCCGCCCTGAGTGGCAACCGGCACCTGGCCTTCTGGGAGGTGGCCGGCACCGAGCGAGCGCTGCCTCTGGATTTCACCGAAACTCGCGGCACCGCGGCTAGCGAGGGCAGGCCGCTGCTACCCACGCCCACGGAAGGCCAGGGGATCGTCGCCGACTACGCCTCCCTGGGGCTCACCCTGGGGCGCCACCCGCTTGCCCTGCTGCGCGCGCGCCTCGCCGCCGCGACGCTGATGTCAGCCAGTGAGCTCAAGGGCTCCCCCCACGGCGCGAAGGTGCGCACGGCTGGCATCGTGCTCATGCGCCAGCGCCCGGGCACGGCCCGCGGGGTGACCTTCCTCACGCTCGAGGACGAGAGCGGGCAGGTGAACGTCATCGTCTGGGAGCGCGTGGGGCGCGAGCAGCGCCAGGCGCTGCTTGAGTCGCGCCTGCTGGAGGTGCACGGGGAGCTGCAGCACCAGGAGGGGGTATGCCACCTCATCGCCCACCGCCTGATTGACCGCTCAGTGTTGCTCGGGGAACTGCTGACCCGCTCGCGGGACTTCCATTGAAGCCGCCGCCCCGATGGTTCCCGGACGCGGCTCCTTGAGCTCGATGATCATCCCGCGCATCTCAGTCGTGCCTGAGTTCTCCCCGCTATGGGACGTCGCCTGGATCCAGCCGCACATCCCCGTGAGGACGAGGAAGGCGAGGCGAAGGTGGCGCCGGGGGTTCTGCGCTGGGTGGGCTGAGGAGGCGCCACGCCGGCTACGCCGCGACCGGGATCGCGGCGAGCTTCAACTGGCGCGCGGCTTGCGGCGCGGCTTGCGCGGCTCTCCTGGCAGGTCGATCTCGTAGTCCTCGAAGTCACTGGTGAGCTCGGCGGTGTGCTTCGCCTCGAAGATCTTCTCCAGGCGGCGCCACGCGGGATCGCCCGCCTTGGCACTGCGGCGCTTGGCAAGGTCGAGGTCCTTGTTGACCTGGTCGAGGTCGACGTCGCCGTCCTCGGCGACCGGCTCGTCGTCTTCCTCGTCCTCGAATTCGTCTTCTGGCTTCTCGCTCATGCGGGATCAGTCCGCAGAAATCAGACGGCGCGAAGTTAAATCAGATCGCGTGACCACTGCAACGGGTCCGCGAGGGTTTGTGAAGCGCTTCCCGGTCGCAGCGCCCCCCGGGGGTGCCCGCGCTAGTGGATGAGATTGTTCATCTGGAAGATCGGCAGCAGCATCGCGAACACGATCCCCATGACGAACACGCCCATGAGCACGATCAGGGCGGGGCCCAGGAGGCCCATCATGGCCGCGAGCAGGGCGTCCAGCTCGCGCTCCTGGCTCACCGCGGCCCGGTCGAGCATGTTCTCCAGCTGGCCACTGGACTCCCCGCTTGAAATCAGGTGGATGGTCATGGGCGGGAACAGGCGGCTGACGCTGAGCGAGCGCCCGATCGGGGCCCCCTCGCGCACCCGGGCGGAGGCCTCGTTCACCGCGTCGCGCATGGGGAGGTTCGTCACCACCTCGCCGGCTATGCGCAGCGCCTCCAGCACCGGCACGGAGCTGCCCGAGAGGATGCTGAAGGTGCGGGTGAAGCGCGCGGTGTTGAAGCCCCGCAGCAGCTTGCCCAGGATCGGCACGCGCAGCTGGAACAGGTGGAACTTGCGCTTGGCGGCCGGATCCCTCTGCCAGCGTCGGAATGCCCAGACCCCGATCACCGCGGCGATCAGGATGTAGATGCCGTATACCCGCAGGAAATCGCTGGTTCCAATCAGCGCGCGCGTGATCAGGGGGAGCTTGGCCTTGCTGGACTCGAACACCGAGACCACCTTGGGAACCACGAACACCAGCAGACCTGTGACGATGGCGAAGCACATTATCGTGAGCACGATCGGGTAGAGCATGGCGGCGAGCACGTTCTGGCGGATCTGCTCGCGGCTCTCGGTGTAGTCGGCGAGGCTCTCGAGAACGTTGTCCAGGTGCCCGGCCTGCTCGCCGGCGGACACCGTGGCGCGGTAGATCTCCGGGAAGATGCGCGGGAACTCCGCGAAACCGTCGGCCAGCGTGTGGCCTTCCATGACCTTGGCGCGCACGCCCAGCACGATGCTCTGCACGCGCGGCTTCTCGGTCTGCTGGGAGACCGCCAGCAGGGCCTCCTCGAGCGGCAGTCCCGCGCGCGCCAGAGTGGCGAGCTGGCGGGTGAACAGCGACAGGTCCGCGGCGGACACCTTGCGCGCGAAGCTGAACGCCTTCTGGCGCCTGGCCTCCTTCTGGGCGACCTCGGTGACGGTGACCGGCAGGAGCTGCTGCTCGCGCAGCAGCTGGCGGATGTGGCGCGGCGTGTCGCCCTCGAGGATGCCGGAGCGTTCGCGGCCGCCGGCCTCAAGGGCTGTGTATTCAAAGGCGCCCAGCTGCCTAGTCCTCGCGCGTGACGCGCAGGATTTCCTCGAGCGTCGTCTCCCCGCGCAGCACCTTCGCGCGGCCGTCGTCGCGGATCGAGGGGGTCACGTGGCGCGCGTGGCGCTCGACCTCCTGCTCGGAAGCCCCGTCGTGGATCATGGTGCGCATGGCGTCATCAACCATGATCAGCTCATAGATGCCCGAGCGCCCGCGGTAGCCACCGGTGGCATCGCGGCCGGGCCGGTACAAAGTGGGCGAGGGCTCCTCGGGCGGAATGTTCAGCAGGCGCCGCTCGTAATCGCCCGCGGTGAAGGGTTGCTTGGAGTCAGGGCTCAGGACCCTCACCAGGCGCTGCGCGAGCACGCCGATGAGGCTGGACGACAGCAGGAAGGGCTCGATGCCCATGTCGCGCAGGCGGGTGATGGCGCCGGCCGCGGTATTGGTGTGCAGGGTGGAGAGCACCAGGTGACCGGTCAGGCTCGCCTGGACCGCGATCTGCGCGGTTTCAAGGTCCCGGATCTCACCGATCAGCACCACGTCCGGGTCCTGGCGCAGGATCGCGCGCAGGCCGCGCGCGAAGGTCATCTCGACCTTGGTGTTCACCTGGGTCTGACCGATCCCGTCGATGTAGTACTCGATCGGATCCTCGACCGTCATGATGTTCTGCGTGTTGTCGTTCAGGCGCTCGAGCGCGGCATACAGCGTGGTCGTCTTGCCGGAGCCTGTCGGGCCTGTGACCAGCAGGATCCCGTGGGGCTTGTGGATGAGTTCATCTATCTGGCCCTGGGTGCGCTGGTCCATCCCCAGCGAGTTGAGGTCGAGCTTGCCAGCCTGCTTGTCGAGGATACGTAGCACCACGCGTTCGCCGTGCCCGGAAGGTATCGTCGAGACGCGCACGTCCACCGAGCGGCCGGCGATCTTGAGGCTGATGCGCCCGTCCTGCGGCAGGCGCTTCTCGGCGATGTCCAGGCGTGACATGACCTTGATGCGCGAGACCACCAGCGGGGCCACCGCGCGGCGCGACTGCAGCACCTCGCGCAGCACTCCGTCCACGCGGAAGCGCACCACCAGGCGGTTCTCGAACGGCTCGACATGGATGTCGGAGGCGTTTTCCTTCACCGCCTGGGTGAGAACGGCGTTGATCAGCCGGATGATCGGGGCGTCGTCGTTGCTGTCGAGGAGGTCGGCCTGCTCGGGAAGGTCCTGCGCCAGGTGGGCGAGGTCGGTGGCATCGTCGAGTCCCTCGACGGCCTGCATGGTGCCCGAGCCTGCCTCATAGGCGCGGCGCAGCAGCTCGTCGAACTTGTCCTCGGGCACCCGCTCGAGCTTCAGCGGGCGGCGCAGGTAGCGGCGCACCTCGGCGAGCGCCGCGGGAGTCGCGGTGTGGCGGTAGGTGCACTGGGCTACGCCCTCGACCACCCCGTTCACGATGACCCCGTGGCGCTTGGCGAAGGCGAAGGACAGGCGCGGGTCGGGAGCGGCCGGGGCAAGGGGCGGGGGGAGGGGGTTGGGGCTGTTCACGGGTGGCCCGGCGGGGCGGTCGTGGCCGCGTTCGGAATGGTCGCAGGCGTCGCCGTGCTGTCCGGGGCGGGCGTCGCGGTGACCCCCGGGTTGGTGTTCACCGGCGCGCTGGTCGGGGGCGTGCTCGGCGGCGGTATCACCGGGAAGGCCGCGGAGGGCGCGGGCGTTGGCTGGCCCGGGCCGACCTTCTCCACCGGCTGGGGCGGTGGCGGCGGCAGCGGGTTGAGCGTCCCGCGGGAGGTCCCCGGCAGCAGCGGCAGCAGCTCGCGGGAGTTAAGGCCCTTCTCCTCGTCGCGCATGTAGTTGTACTTGAGGTCGGTTTCGTAGGCCGCCTGCGCCTGATCGCGCAGGATCTTGGGGCGGATGAACATGATCAGGTTGTTCTTGGTCGAGGTCGCGTTACGCGTCTTGAACAGCAGCCCGATGAGGGGGATGTTGCCCAGGTACGGCACGCGGTTCTCGCCCTTGACGCTGTTGTCCTCGATGAGCCCGCCGAGCACCACGACGCCGCCGTCCTCGATGAGCACGTTGGTCGTGATGGTGCGCTTGTTGGTGACGAGGTCCACGGCTCCTGCCGGCTTCTGCCCGATGCTCGAGCTCTCGATCGAGATCTTCATCATCACCGCCGAGCCTTCCGGGGAGATCGTCGGGGTGACCTTGAGTATCGTGCCGACTTCCTCGCGCTGGATGGTCTGGAACGGATTCACCGAGCCGGTGCTGCCGGCGTTGGAGTTGCCGTTGGTGTACTGGCCGGTGACGAACGGCACTTCCTGCGCGACCTTGAGTTCCGCTTCCTGGTTGTCCATGGTGACCGCGGAAGGGGTGGCGATGACGTTCGTGTTGGTGTCGCCCCGGATCGCGCGAATCATGGCCGCGAAGTTAACCCCGCTGCCCATGATGCGCCCGACGGCCACTGTCGTGCCGTTCAGCAGCGCGCTGCTGACGGTGGCCGGGTTCTGCACGGCGCCCGCCAGATCGACGATGCTCGTGCCACCGACGGGGCTTACGAACGAGCTCGCCGGCGTCGTATTGCCGTTGGAGAAGGCGGCCCAGTTGACGCCCAGCTCGGCGTTCTTGTCGACGTCCACCTCGGCGATGATCGCCTCCACCAGCACCTGCGGCCGGCGGATGTCGAGCTTGTCGATGATCTCGTTCACCGCGCGCATGAGCTTGGGCGGGGCGGTGATGACGAGCGCGTTGTTGGTGGGATCCGCCCATACCATCGCGTTGCGCTCGGCGACCGCGGTGGCCGAGCCGCCGGCGCCACCCGCGGCGGCGCCCGCGGCGCCCGCCACCTGGGTGATGCCGCTCATCTGTTCCTTGAGCTTCGGGGCGATCTTCTCCGCGCTCGCGTAGTGCAGGTAGCGTACCCGCGTGTCGCCACCGGCCTCCAGCGGGGTGTCCAGGTGGGCGATCAGCGCGCGGATGCGCAGGCGCTGCGACTGCTCGCCCCCGATCAGCACGCTGTTGGAGCGCTCATCGGCCACGACCTTGACGCCCACGCCCTCCGCGGCGCTCGCGCCCTGGTAGAGCGAGTTCACCACACGCACGATCTCACCCGCGGAGGCGTTCGTCAGCGGCACGATCTCGACGTCGGTGCTGCCGACCTGGTCGATGCGCCGGATGATGCGCATCATGCGGTTCACGTTCGAGGCGTGGTCGGAGATGATGAGGATGTTGGAGGCCGGGTAGGCGGCCAGATGCCCGTACTGCGGGATCATCGGCCGCAGGATCGGGATCAGCTGCGCGGCGCTGACGTTCTTGACGTCCAGCACCTGCGTCACCATCTCGTCCGAGGTGGCGCTCACGTGGTCCGGCAGGTCGTTCGAGGGGAACTGCCGCGCGTTGGCGTCGGGCAGGATCTTGGTGATGCTTCCGGAAGGCACGGCGACGAAGCCGTATACCTGCAGGATCGACAGGAAGGCCTCGTAGAAGGCCGCGGGCGACATCGGCGTGGAGGACAGCATCGTCACCTGCGCGCGCACGCGCGGATCGATGATGAAGGTCTTGCCCGTCGCCGCGCTCACAGCCTCCGCGACCTGCTGGATGTCCGCGTCCTTGAAGTTCGGGGTGATGTGCTGCCCCTGTTGCGCCTGCTGCGCGGAGGCGAGCGAGACGGCCAGCAGCACGGCACCCATGCTCACGACCCATGAACGTAGAGCTGTCATTCGCGATATTCCTGACACTTTGGTGGCGCGCGGCTACTGGCCGGCGCTGTCCCCGGCGGGCTGTTGATCCTGGAGCGGCGGCTGTGCCTGCGGGGGCGGCGCCGCCGCGCTCGCCGCGGCGGCGTTGGCGTTCGCGCCGTTGCCACCCGCGGCCTGCGCCTGCGCGGCCACGCCTTCGGCCTCCTGCGCCAACTGCGCGATATTGAGCGTGAGCTCCTGCGACTGGCCGTTGCGGATCACCGTCACGTGCGCCTCGCTCGAGCTCGAGAGTGTCTTCAGGATCTGCTCGCTGCGATCGCGGTCATCCAGCGGCGTGCCGTTCACCGCGGTGACCTGATCCCCGGGATGCAGCCCCAGGCGGCCGAAGGCGGCGCGGTCGCGACCGGGGTAGATCCGGAAGCCATTCATGTGGCCCTTGTCGATGACGGGGCTCGCGCGAAGCACATCGCCGATGAGGTTCGGCTGCTCGGTGATAATGCGCCGCATGCGCTCCAGAGCCGGGTTCTCCGCCGCGAACGTCGCCGCGGAGGGGGGCGGGGCGTTGCCCACGTTCGCCTGGTGGGGCAGGGCGATCGATTCGAGCTGGCCGTCGCGGTCGATGACCACGCGGTCGGTGTACACCGAATGCAGCTTCACGTTGCCCGGCAGGTTGTCGCCGACCGCATACACCTTCACCGCCTGCGGGGTCGGGCCGAGGATCGCAAGTCCGTTCTGGGGATCGTTGCCGGCGATGGTGCCGGTGAGTACCAGAGGGATGTTCGAGGGTCCCGCGTCCCGGGCGTCCTGCGCGGCGACGGGCGCGGAGCCGAACAGGTGCGCGTTGGTGATCGCGGCCAGATCCAGTGGGGGCGTGCGCGAAGCCGCGGGGGCGGCCCCGGTGGCCTTGTGGCTCGCGCCCGTTCCCGCCAGGTCCGTGACAATGAACGCGGCCTGCACGCCCAGGGCGAGCGCAAGCCCCCAGGTGGCGATGCGCGGGCCTTCCTGCTGCAGCAGCGGGCCCCAGCGCTCCTGCGGGGGCAGCGCCTCGAGCCAGGCAGTGGCATTCATGGGGTGAAGAGCATGGGCTTGATGATCATCCTCACGGTCGCCAGCGCGCCTCCGCGACGCATCGCGCGCGAACCACGCCGCCGCTTTAACCGAGCCATCATACGGGCCCTGTGCTTATGCTCTCAAGCGATTGTTTCTGCAAGACTAACTACTCCTCATTTTAGCGGGCTTGTGTTGCCGTTTCGCGACCCATATAAAGACCGCATGCCCGATCCCCATCCGGTGCGCCCCGATTCAGGCGTCGTCGTCGAGGAAGCGCAGCCGCAGGTCAAAGTCCCGCCGCTGTACCAGGTCGTGCTGCTCAACGATGACTACACCCCCATGGAGTTTGTCGTCGATGTGCTGGAAAAGTTCTTCGGACTGAACCGGCCGAACGCCACGCGGGTCATGCTGGAGGTTCATACCAAGGGCAAGGGCGTCTGCGGGGTCTTCACATACGAGATCGCCGAAACTAAGGTGGCTCAGGTGACCACCTACGCCCGCGACAACCAGCATCCCTTAATGTGTACCCTCGAGGAGGCTTGAAGTTCCCTCCCCGCGCAACCATGGAATCGGCTGTGCCGCTGAACGCCAATCTGAGAGGTCCGCCTAGTGCTGTCCAACGAGCTTGAATACTGTCTGAACGACGCGTTCCACCAGGCGCGCGAGGCACGCCACGAGTACCTGACGGTTGAGCATCTGCTGATGGCGATCCTCGACACCCCCAAGGTGCGCGAGGTGTTGCGCGCCTGCGGCGCGGACCTCGCCAAATTCAAGCAGGAGCTCAAGGAGCACATCGACCAGTCAACCCCGAAGCTTGACGAGGGCGAGGAGCGCGAGGTGCAGCCGACGCTCGGCTTCCAGCGCGTGCTGCAGCGGGCCGTGTTCCACGTGCAGTCCAGTGGCAAGAAGGAAGTCGGCGTCGGCAACGTGCTGGTCGCGATCTTCAGCGAGAAGCAGAGCCACGCGGTCTTCCTGCTCAACCGCCGCCACGTCACCCGGCTGGATGTCGTCAACTACATATCCCACGGCCTCTCCAAGATCGCGGAGGAAAAGTCCGACAAGGAAGAACCGGCCGCCGAGGGCGAGCGCGACGCGGAAGGCGGCGGCGCCCTCGAGAAGTACACGACGAACCTCAATCGCATGGCCCAGGAGGGCAAGATCGATCCGCTCATCGGGCGCAAGCTCGAGGTGGAGCGCACGATCGAGATCCTGTGCCGCCGCCGCAAGAACAACCCCCTCTACGTCGGTGAGGCCGGCGTGGGCAAGACCGCGATCGCGGAAGGGCTCGCGCGCCTGATCGTGGAGAACAACGTCCCCGAGGTGCTCACCGACTGCACCATCTACGCGCTGGATATGGGCGCGCTCATCGCCGGCACCAAGTACCGCGGTGACTTCGAGAAGCGCCTGAAGGGGGTCATCTCGGAGCTCAAGAAGCAGCCCGGCGCGATCCTCTTCATCGACGAGATCCACACCGTCATCGGCGCCGGCGCCGCCTCTGGCGGGGTCATGGACGCGTCCAACCTCATAAAGCCCGTGCTCACGAACGGGGAGATCCGCTGCATCGGCTCCACCACGTACAACGAGTACCGCGGCATCTTCGAGAAGGACCACGCGCTCGCGCGCCGCTTCCAGAAGATCGATGTCGTGGAGCCCTCGGTGTCCGAGACGATCGAGATCCTCTTCGGGCTCAAGCCGCGCTTCGAGGAGCACCATGGCATCACCTACGCGGACGAGGCCCTGCGCGCGGCCGCTGAACTGGCCGACCGGCACATCAATGAGCGCCATATGCCCGACAAGGCCATCGACGTGGTCGACGAGGCCGGCGCCCGCGCGCGCCTGAAGCCGATCGCCGAGCGCGAGCCGGTGGTCGAGGTGCGCCACATCGAGGACGTGGTCGCGCGCATGGCGCGCATCCCGCCCAAGAGCGTCTCGACCTCGGACCGCGAGGTGCTGAAGAACCTGGAACGGAATCTCAAGCTCGTGATCTTCGGCCAGGACAAGGCGATCGATTCACTGGCATCGGCCATCAAGATGGCGCGCTCGGGCCTGGGCGACCAGCGCAAGCCGGTGGGCAGCTTCCTGTTCGCAGGGCCGACCGGCGTGGGCAAGACCGAGGTCACCCGGCAGCTGGCGATCGCGATGGGTGTCGAGTTCCTGCGCTTCGACATGAGCGAGTACATGGAGCGCCACACGGTGTCCCGCCTGATCGGCGCCCCCCCGGGCTACGTTGGCTTCGACCAGGGGGGCCTGCTCACCGAGGCGGTCACCAAGCACCCGCACTGCGTGCTCCTGCTCGATGAAGTAGAGAAGGCGCACCCCGATGTGTTCAACCTGCTGCTACAGGTCATGGACCATGGCACGCTCACTGACAACAACGGCCGCAAGGCCGACTTCCGTCACGTGATCATCGTCATGACCACCAACGCGGGCGCGCAGGACATGGCGCGCACCTCGATCGGCTTCACGCACGCGGACAACGCGAGCGATGGCATGGAGGCGATCCGCCGCATCTTCACGCCCGAGTTCAGGAACCGCCTGGACGCGGTCATCCAGTTCGGCCCGCTCGAGCGCTCAACGATTGAGCGCGTCGTGGACAAGATCATCATGGAAGTGGAGGCGCAGCTGGAAGCCAAGGGCGTCACGATCACGCTGGACGACGCGGCGCGCAGCTGGATCGCCGAGCGTGGCTACGACCCGAAGATGGGTGCGCGCCCGATGG
>JANYBG010000093.1 GCA_025360865.1 Pseudomonadota bacterium | reverse complement strand
TCAGCTTCACTTGCGTAGCTCCCGCGCCGGCTGACGGCGCTGCGAGATCAATGTTGGTGCCCAGGAGAGGACTCGAACCTCCACGGTGTTACCCGCTAGCACCTGAAGCTAGTGCGTCTACCAATTTCGCCACCTGGGCGGGTGAGGAAGGCCGCGAAATCTACGCACGCGATCGGGGACTGTCAATTGAACGCTCGTAGGGGAAAGTTCGGCCGCCGCAGCGGCGGGTCCGGTGCCAAGTCCAGTCACCCCGCATCCGGTGGCACCGGTCGTAAGGGGACGCGCGCCACCGGCTCCCAGCGGGATCCCGAGAAAGGCGCCACTCGCCGCGCCCACCTGCCCGCCTCCGCGGGTTCCGCCGTCAAGCACGGCGCCGTCGTCGAGGGAACGATCAGCGCGAACCGCGCCGGTTACGGCTTCCTCAAGGTCGACGGGTTCAAGGGCAGCATCTTCCTGCCACCGCCGGAGATGCGCGGCGTGATGCACGGGGATCGCCTGCGCGTGAAGGTCTCCCGCGATGCCACCGACCGCTGGTCTGGCACGCTCCAGCAGGTCCTCGAGCGCGGCGTGAGCGCGTTCCTGGGCACGGTCGAGATCCAGGGCCGCAGCGCCTGGGTGAATGCCGCGGACCGCCGCCTGCAGCTGCGCTGCGCGGTCGCCCCGAGCGCGCTCAAAGGCGCGCACGCGGGTGACTGGGTGATCGCGAAGATCACGCGCCACGCAGGCTCCGCGTCTCCCGCCGAGGCGGTGATCGAGAAACGCCTCGACCCGGCGCGCCCTGTGGAGCTCGCGACCGAGTCGGCCCTGGCGCGCTTCGCGCTCCCCAACGAGTTCTCCGCGCAGGCGCTGCGTGAGGCACACGATTTCGGCGACAGTGTGGATCCGAGCAAGGCGGAGGCGCGCGTCGACCTGCGCGACCTGCCGCTGGTCACGATCGACGGCGCCGACGCCCGCGACTTCGACGACGCGGTCTACGCGGAGCCGCATAAGGACGGCTATCGCCTGATAGTGGCGATCGCGGACGTCAGCCACTACGTGCGGCCAGGGACCGCGGTCGACACCGAGGCTAAAGAGCGCGGCACGTCGGTGTATTTCCCGACCCGCGTGGTGCCGATGCTGCCCACGGCGCTCTCCGATCACCTGTGTTCGCTCGCCCCGCATGTCGATCGCCTGTGCCTGGCCGCCGACATGGTGGTGAGCAAGACCGGCGCCCTCAAGAGCGCCACGTTCTACCCGGCCGTCATGCGCTCGGCCGCCCGCCTAACGTACACGATCGCCTTCGAGGCCCTGTTCGAGGGTCGCCCCGCGGCGCGCACGCATGTCGGGCCGCTCCTCGGCCGGCTGCTGGTGCTGGTGGATGTGTACCGGGCGCTGCAGAAGGCGCGCGCGCGCCGTGGCGCGCTGGATTTCGACGCGCCGGAGGCGCAGTTCGTCATTGACAGCGCCGAGAAGGTCACCGCGATTGAGCTGCGCGCCCGCAACGACGCGCACCGCCTGGTCGAGGAGTGCATGATCCTCGCCAACGTCGCGGCCGCGCAGGAGCTGCAGAAGGCGCACATGCCCAGCCTGTATCGTGTGCACGGCCAGCCGGATGACGAGAAGCTCGAGCGCCTCGCCAGCACGCTGCGTTCACTGGGGATCGACGCGCAGATCCCGCAAAGCGTCACGACTCGGGACCTGCAGGCAATCGCCAAGCGCGTTGGAGATGCGCCCGAGCGCGGCTTCGTCGAGTCACTGGTGATCCGCGCCATGCCCCAGGCGGTGTACCAGCCGACCAACATCGGTCACTTCGGTCTCGCGCTCACGCACTACGCGCACTTCACCTCCCCGATCCGGCGTTACCCGGACCTGGTGGTGCATCGCACGCTCAAGGCGCTCATCGGCGCCAAGGGCGGCGCGGCGACGCGCTACGAGACTCCGGAACTCAGTGCGCTCGGGGAGAATACCTCGCGCCTGGAGAAGCGCGCGGACGAGGCCGACCGCTACGTCTCCAACTACCTCAAGTGCGCGTACTTGAGCGAGCGGGTTGGCCAGACCTTCCGCGGGCTGATCACGACCGTTGTCGAGTTCGGCTGCTTCGTGCAGATCATCGATGTCGGCGTGGACGGGCTCCTGCACCTGGATAACCTGCGCGACGATGAGTACCAGATGGAGGATGGCGGCCACGCCTGGCGTGGGCGGCGCACCGGAAGACGCCTGTCGACGGGTTCACATATTAATGTGGTGGTGACGGCGGTGAACCCGATCGAGGGGCTCATCGACCTGAATCTCGCCGAGGAAGCCACTCCCACCCCCGCCAAGAAGCCGCCGCGACGCTGACGGACCGATCGATGAAGCCCTCGCAGACCATCTACGGCGTGCACGCGGTACGGGTGATGCTCGAGCGCCACCCGCAGCGCGTGGTGAACGTGCTGCTCGCCGAGCGCCGCGACGACCCGCGTACGCGCGCGATCGAGGAACTCGCGCAGCGTCATGGCCGGCCGCTGCGGCGGGTCAACGCCGAGTCGCTGAAGCACCTGCTGGGTGATAGCACGCACCAGGGGGTGGCCGCGGAGATCGAGCCGCTCGCGCCCTGGACCGAGGATGACGTACTGGTCGCGCTCGCCAGCGCGCGGGCACCGCTCATCCTCGCGCTGGATGGCGTCCAGGATCCGCACAACCTTGGCGCCTGCCTGCGCACCGCGGACGCCTGCGGCGCGCTCGCCGTCGTGGTCCCCAAGGACCGCGCCGCGCAACTGACCCCGACGGTGCGCAAGGTCGCCTCCGGGGCCGCCGAGACCACACCGGTCGTGGCGGTCACGAACCTTGTGCGCTCGCTGAAGCTGCTGAAGGACGCCGGCCTGTGGGTGGTCGGGGCGGATGCGAGCGCCCCTAAGGACGCGCGTGAGGTGGACCTCACCGCGGGCATCGTCCTGGTGCTCGGCGCCGAGGGCTGCGGATTGCGCCACCTCACGCAGCAGCACTGTGACTTCATGGTGCGCCTGCCGCAGCGCGGCAGCGTCGAGAGCCTGAACGTGTCGGTCGCCGCCGGTATGCTCCTGTACGAGGCGGTAAGGCAAAGGGATTCGAAGTGAAAGCAGTGCTCGTGCGCGAATTCGCGCCCCTGGACCAGCTCATCCTCGCCGACGTGCCGCCCCGCGGCGCGCGGCCCGGCGAGGTGGTGGTGTCGGTGAAGGCCGCGGGCGTCAACTTCATGGACGGCCTGATCGCGCAGGGCAAGTACCAGACCAAGCCGCCACTACCGTTCTCACCGGGCGCCGAGGTCGCAGGCACGGTTAAGGAGATCGGCGCGGGCGTGACCGGCATCACCCCCGGCATGCGCGTGCTGGTTGCCACCGGGCACGGTGGCTTCGCGGAGGAGGTGGTGACGCCGGCGGTGGGCGTGATGGCGCTGCCGGAGGGCATGGACTTCGCCGAGGCCGCGAGTTTCCCGATCGTCTATGGCACCTCGCACCACGCACTGAAGGACCGCGGGCAACTGCGCGCCGGTGAGACCCTGCTCGTGCTGGGCGCCGCGGGGGGCGTCGGGCTTACCGCGGTGGAGATCGGCAAGGTCATGGGCGCGCGCGTCATCGCCTGCGCCTCGAGCGACGAGAAGCTCGCGTTGTGCAAGGAGTACGGCGCGGATGAGCTCATCAATTACGCTACCTCCGACCTGCGCGAGAGGATCAAGGAACTCACCGCCGGCAAGGGTGTGGATGTGGTCTACGACCCGGTGGGCGGGGCCTACGCCGAGCCGTGCGTCCGCGGCCTTGCCTTCATGGGGCGGTATCTGGTGATCGGCTTCGCCAGCGGGGAGATCCCCAGGATCCCGCTCAATCTGCTGCTGCTCAAGACCGCATCGCTGGTGGGCGTGTTCTGGGGCGCCTACGCCAAGATCCGCCCGCAGGACAATGCTGCGAATTTCGCCGAGCTGTTCGCGTGGTACGCGCAGGGGCGCCTCAGGCCACACGTCTCGGAGAGGTTCCCGCTGGCGCAGTACGCCGCCGCGCTGGACACGGTCATGAACCGCCGCGCCAAGGGTAAAGTCGTCCTCCTCGTCCCGTAACCCACACCGGGAAAGCCGAACCGCCGTGATGGAGCCAGTCTCGTTCCTTGCGCGTGGCCGCATCGCCGTCGCGGTGATCGATCACCCGCCGGTGAACGCGCTCGCGCATGCCGTGCGGGCGGGACTGACGGATGCGCTGCAGCGCCTGGCGGCCGATGCGGAGCTCGCGGCGCTGGTGATCGTGTGCCGGGGGCGCACCTTCTGCGCCGGTGCCGACGTGCGCGAGTTCGGCAAGCCGTTCAAGGATCCGCAGCTGGGCGAGGTCGTCGAGCGCGCCGAGGCGAGCACGAAGCCTGTCGTGGCGGCCATGCACGGGACCGCCTTCGGTGGCGGCCTGGAACTGGCGCTGTCGTGCCACTTCCGCGTGGCCTTGCGCGAGACGCGCCTGGGACTCCCTGAGGTCAAGCTCGGGATCATCCCGGGAGCCACCGGCACGCAGCGCCTGCCACGGCTGGTGCCCGTGCGCTCGGCGCTCACCATGATCGCGGAAGGCAAGGACATCGGCGCGCCCGAGGCGCTCAGGCTCGGCCTCATCGATGAGATCATCGAAGGGGACCTCGAGCTCGGCGCGGTAGCCTTCGCCGAGCGCCTGCTGGCCAAGGGCCGTGCGCCGCGGCGCACCAGTGAGCTGCCGGCGGTGCTGGACGAGCCCGCGGTGTTCGATGAGTTCACCACGATGCTCGCCAAGAAGCAGCGCGGGTTCCTCGCCCCCCTCGAGGCGGTGAAGGCGGTGCGCATGGCCTACGAAGTGCCGTTCGCCGAGGGCGTGCGGCGCGAGAACGAGATGTGCATGCGGCTGTTGCGCGGGGCGCAGTCGAAGGCCCAGCGACACGCCTTCGCCATCGAGCGCGAGGTCGCGCGAGTTCCGGGACTGAGCCCCGACACCGTCCCGCGCGAGATCGCGACCGCGGCCGTGGTCGGGACGGGTGTCATGGGACGCGGCATCGCGGTCTGCTTCGCCAACGCCGGCATCCCGGTGAGGATGTTCGCGCACAAGGCTGAAAGCGCGGCCGCCGCGATGGCCGCCATCGCCAAGCTCTACGCGGGTATGGTGGGCCGTGGCGCCATCGCGCAGGGCGAAAGCGGCCGGCGGCTCGCGCTCGTCACATCGACGCTGAGTTACGAGGACCTTAAGTCCGCCGATATCGTGGTCGAGGCGATCGCCGAGGACCTGGCGGCCAAGACCCAGGTCTTCGCGCGCCTCGGCGCGGTCTGCCGGCCCGGCGCGATCCTGACCAGTAACACGTCCTTCCTCGATCTTCGCGCGCTGGCGGAGGCTTCGGGCCGGCCGGCGGACGTGGCCGGCATGCACTTCTTCAATCCGGCCCACGCCATGCGACTGCTTGAGCTGGTGCGCACGCCCGCCACCGCGGCTGACGTCGCGGCGACGCTGATGAAGCTCGGCAAGCGCCTGGGCAAGGTCGCGGTGGTGGTCGGCGCGGGCGAGGGCTTCGTCGCCAACCGCATGCTTTCGCGGCGCTCGCGCGAGGCGCTGTTCATGCTGGAGGAGGGCGCGGAGCCTTCCCAGGTTGACCGCGCGCTCACGCAGTTTGGCTTTCCGCTCGGTCCCTTCGCCGTGCAGGACCTGGCTGGCCTCGATGTGGTGCTCGCGACGCGCCGCGCGCGCCTGTCGAGCCTTACCACGCGTGAGCGCGCCGCGGATTTGCTCGAGCAGTTGAACGCCCTCGGTCGCCTCGGTCAGAAGAGTGGCGCCGGCTGGTATGGCTACGACACCGAGCGGAGCGCCACGCCCGACGCGCTCGTGAGCGAACTCATCGCGAGGCACTCCCTGGCACGCGGCATCGCCCGCCGCGCGATCGCGGACGAGGAGATCCTCGAGCGCTGCCTTTATGCCATGATCAATGAAGGCGCCCGCCTCATCGAGGCGGGCGTCGTCACGCGGGCGCACGAGATCGATGTGATCTGGCTCCACGGACTCGGCTTCCCCGCCTACCACGGTGGGCCGATGTACTACGCCGACCAGCTGGGCCTCGCGAAAGTACGCGAGCGGCTACTGCGGTATGCCGAGGAGGTCGGCGCGCAGTACTTCACGCCCGCGCCGCTGCTTGAGCGGCTGGCCCTCGCGGGCCGCGGATTTTACGAGCCCGGCTGAGAATCGCCAGGGCACCAGGAGTCGAGCCACGTGGATTTCCAGATCAGTCAGAAGACCCGTGGCTACCTTGAGCGACTCGGCGCCTTCATGGACGAGCACGTCTACCCGAACGAGGAGCGTTTCCACGCGCAGGTGAAGGAGGGGGACCGCTGGCAGGAGCCGCCGCTGCTGGAGGAACTGAAAGCGAAGGCGCGCGCGGCGGGCCTGTGGAACCTGTTCTTGCCCGACTCGACCCATGGGGTGGGCCTGACCAACCTCGAGTACGCGCCGTTGAGCGAGATGATGGGGCGCGTGCGCTGGGCGCCCGAGGTGTTCAACTGCTCGGCCCCCGACACCGGCAACATGGAGACGCTGGAGCGCTACGGGACCCCCGCGCAGAAGAAAGAGTGGCTCGAGCCGCTGCTGTCAGGCTCGATCCGTTCGGCGTTCGCCATGACCGAGCCGGGGGTCGCCTCCAGCGATGCCACGAACATCCAGAGCGCGATCGTGCGCGACGGCGATTCGTACGTCATCACCGGGTGCAAGTGGTGGACCTCGGGGGCGGGCAGCTCACGCTGCCGCCTGTTCATCTTCATGGGCAAGACCGACCCCGCGGCCGCGAAGCACCAACAGCAGTCGATGGTCCTGGTGCCGCGCGATACGCCTGGCATCACCGTGCTGCGCCACCTGCCGGTGTTCGGGTTCGACGACGCCCCGCATGGCCACATGGAAATCGACTTCAAGGACGTGCGCGTGCCGGCCTCGAACATGCTGCTGGGCGAGGGTCGGGGCTTCGAGATCGCGCAGGGGCGCCTGGGTCCGGGGCGTATCCATCACGCCATGCGCATGATCGGTGTCGCCGAGCGGGCGCTGGAGAAGATGTGCCGCCGGGTGAAGGTGCGGATCACTTTCGGACGCAGGCTCAGCGAGCAGACCGTGACGCTCGAGCGCATCGCTGAATCCCGTATCCGCATCGACCAGGCGCGGCTGCTGGTCTACCAGGCCGCCTGGCTCATGGACACCGTGGGCAACAAGGCCGCGCGCGCGCAAATCGCCGCGATCAAGGTCGCCGCCGCCGACATGGCCTGCCAGGTGCTGGACTGGGCCATACAGGCCCATGGCGCCGGCGGCCTCAGCGACGACTTCCACCTGGCCAATTCCTACGCGCAGGCGCGCGCGCTGCGCCTCGCCGACGGCCCCGACGAGGTGCATCGCAACCAGATCGGGCGCCTCGAGCTCGAGAAGTACCCTTAAGGTGAGCGCCGAGGAATTCGCAGGCACGATGGCGGTGGCCGAGGCGCAGCGCTTCGACGAGCAGGCGCTCGAGCGTTACCTCATCAGCAACGCCCCCGGGTTCACGGCGCCCCTGGCCGCCGTGCGGCAATTCAGGGGCGGCCAGTCCAATCCCACCTTCCTGCTCAGCGCGGGCGACGGGGCGCAGTACGTGCTGCGCCGCAAGCCCTCCGGCCCGCTGTTGCCTTCCGCGCACGCGGTCGATCGCGAGTTCCGCGTGATCGGGGCCCTGCATGGCGCGAACTTCCCGGTGGCGCGTCCGGTGTGCCTGTGCGAGGACCCAGGCGTCATCGGCACGATGTTCTACATCATGAGTTACGTCGCCGGCCGCAACTTCTGGGATCCATCGCTGCCGGATATGACCCCGCTGCAGCGCGCCGCGATCTACGACGAGATGAACAAGGTGCTCGTGCGGCTGCATACGCTGGATTTCGCCGCCGCCGGTCTCGCTGACTACGGCAAGCCCGGCAACTACTTCGCGCGCCAGATCGCCCGCTGGAGCAAGCAGTACCGTGCCTCCGAGACCGAACCCATCGAGGCGATGGAGAAGCTCATCACCTGGCTGCCCGCCAACATCCTGCCCGGAGACGAGACCACCCTGGTGCATGGTGACTACCGCATCGACAACATGATTTTCCAGCCCCACGACCCGCGGGTCGCCGCACTGGTGGACTGGGAGCTGTCGACGCTCGGCCACCCACTCGCGGATCTCTCGTACCACGTGATGCTCTGGCGCATGGAGGCCGGGGAGATCCGCGGTCTGCTGGGCCGCGACCTGCCGGCGCTGGGCATCCCGACGGAGGCTGACTACGTGGCGACCTATTGCCAGCGCACCGGGCGCGAGGCGATCGAGCCCAGGACCTGGGAGTTCTGCATGGCGTATAACCTGTTCCGCATCGCCTGCATCCG
>JANYBG010000187.1 GCA_025360865.1 Pseudomonadota bacterium | reverse complement strand
GTACCGGGCGCGCATCAAGGTCGTGAGCGCGAGCACCAGCGCGCAGCTGGGCACCGCGCAGATGCCCGACGGGCAGGTCAAGAACGACGAATACTTTGGCCGTCAGGAGGTCTACCACCATGAGCTGCGCGCCATCGTCCCGGTCGCGCGCGCGACCGGCGGGCCCCTCCGGCTGCCACTGGAAGTGACTTATCAGGGTTGCGCGGACAAGGGGCTGTGCTACCCGCCGATCACCAAGTCGTTCACCGTGAATCTCGCCGGCGGCTCGGGCGCCAGCCCCGGCGCCTCGGCCGCGGGGACCGGCGTGGGCGCAAGTGGCGGCGGCGTCAGTGAACAGGACCGCTTCGCGAACCTGCTGCGCAATGCCAGCCTCTTCGCGATGCTCGGGAGCTTCTATCTGGCCGGGTTGCTGCTCTCGTTCACCCCCTGCGTCCTGCCGATGGTGCCGATCCTCTCCGGGATCATCTTCGGTGGCGGCAAGGTCGTCTCCACGGGGCGCGCGTTCTCGCTCTCGGTGAGCTACGTGCTGGGCATGGCCCTGACATACACGCTCGCCGGGCTCGCGGCCGCGGCGGCCGGCAAGCAGGTGCAGGCGCTGTTCCAGCAGTGGTGGGTGCTCGCGCTGTTCGCGGCGTTGTTCGTGGCGCTCGCGCTGTCCATGTTCGGCCTGTTCACCGTGCAGATGCCCGCGGCGATCCAGACGCGTCTCGCGAACGTGAGCAACAAGCAAAGCGGCGGAGCCATCGGTGGCGTCGCCGTCATGGGTGCGCTGTCGGCCCTCATCGTCACCACCTGCGTGGGACCCGCGCTCGTCGGGGCGCTCATCGTCATCGGCGAGACCGGGCAGATGGTGCGCGGTGGCGCCGCGCTCTTCGCCATGAGCATTGGCATGGGGACCCCGCTGCTGGCCGTCGGTGCATCGGCGGGCAGGTTCCTGCCCAAGGCCGGACCCTGGATGGAACTGGTCAAGAAGCTCTTTGGCGTCATGATGCTCGCGGTGGCCGCCTGGATGCTCGCGCGCATCACCCCGGAGCGACTCACGCTCGTCCTGTGGGCGGTGCCTGCGCTCACCCTGGGCTGGCTGCTGTGGTCGCAGAAGGCGACCCGCTCCAAGGGGATCGGCTTCGGGCTGCGCACCGCGGGCGTGGTCGCGGGTCTTTACGGGGTTGCCCTGGCCACCGGGGCCGCCCTCGGCAATGGTGATCCGCTGGCGCCCCTGCCCCTTGCCGCGCACGACCACGCCCACGAACTGGTGTTCCGACCCATTACCTCGCTTGTCGACCTGGACCGCGAGGTCGCCCGGGCGCGCACGCAGGGCAAGAGCGTGCTGGTTGATTTCTCCGCCGACTGGTGCACCTCCTGCAAGGAGATGGAGCGTTACACCTTCACTGACTCTGGCGTCCAGGCGGCGCTTGCCCGCACGGTGCTGCTGCGCGCCAATGTCACGCAGAACAACGCCGACGATCAGGCGCTCCTCAAGCACTTCGGCATCTTCGGGCCGCCCACGATCGCCTTCTACGGGGCGGACGGGCACGAGCGCGCCCAGTACCGGGTGGTTGGGTACATGGAGGCGGAGGCCTTCGCCGCGCGCGCCCGGACCGCCCTCAATCCTTCTTCGTGAGCGCGGGCCGTTCGGGTTCGCCCGCGAGGGTCCTGCTTGCGGCCGCGATGATCGTGGTCGCCGCCGCGGCGGCGGGCTTTTTCGCCCACCGGTACACGCGCCCCGCTCCAGGGACCTTGTACCCCATGCCCGTACGTTCCAGCGAGGCTCTCGACGAGGCAGCCGGCATATCGCCGGAACACTCGAGTATCGCGTCAAATACGCGCAAGATCCCAGACGATCTGCCCGATATTTCGCTGCCTGACCTCGATGGCAAACTACATTCGCTCACCGACTACCGGGGAAAGCTGCTGCTGGTGAATTTCTGGGCTACCTGGTGCGAGCCGTGCAGGCGCGAGATCCCCCTGCTTAAAAGTCTACACGGCGAATATGCGAAAGATGGTGTCGAAATTGTCGGTATCGCCGTCGATTCGCCCGGCGCTGTGGCGAAATACGTCAGTGAGCAAAGAATGACGTACCCTATCCTGCTGGGTGAACGCGGCGGGTTCGAGGCCGCACGCGCCCTGGGAATGGACCTCGTACTGCCCTTCAGCGTGTTCGCCGATCGCGCGGGCCATATCGTCGCGCTCAAGATCGGGGAGTTACGTCCCGATGAGGCCCGGATGATCCTGTCCGTCATGGGGGATCTGGACCGTGGACGCCTCACACTCAAGGCCGCCCAGACACGAATCGCGGGCGGCCTTGCCGCTCTTCCTCTCCCTATTCCGTCTGCCAGCGGATCTGAGAAGAACTAGACTCAGTCGCGGTCGTTGGCGGCAATTAGCCGCCACAGGGTCCCCAATCTCGGCGAAGTGCGGTACATTCGCGGCGCATCGCTTGCACGACTGTATTTAAAGAAGAGCCCACAGCCATGGCCCGAGTGCTGTTACTGAACGGCCCCAACCTCAACTTGCTGGGCAGCCGGGAACCGGCCGTGTACGGGACCGATACGCTCGCGTCCATCGAGGCCCGCGCCGCCGCCGTGGCGCGCGAGACCGGACACGAGCTGCAGGCGTTCCAGAGCAACGCGGAGCACGAGCTCATCGAGCGCGTTCATCGTGCCAAGGCGGAACAAACCGCGTTCGTGGTCCTCAACCCGGGCGCCTGCACCCACACCAGCATCGCGCTGCGCGATGCGCTCCTGGGCACGGCGCTGCCGTTCATAGAGGTGCACCTGTCCAACACACAGGCGCGCGAGGAGTTCCGGCGACGATCCTATTTCTCCGACGTCGCGGTCGGGGTCATATCCGGCTTGGGCGCCTACGGCTACGAAGCGGCGCTACGCGCCGCGGCGCTGCACCTCGCCCGCGGCACCTGACATCCCATTCATTCGATCTTCAGATCCTGGGGGCACGCCCGCACATGGACATACGAAAAATCAAGAAGCTGATCGAACTGCTGCAGGAATCCGGCATCGCGGAGATTGAGATCAAGGAGGGCGAGGAGGCCGTGCGCATCAGCCGCCTGCCGCCGCAGGGCGCCCTGCTGCATGCCATGCAGCCGCAGTACGCCGCGCCACCACCCGCACTGGCGGCGCCCGCGGCGGCACCCCCCGCGGAAGTCCCGGCGGCGAAGCCCAAGACCAATGAACACCTCATCACCGCGCCGATGGTGGGCACGTTCTACGCCTCACCCTCCCCGGGGGCCAAGTCCTTCGTGGAGATGGGCGACGAGGTCAAGGTCGGCCAGGTGCTGTGCATCATCGAGGCCATGAAGATGATGAACCAGATCGAGGCGGACAAGGCCGGCAAGGTCACCTCGATCATGGCGCGCAGCGGCGACCCGGTCGAGTTCGGCCAACCCCTCTTCGTGGTCGAATGACGCGATGGTGATCGATAAGCTGGTCATCGCCAACCGCGGCGAAATTGCCCTGCGAATCCTCCGGGCCTGCCGCGAGCTGGGCATCAAGACGGTGGCGGTGCATTCCACCGCCGACTACAGCCTCAAGCACGTGCTGCTGGCGGACGAATCGGTGTGCATCGGCCCGCCGCCCTCCTCGCTGAGCTACCTGAACATGCCGGCGATCATCTCGGCCGCCGAGGTGACCGATTCGGTCGCCATCCACCCCGGCTACGGCTTCCTCTCCGAGAACGCCGACTTCGCCGAGCGGGTGGAGAAGAGCGGCTTCGTCTACGTCGGCCCGAAGGCGGAGACCATCCGCACCATGGGTGACAAGGTCTCCGCGATCCGCGTGATGAAGGCGCAAGGCGTGCCGTGTGTTCCCGGCTCCGATGGCCCCCTGGGGGATGACGCGGACGAGAACCTGCGGGTCGCCCGCTCGATCGGCTATCCGGTGATTATCAAGGCCTCAGGCGGCGGCGGCGGCCGTGGCATGCGCGTCGTGCACACGGAAGCCTCGCTCCTCAACGCGATCGGGATCACCCGCGCCGAGGCGCGCGCCGCCTTCGGCAACGACCAGGTCTACATGGAGAAATTCCTGGAGAAGCCGCGGCACATCGAGTTCCAGATGCTGGCGGACAGCCACGGTAACGTCATTCACCTGGGCGAGCGCGACTGCTCCATGCAGCGCCGCCACCAGAAGGTGCTGGAGGAGGCGCCCGCACCGGGGATCACCGCGCGGCAGCGCAAGATCATGGGCGATCGCTGCGTGGAGGCCTGCCGCGCGGTCGGTTACCGCAGCGCCGGGACGATGGAGTTTCTGTATCAGGATGGAGAGTTCTACTTCATCGAGATGAATACCCGCATCCAGGTCGAGCACCCGGTGACCGAGGCGATCACGGGCATAGACCTGGTGAAGGCGCAGCTGCTGATAGCCCAGGGCGAGCGCCTGCCCTACACCCAGGGCGACGTGCAGATCCGCGGTCACGCCATCGAGTGCCGTATCAACGCGGAAGATCCCAAGACGTTCATGCCCTCGCCAGGCCCTGTGCGCCTGTGGCATGCCCCCGGCGGCCCGGGTATCCGCGTCGACAGCCATGTCTACTCCGGCTACAACGTGCCGCCTAACTATGACTCGCTGATCGGCAAGGTGATCGCGCACGGCGACACCCGCGAGACGGCGATCGCGCGCATGAAAAACGCCCTGGCGGAGATGGTCATCGAGGGCATCAAGACCAACGTCGCGCTGCACCAGGAGATCTGCAACCACGCCGCCTTCCAGAAGGGCGCGACGGATATTCACTATCTGGAGCGCCGCCTCGGCCTGCGCTAGGCGCATGGCCGATCACCTGGAGCTCTCCTTCGATCTGGGGTCGCTCGACCCCGAGGCGGCGGAGGCGGCCTGCTTCGCCAGCGCGGCGGTCTCGGTCACCCTGGTCGATGCGCAGGATGACCCGGTACTCGAACCCAAGCCCGGGGAGCTGCGCCTCTGGCCGCACACGCGCGCGCGCTGCCTGTTCACGCAGGAGGCCGACGTCACCGGGCTGGTGCGCCGGCTCGCCGCGGCGCTGGGCATCGAGCCTGCGCGAATCGGATGGCTCGCCGTGCCTGACCGGGTCTGGGAGCGCGAGTGGCTCAAGGATTTCCACGCCATGCGCTTCGGCGAGCGGCTGTGGGTCTGTCCCTTCCACGAGGAGGTGACCGACCCGGGTGCGGTGGTGGTGCAGCTGGATCCGGGCCTTGCATTCGGCACCGGCACGCACGCCAGCACGGCGTTGTGCCTGAGCTGGCTCGACGCGCGCCTGGCGCCCGGGGCGCGCGTGATCGACTACGGCTGTGGCTCCGGGGTCCTGTCGCTCGCGGCCGCCAAGCTCGGCGCCGTCGCGGTGCACGCCTTCGACATCGATCCGCAGGCGCTGATCGCCACGGCCGACAACGCCCGCGCCAACGCGGTCGACCCGTGGGTGCACGTGCACGGGCAGGCGGATTCGCTGCCCGGGGGCGTGGACGTGCTGCTGGCGAACATCCTCGCGAGCGCGCTGTGCGAGCTCGCCCCCGGATTCGCGGCGCTCATCCGCCCGGGCGGCGAGGTGGTTCTCGGGGGCATAATGGACTCGCAGATGGCGGAGGTGACAGCCGCTTACGCGCCATGTTTTGATGTGACGCGATTCGGCGGACGCGACGGCTGGGCCTGCCTCGCCGGGCGACGCCACGCATAAACCGCGCGGGCGCTCCCATGTTCACAGTCTGTCCAAAATGCGCCCTCACGCTGGTGGTCACCGCCGCGGACCTGCGCGTCGCGCAGGGCTACGTGCGCTGCGGCCGCTGCTCGAGCGTGTTCAACGCGCTGGCGCGCCTGTCCGAGCGCCAGGCAGCGGAGGCCAGTCAGCCCGATCCGGCGCTCGCCGCGGCCGCCTCCGGCCCGGACCTGAGGGACGCGGCGCCCTCCACGCCGCCCCCGAGACCGCCGGGCGCGCCACAGACGGGCATCCCCGCCCCGCCGCCGGCGACTCCCGCCCTTGAGTCGCTCGCGGATGAGCCCGTCATCCCGGAGACGGCGCTGGAATTCAATCCCGACACGACCGATGTGAACTCGGTTTTCGTGGCCGTGCCCCCGAACCCGGATTGGACCGCCGCGACCGGATCGTTCCGCGCGCTCGTGGCCGCCAACCAGGAAGGCGCGCCGGGGGCGGCCGACTCACAGTTCGATGTCGAGATCGACGCTGCCTTCCTCGCCTCGATGCTGCGCGGCGACACGGACTCATCGGATGCGAAGGCCGCCCCGACCGTGCCGGCTCCCGCGCCGAGGCCGGCGCCGCCGCTGGGTGCGCCCGTCATCCCACCCGCGGCCGCCCTGCGCGCCCGCATCCTGGCGGACGCCAACGCCGCGTCCGAGGCGGCCGCCCCCGAACCCACAGGCGCGGACGCCCACCGTCGGCGCTCGCTCACGGAAGAAGAAGCGATTGAGGAGGCCGAGGCGCTCGCGATCGATGATGAGACGCAGCAGGCCGATGAACGGGAATCGGCGGCCGCCGTCGACCCGCTGGCACGCTTCATGCCGTACGCGTGGCCGACGGGCGCCGCGCTCGCCCTGCTGGTGCTCATCGCCCAGGTGGTCAACCACTACCGCGATGATCTGGCGGTCAGTGCCCGCTTCAACCACCCGCTCACGGCGCTCTACAGCTCCTTGGGCGTACATCTCTTTCCGCACTGGGACTTGCGCGCCTACGACGTGCGCCAGCTGGGCGCTTCCGGTGACCCAGCTGGGACCGGCCTGATCACGGTGCGCGCGAGCATCAAGAATGGCGCGACGCAGCCCCAGCCCCTGCCGCTGTTGCGCGTAACCCTGCAGGACCGCTTTGGCAATCGCATCGCGGCACGCGACGTGGCGCCCAAGTCCTACCTGCCCAGCGCCATGCCGGCCTCCTCGTTCCTCTCCGCCGGCCAGCGCATCGATGCGCAGATGGGCTTCGCCGACCCGGGGCCGAACGCGGTCGGCTTCGAGATCGACGCATGCCTGCCGGCCAGCGCCGGGGTCATCGCCTGCGCCAATGACTCCGCGTTGCGCTAGGCCACCGTGAATCCTGTGCGGATCGGGCCCTACTACCTGCCCTCCAACGTGCTGCTTGCGCCGATGGCCGGCGTCACCGATCGTCCGTTTCGCGTGCTGTGCCGCCAGTTTGGCGCAGGACTGGCCGCCTCGGAGATGATCACCTCCGACACCCGCCTGTGGAATACGTCCAAATCACGTAACCGCATGAATCATGAAGGCGAGCCATCGCCGCGCGTGGTGCAGCTGGCCGGCGCGGACCCGCGGGCGCTAGCCGAGGCGGCCCGCGCGAACGTCGCGCTCGGCGCGCAGATCATTGATCTCAATATGGGATGTCCGGCGAAGAAGGTGTGCGGGAAGCTGTGCGGCTCGGCGCTGCTCACCGACGAATCGCTCGTCGCGCGCATCCTGGAGGCGGTCGTGAAGTCCGTCGACGTCCCCGTGACGCTCAAGATCCGCACTGGCTGGGATCGCGAACACCGCAACGGCGTGAACATTGCATGCCTCGCCGAGGCCAGCGGCATCGCCGCGCTCGCCGTGCATGGACGCACGCGCGCGGATTTCTACGCTGGTGAGGCCGAGTATTCGACCATCCGCGCGATCAAGGAACGCGTGGCGATCCCGGTGTTCGCCAACGGCGACATCACG
The DNA here is from genome assembly GCA_025360865.1 of Pseudomonadota bacterium. Lineage (GTDB taxonomy): Bacteria > Pseudomonadota > Gammaproteobacteria > Steroidobacterales > Steroidobacteraceae > 13-2-20CM-66-19. The sequence continues at coordinate 8,074 of JANYBG010000187.1, read as the reverse complement.
ACGCCGCAAAAAGCGCGCGAGGTACTTGCTTTCACTGGCGCGGACGGAGTAATGATCGGCCGCGCGAGTCATGGCGCTCCATGGATATTTCGCGCTGTCAACGCCCGCCTGCGCGAAGGAAATGCGCCGCCACCGCTTCTGCGCGCCGATGCGCGTGATATTATTCTCGGGCATCTCGACTCGCTTTATTCGTTCTATGGCGAGGAGACCGGAGTCCGGATCGCGCGAAAACATCTCGGCTGGTATTGCGAAAAGCTACTGGAGTCTCCGGCGCCGATCCGCCGCGAACTCATGGCGGCCGCAAGCACCACCGCGCAGTTCGCGCATGCGGCCAAGCATTTCGAGGATTGGGTCGGCGCGGCCGCGGTAGCGGCCTGAAGAAAGAATAGTCCCCGGGGGTCTGAATGACGGCGAAGAAAAAGACGCGAGCTCGTGAAGCCACCGCCGGCAGAGTTCATGGCCGGGATCTGCCGCTGCGCAACCACGCCGAGCGTGCGTTGAGCGATTATTTCACCAGCCTTAACGGCCACCGGCCGGCGCACCTGTATGACCTGGTGCTGCGCGAGGTCGAGGAGCCGCTGTTTCGAGTTGTGCTGGACTACGCTGAAGGCAACCAGAGCCGCGCCGCCGGGATCCTCGGCATCAACCGCGGCACCCTGCGCAAGAAGCTGAAGCAGTTTGGACTCGGCGGCGCCTAGCGCCGCCGCCGCGACGCCACGCGCCGCGATCACTAAGGGGACTTTGGTCATGCCGCTGCCAGTGCGCCGCGCACTCCTTTCCGTCTCCGACAAAAGCGGCCTCCTGGAGCTCGCGCGCGCCTTGGCCGCGCGGGGGATCGAGCTCCTCTCCACCGGCGGTACGGCCCGACTGCTCAGCGAGAACGGAATACCCGTGCGCGAGGTGGCCAGCCACACCGGCTTCCCGGAGATCATGGACGGGCGCGTCAAGACGCTGCACCCGAAGATTCACGGCGGCCTGCTCGGCCGGCGCGGCATCGACGAGGCGGTGATGGCCGAACACGACATCGCCCCGATTGATCTTCTGGTGGTTAACCTCTATCCCTTCGCCGCCACGGTGGCGAAGCCTGGCTGCGCGTACGAGGACGCCGTCGAGAACATCGACATCGGCGGACCGGCCATGCTGCGCGCGGCGGCCAAGAACCACGAGTCAGTGCTGGTGGTGGTGGACCCGGCCGACTACGCGGTTGTGCTGGACGAGCTTGCGAGCCGGGAGGGTGGCAGTGAGTTCGCCACGCGCGCGCGCCTGGCCGCCAAAGCCTTCGCCCACACCGCCGGCTACGACACCATGGTCGCCAGCTATCTCGCGGCGCGGCACGCGCTCGGCGCGGAACCCTTTCCGAAGGCCCTGCCGCTGATCTTCGAGAAGGCGCAGGACCTGCGCTACGGGGAGAACCCGCACCAGGCGGCCGCCTTCTACCGCGATCCGGCCGCCAGCGGCGCCGGCGTCGCCACCGCGCGCGTGCTACAGGGCAAGGACCTGTCCTTCAACAACATCGTCGACGCGGACACCGCGATCGAATGTGTCCGTCAGTTCAGCGAGGTCGCCTGCGTGATCGTCAAGCACGCCAATCCCTGCGGGGTTGGCCTGGGCGCGGACGTGCGCGCGGCCTACGAGGGCGCGTACCGCACCGATCCCACCTCGGCGTTCGGCGGCATCATCGCCTTCAACCGCGAACTCGACGCCGCCACCGCGGCCGCCATCACCGAGCGCCAGTTCGTCGAGGTGCTGGCGGTGCCCGCGGTGACCCCGGAAGCGGCGCGCATCCTCGCCGGCAAGCCCAATGTGCGCGTGCTGGTCCTCGGGGAACTCACCCCCGCGGCCAGCGCGACCGAGTTGCGCAGCGTCACCGGCGGGCTGCTCGTCCAGTCGCGTGACCTCGCCGACCTGGTCGAAGCCGAGCTCACCGTACCCACGCGCCGGCGGCCGACGCCCGCGGAGATGTCCGACCTCCGGTTCGCGTGGCGGGTATGCAAGTTCGTGAAGTCCAACGCCATCGTGTTCGCGCGCGCGCTCACCACGATCGGCGTGGGCGCGGGCCAGATGAGTCGCGTGTACGCCACGCGCGTCGCCGCCCTGAAGGCGGCCGACGAGAAGCTCAACATCGCCGGCGCGGTGATGGCTTCCGATGCCTTCTTCCCCTTTCGCGACAACCTTGACGTGGCCGCCGGGTACGGCATCCGCGCGCTCATCCAGCCCGGTGGCAGCAAGAGGGACGCCGAGGTGGTCGCCGCGGCCGACGAGCACGACATGGCGATGGTTTTGACTGGCATGCGCCATTTCAGGCACTAGATGAAGGTGCTGGTCGTGGGTGGTGGTGGCCGCGAGCATGCCCTCGCCTGGCGCTGCGCCGCCTCGCCCCGCGTCGGTGAAGTGCTGGTTGCCCCGGGCAACGCCGGCACGGCCACCGAACCGAAGATGCGCAACATCCCCATCCCGGCGGAGGACACCCGCGCGCTGGTGCGCGTGGCGCGTGCGGAGCGCGTCGAGCTCACCATCATCGGTCCCGAGGGTCCGCTGGTGGACGGCGTCGTCGATGCCTTCACGGCCGCAGGCCTGGCCTGCTTCGGCCCGAATCGCGCCGCGGCGCGGCTGGAGGGTTCCAAGGCGCACATGAAGGAGTTCCTGCGGCGGCACGGCATCCCGACCGCGCGCTCCGCGACCTTCACCAGCGCCAATTTCGATCCTGACTGGGTGCGCGCGCAGCGCACTCCCCTCGTGGTCAAGGCAAGCGGGCTCGCCGCGGGCAAGGGCGTCGTCATCGCCGAGTCGATCGCGGAGGCGCTCGCCAGCGCGCGGGCGATGTTCGCTGGCCAGTTCGCGCAGGCCGGGAACGAGGTCGTGATCGAGGAGTTCCTGCCCGGCGAGGAAGCCAGCTTCATCGTCATGGCCGACGGCGAGCACATCCTGCCCCTGGCGAGTTCCCAGGACCACAAGCGCCGCGACGAGGGCGACCGGGGCCCCAACACCGGCGGCATGGGTGCCTACTCACCCGCGCCCGTGGTCACCAGGGCGATGCACGCGCGCATCATGCGCGAGGTCATCGAGCCGACGGTGCGCGGGCTTGCCGCCGAGGGCACCCCGTTCACCGGCTTCCTGTACGCGGGCATCATGGTCGCCGCCGACGGCACCCCGAACGTGCTCGAGTTCAACTGCCGCCTGGGTGACCCTGAGACGCAGCCTATCCTCACGCGCCTCACCTCTGATCTGACCGTGCTGTGCGAGGCCGCCCTCGCCGGGCGCCTGGACCAGGTGAGCGCCCAGTGGGATCCGCGCGCCGCGCTGGGGGTGATCATGGCCGCCGCCGGCTATCCGGCGAGCGTGCGCACGGGTGATGCGATCGAGGGCCTGGAGGCGGCCGCGCGCCTGCCGGGGAAGATATTCCACGGCGGCACGCGGCTGGAGGACGGCAAGGTGCTCACCAGCGGCGGCCGCGTGCTGTGCGCCGTGGGGCTGGGCGGCACGGTCGCCCTCGCGCAGCGGCAGGCCTACGCGCTCACCGACGCGGTGAGCTGGCCGGGCGCGCAGTACCGCCGCGACATCGGCTACCGCGCGATGGCGCGCGAGTCGTGACAAGCATCCCGCCCCCGATGACTCACTGGGACTCTCCGGCGCCGCATGTCATCGAGCTGACAGTCCAGCCAGCGGACATCGACGCCTATGGCCACGTCAACAACGCGGTGTACCTGACGTGGCTTGACCGGGCCGCCTGGTCGCACTCCGCGGCGCTCGGCGTCACGCTCGCGCAATGCATCACCATGCGCCGCGGCATGGCGGCGCTGCGCATCCAGATCGAGTATCTGCGGGCCGCATTGAGTGCAGATCTCGTCCAGGTCGCAACCTGGATCGTGCACGGCGATGGGAGGCTGCGCGTCGGCAGGCACTTCCAGATCAGACGCGGCAGCGACGGGCGGAGCCTGGCGCGCGCGCACGTCGACTATGTCTGCATCAATCTCGACTCCGGGCGCGCCGTGCGCATGCCGGAGAAATTCGCGCGCGCCTACGTGTCGAATACTCCTGTAACTGAGGGTAATCTGCGATGGCACACCACAAACCAGCAATCCTGAGGAAGACCTTGAACGGCCTGCTCGCCGCGATCTGCCTGCAGGCCACCGGGCACGCCTCGCCCCCCGTGGAATCGCACGCCGCTCCCGTGGTACCTGATGTCAGGCTGTACGTATTTGACTGCGGCACTCTGCACATTGCCGACTTAGGGCGTTTCCATCTCGAGCGCAAAGAGGTTTCCACGAGCGACATGTCGGTCGCGTGCTTTCTAATAGCGCATCCAAAAGGCACGCTTATCTGGGACACCGGGGCGGTCCCGGACGCGGCGTGGAAGCCCACCGGCACTGCTGTCACGTATCACATCGTGCTCCCGGACTCGCAGCAGCGCGACGTGTCGATCGCCAGATCGTTGCAGGAGCAGATGGCAGAGGCTGGCTACACGGCGTCCGCCATCACCCATCTTGCCCTGTCACACTATCACTATGATCACACCGCGAACGCCAACGAGTTCGCGGGCGCCATCTGGCTGGTGCGACAGGCGGAGCGCGATGCCATGTTTGCTGCGCAGCCACCCGGAGTGACTCAGCCGTCAACTTACGAAGATCTCAAGAACAGCAAGACGCTGATCATCACGGATGATGAATACGATGTATTCGGTGACGGGAAGGTAGTCATCAAGGCAGCTCCAGGTCATACGCCCGGCCACCAGGTACTGTTCGTCAGGTTGGCCAAGACTGGTCCGGTCGTACTGTCCGGAGACCTATGGCACTATCCGCAAGAGCGCACTCTGGATCGCGTGCCGACCTTCGAGTTCAATGCTGAGCAGACGCGAGCGACGCGGGTGGCGATCGAGGCGTTCCTGAAGAAATCGGGCGCGCAGCTTTGGATTCAGCACGACTTCACGGCAAACGCCAGCCTGAGGAAGTCACCGGGGTTTTACGACTAGGCAGTGGCGGGTTTCCCGGCCAGCCGTCCATCTTCCTCTGGGAACTCTTAAGTGGAGGGCGCAGTCATGTTCCACAGATCCGGAGTGCCAATCGCAGCGCTGCTCGCGCTGGCTTCACTGACTGGCGCGGCCCAATCGCCGCTGCCGCCACCGCCACAGATCCCGTATGGGCTGGCGATCAGCACCGAGAGTGCAGGCGGCCGCAGCGGCGATTGCCGAGGCGCGCAAGAACCGGTGGAACATGGCGATCGCCATCGTCGATACCGGGGGTTATCTCGTCTATTTCGAGAAAATGCAGGACACGCAGACTGGCAGCGTGGACCTGGCCATTGAGAAAGCACGAACGTCGGCACTGTTCCGCAGGCCGACCAAGGTGTTCCAGGAAGCCGTCGCCGCCGGGGGCGACGGTTTGCGCGTGCTGCATCTCCCGGCACCATTCCTCACGAGGGTGGCGTGCCGATCATCGTCGGCGGGAAGCTCGTGGGCGCCGTGGGAGTCTCCGGCGGCAGCGTTGAACAGGATGGCCAGGTTGCAAACGCGGGCGCCCGCGCGCTGAAATGACTGCAGCGCCCCCGCAGCAGTCAGAAGCTGAAGCGCAGGAACGCTTCCGGGCCATGAATGCTGACGTTCACCACGCCGGGCAGTGACCCGCCCGTGCGGCTGAGCGAGCTGCGCATGTTGGTGTAGCCCAGGCCCACGACGAAGTTCGGGTTCCAGCGGTACTGGGCGTCGATGTGGTAGTCGGCGTAAAAGCCGGCGAAGCTGTTGTGGCGGGCCTTGAGGTAGGCCCCATGCCCCGTCAGCGCCCAGCGGCGCGAGATGACCCACGTCATGTCCACAGGCAGCGCCGGGAATGGCGTCGCCGCGCTCACCTCCTCGCGCTGGCCGGGGGCCTGGGTGAGCAAGTCGATCTGCAGGAAGTAGGCAGCGAGTCCCGTGCCCAGCTCGAAGTGTTCCTTGTGGATGATCGAGTAGGTGTAGGTGATGGCGAACTGGCGCCAGTTGAGTTCCGTGCGCGTCGCCTGCCCGGCGGTGAAGGTCTGGTCGCCGATGGTCAGGTCCTGCGTCAGCACCTTGTTGCCGGTGCGATTGGCCTCGAAGGTATCCACCCGCACCTTGTGGCGCTCATGCAGGCGGAACATGAATTCCACGCGCCCCATGTTCTTCTTGTCGGGCAACCCCAGGGCGGTCTCCCCGCTCAGCGGGGTACCGGTCACGCCGGGAATGGTGGTGGAGGGATCCACCCGTAGGCTGGTGTGGAACTTGGGGGTATAGAAGGCCCCGAGGATGTAGAAATGATCGGTGATCGGGCTCGCCACCTCGTGTTTGCGCGGCGGCAGCGGCGCCCCTGACCGCGGGTCCCGCTCGGCCAGGGCCGGTGCGGCGTACATCGCCAAGAGCAGCCAGGCGGCCGTGGGAGTGATGCGCATGCCCTGATCTTACTGACCCGCGCCATGGCTCTGCCAGCGTCGCAGAGTGCCGACGTGACGCGAAGCACAGGGCGCCGCCGGACAGGGCGGCTCGCGCCGCGGGGAAATTCGGGGAAATCGCGGAAAACCGGACCCGCGGCACGCTGGCGCGCGGGTCCGGTGAGTGCCAGTCCTAGCGCTTCATGGCCTCGAAGAACTCACTGTTCGACTTGGTATCCTTCATCTTGTCGAGCAGGAATTCAATCGAAGCGAGCTCATCCATCGGGTGCAATAGCTTGCGCAGAATCCAGATCTTGGCCAGTTCACCCGGGTCGGTGATCAGCTCTTCCTTGCGCGTGCCGGAGCGGTTGATGTTGAGCGCGGGGAAAACGCGCTTCTCCGAGACACGACGGTCCAGGTGGATTTCGCTGTTGCCCGTGCCCTTGAATTCCTCGTAGATGACGTCGTCCATCTTGGAGCCGGTGTCAATCAGGGCCGTGGCGAGGATCGTGAGGCTGCCGCCCTCCTCGATATTGCGCGCCGCGCCGAAGAAGCGCTTCGGGCGCTGCAGCGCGTTGGCGTCCACGCCGCCGGTGAGCACCTTGCCCGATGAGGGCACCACGGTGTTGTAGGCGCGCGCGAGACGCGTGATCGAGTCGAGCAGGATGACGACGTCCTTCTTGTGCTCGACCAAGCGCTTGGCCTTCTCGATGACCATCTCGGCCACCTGCACGTGGCGGGCGGCCGGCTCGTCGAAGGTGCTCGAGACCACCTCGCCCTTCACGGTACGCTGCATCTCGGTGACCTCTTCAGGCCGCTCGTCGATGAGCAGCACGATGAGAATCACTTCCGGATGGTTGGATGTGATGGCGGTGGCGATGTTCTGCAGCAGCATCGTCTTGCCGGCCTTTGGCGGCGAGACGATGAGGCCGCGCTGGCCCTTGCCCAGCGGTGCGACCAGGTCAATCGCGCGCGCGGTCAGATCCTCGGTGGATCCGTTGCCACGCTCGAGCTTGAGTCGCTTGGTCGGATGGAAGGGAGTCAGGTTCTCGAACAGCACCTTGTTGCGCGAGCTGTCCGGGGAGTCGTAGTTGATCTCGCCGACCTTGAGGAGCGCGAAATAGCGCTCGCCGTCCTTCGGGGGTCGAATAAGGCCGGAAATGGTATCGCCGGTGCGCAGGTTGAAGCGGCGGATCTGGCTCGGGCTGATGTAGATGTCATCGGGGCCAGCCAGGTAGGAGCCGTCCGCCGAGCGCAGGAAGCCGAAGCCGTCCTGCAGGATCTCGAGGACACCGTCACCGTAGATATTCTCGCCATTGCGCGCGTGCGCTTTCAGGATCGAGAAGATGATGTCCTGCTTGCGCGAGCGGGCCACGCTCTCAAGCCCCATCGAGTCGGCGAGCTTCACGAGTTCGTGGATCGGCTTGGACTTGAGCTCCGTGAGGTTCATCGAGCTGCGCGATAGTGTCAGCTCGGCGGGGCTGATGATCTCGGAGTCATCCGGATCGAAGGGCTCCACCTCGTGCATCATCTCATCGGGACGACCGCCGTTGCTGTTGCCGCGGTTGCCGTCGCGATTGCCGCCGCCACCGCCCCCGCCACCGCCCCCACCGCCGCCATGACGCGGGCCCTTGTTGGGCCGGTTCCGGCCCTGGTTGCCTAGGTAGCCCCTCACAGGTTGCTATCCAGAAACGCC
>JANYBG010000149.1 GCA_025360865.1 Pseudomonadota bacterium | reverse complement strand
GGCTGCTCGAGCGGCTGCGCAGCGGCCCGGCGCTGTACGGTGCCTGCGCGCTGCTCGGCGGTATCTCGACATTGTCTTCCGCGACTATCATCGTCGCGATCACCGAGTCGTTGCCGCGGCGAGTGCGCTCGGTCGGCATCGCACTGGTATACGCCCTTGCCATCTCCGTGTTCGGCGGCTCGACGCAGTTTCTGGTTGCCTGGCTGATCCGCATCACCGGCAACCCGTTGGTGCCGGCCTGGTACATGCTGTGCGGCGTGCTGATCGGGCTCATCGTGCTGTTCCAGTTGCCCGAGACGGCGCCAGTTAAGATGCCGCGCGCAGGAAGCGTCGGGCTTCCGAGGTCTACAGCGAGATGATCGCTCCGCAGCCAAGCTGATCAGTACCAATCTGGCGGAGAGAGAGGGATTCGAACCCTCGAAGGGCTTTTGACCCTTACACCCTTAGCAGGGGTGCGCCTTCGACCACTCGGCCATCTCTCCGCTTACCAGAAAACTCTCTTTTATCAGCGAGTTACAGGGCACGCTCCTGAGCGTCCCTGAATGCGGGCGGCCATGATACTCAAGCGCGACGCAGGCGGCAAAGCCGCCGCACCGTCATACGCCAAGGCGCGTGCGCACGAACTCCTCCACCGAGGCCAGCGCGGCATCCAGGGCCTCAGGCTTGCTGCCGCCGGCCTGGGCGAAATCCGCCCGACCCCCCCCGCGACCGCCGATCAGGGCGGCCACCGCCCCGACGAGTTCGCCAGCCTTGATACGCGAGGTCTGCTCGGCGGTCACGCCCGCCACCAGCACAACTTTGGTCGGGCTCTCGACGCTCGCCAGCACGATGACGGCGGCCTTCAGGCGCTCTTTCAGTTCATCGACCGCCGCGCGCAGCGCGCCGGTATCCGCGCCGTCCACCTTCGTGGCGACGACTTTCACGCCATTGACCTCGACCGCGTTCGCGGCCAGGTCCATCCCCTTGCCCGAAGCGAGCCGATCCTTAAGGGTGCGGATCTCGCGTTCCATCTGGCGCGCGCGCTCAAGCTGCTCGCGCACCTTGTCCGCCAGATCCTCCCGTGACCCGCGCACGAGCCCGGCAAGGTCTTTCACGAGGTCGTCGTTGTGCTCGACGTACTTAAGCGCGCCATCCCCGGTGAGCGCTTCGATGCGCCTCACGCCCGAGGCGACGCCACTCTCACTCACGATCTTGAACAGGCCGATATCCCCTGCCCGCTGCACGTGCGTGCCACCGCACAGCTCCATCGAGAAATCCCCCATGCGCAGCACGCGCACGTCCTTGTCGTACTTCTCGCCGAACAGGGCGATCGCACCCGCGGCGACCGCGCCGTCATAGTCCATCACCCGCGTCTCCGCAGGGGCGTTCTCTCGGACCTGGCTGTTCACCAGACGCTCGATCTCGCGCAACTCCACAGGCGTCAGCGGCTGGAAGTGCCCGAAGTCAAAGCGCAGCCGGTCCGGGGCCACGAGTGAGCCCTTCTGCTGCACATGCGCGCCCAGTACCTTGCGCAGCGCCGCATGCAGCAGGTGCGTGGCGCTGTGGTTGAGCGCGGTCGCCTGGCGACGGCGACCGTCGACCTCCGCGAGCAGCTCGTCGCCCACCCGAATGACCCCCTCAGCGAGCTTGCCGCGATGCGCGTGCGCGGCACCGCGCTTCTGGGTATCCGCCACCGCGAAGCGCACGCCGCCGGAGCTCAGCTCGCCGGCATCGCCGACCTGTCCGCCGGATTCCGCGTAGAAGGGCGTGCGGTCGAGTACAACCTCACCCGCCTCCCCCGCGGCCAGCGACTCGACAGACTTGCCGTCGCGCAACAAGGCCGCAACACGGCCGCTAGCGCTCAGGCGTTCATAGCCCTGGAACAGGGTGCGCGAATCGATGTTCGCGCCAGCCTTCATGTCGACACCGAACTTGCTGGCCTGCTGCGAGCGGCGCCGCTGCTCCTCCATGGCCGCCTCGAAGCGCTCCTGGTCGATCGACAGGCCACGTTCGCGGGCGATGTCCGCCGTCAGGTCCATCGGGAAACCGAACGTGTCGTACAGCTTGAAGACCGTGTCGCCGTCGATCATCTTGGCGCCGCGCAGCGAGCGGATCGCGCCCTCGAGCAGCACCATGCCGTTGGCCAGGGTCTCGGCGAAGCGCTCCTCCTCCTGCTTGAGCACGCGCTCCGCGTGCGTGCGGCCACGCGCGAGCTCCGGATATGCCTCGCCCATCTCCTCCACCAGCACCGGCACGAGCTTGTAGAAGAACGGCTCCTGGATACCCAGCTTGTAACCATGGCGGATCGCGCGCCGGATGATCCGGCGCAGCACGTAGCCACGGCCCTCGTTGGAGGGCAGCACGCCGTCGACCACGAGGAAAGCGCAGGCGCGGATATGGTCCGCGATGACGCGCAGGGAGTTGGAAGTGAGCACGGTGGTGCCAGCCAGCCTGCCCGCCGCGGCGATCAGTGTCTTGAACAGGTCGATGTCGTAGTTCGAGTGCACGCCCTGCATGACCGCGGTGATGCGCTCAAGTCCCATGCCGGTGTCCACCGAGGGTTTCGGCAGGGGCGTGAGCGTGCCATCGGCCGCGCGGTCGAACTGCATGAACACGAGGTTCCAGATCTCGACGTAGCGGTCGCCATCCTCATCGGGGGATCCGGGCGGACCACCGGCGATCTGCGGCCCGTGGTCGTAGAAGATCTCGCTGCACGGCCCGCACGGACCCGTGTCGCCCATTGACCAGAAGTTCGAGGCCTCACCCAGGCGCGAGAAGCGCTGCGGGCTTATGCCGATGTCCTTCAGCCAGATGTCGGCGGCCTCGTCATCGTCGCGGTACACGGTGCACCACAGCCGCGCCGGATCGATGCGCAGGTTGTAGATGAGAAAGTCCCAAGCGAAGTGGATCGCCTCACGCTTGAAGTAATCGCCGAAGGAAAAGTTACCCAGCATCTCGAAGAAGGTATGGTGACGGGCCGTGTAGCCCACGTTCTCAAGGTCGTTGTGCTTGCCGCCGGCGCGCACGCAGCGCTGGCTGCTGGCCGCGCGCAGGTAGTCGCGCTGGTCGCGGCCGAGGAACACGTCCTTGAACTGGACCATGCCGGCATTGGTGAACAGCAGCGTCGGGTCGTTCCCGGGCACGAGCGGGCTCGAGGGGACGACGATGTGGCTGTTCGCGCGGAAGAAATCCAGAAAGGCGCCGCGCACGTCGGCGGCGCTCATGTATGTGGGCTTGCTCAAGGGATCCTTCAGTCGATGTCGGGGTCGGCGCCAGTGGCCGCGCGGATATGATCCGCTGAAAAGCCCCGGTACTGCAAAAATCGGGCTTGCCGGGCCTTCTCGCTCCAGTCTGCGGGGGGTTGCGCGCCGAACTTGGAACGGCGCACCTTGCGGGCGAGGCCGACCCAGTCCGGCGCGCTCAGGCCCGCCTCGATCAGGGGCTGGGCAACACCGTTTTTCCTGAGTTCGGCGCCGATGCGCACCGGCCCCAGGCCGCGGTTGGCGCGCGAGGTGACGTGGCTCTCCACATAGCGCGCCTCGTTAAGGAGCCCGGCGCCAGCCAGGTCCGCCAGCACCGCGCGGGCGGTTTCCGCCTCGAACCCGCGCCCGCGGAGCTTCTCGTGCAGTTCACCGCTGGAGTGGTCCCGGCGCGCCAGCAGGGTGACCGCGACCAGCCGAGCGGCGGCCGGGTCCGCGTTGGGCGGGCCGGATTGGGCGGGGCCTTTGTATCGACTGCGCAGGGCCATGGCATTTAGTATAGTCGCGCCTGCAACGGCCCTAAATTGGCGCAACCATCAAATAAAGGATCCCGCATGCACACCAACTTTCTCGGAGCGATCTCTCTGAGCATCGCCATGACCGGTGCCGTGATCGCGCAGGCCCCAGCAGTCCCCGCCATTCCGGCTAACACCGCCGCGCCCGTGGCCGCCGCCGCCTCAAGCACACCAGCCACCGCGCCCAATAACCAACAAGTGATCGAGAAGCACCTGATCTCCACGGGCTACAAGCCCGAAATGCAGCGCGGTCAGAAGGTGTTCTGCCGCAAGGAGCAGATCATAGGCAGTCACCTCGGCGCGACGAAGGTCTGCGGCACCGCCGACGAGCTGACGCTGGCCGAACACAACGCCAGGGAGTACACCGAGCAGGTGCAAAGAAGCACCATACCGCAGTCAGGCAAGTGAGTCCGGCGCGTACGCGCCCGGAGGCGGATCAGGCCGACTTCACGGCCTGGTCCGGACGGCGTTCCTTGACCGGCAGCAGCTTGGCGCGCACCTGGTCCTCGATTTCCTTCGAGATTTCCTTGTTCGCCTGCAGGAAGGCGCGCGCGTTGTCTTTGCCCTGGCCGATGCGGTTGCCCTTGTAGGAGTACCAGGCGCCGGATTTCTCCATGATCCCGTGGGTGCTGGCGAGTTCGATGATCTCGCCCTCGCGGGAGATGCCTTGTCCGTACATGATCTCAAATTCCGCCTCGCGGAACGGCGGGGCCACCTTGTTCTTCACCACCTTGACGCGGGTCATGTTGCCCGTGACTTCCTCGCCGCTCTTGATCGCGCCGATGCGGCGGATGTCCAGACGCACCGAGGCGTAGAACTTCAGCGCGTTGCCGCCGCTGGTGGTCTCAGGATTGCCGTACATCACCCCGATCTTCATGCGGATTTGGTTGATGAAGATGACGATGGTGTTGGAGCGGCTGATGTTGCCCGTGAGCTTGCGCAGCGCCTGTGACATCAGTCGCGCCTGCAAGCCGACCTGCATCTCGCCCATCTCACCCTCGATCTCCGCCTTGGGCGTGAGGGCGGCGACCGAGTCGATCACCACGATGTCGACCGCGCTGGAGCGCACCAGCATGTCGGTGATCTCCAGCGCCTGCTCGCCGGTATCCGGCTGCGAGACGAGCAGTTCCTGAATGTTAACGCCGAGTTTCTCCGCATAGGCCGGATCGAGCGCGTGCTCAGCGTCGACGAACGCCGCGGTACCGCCAATACGCTGCACCTCGGCGATGATCTGCAGGGTGAGCGTCGTCTTGCCCGAGGACTCAGGACCAAATACCTCGATCACGCGGCCACGCGGCACGCCGCCGATGCCCAGTGCGATGTCCAGCCCGAGCGAGCCGGTGGGCACGGCCTCAACGTCGTAGCTGGCGGCGGCGTCCCCCAGGCGCATGACAGAACCCTTGCCGAACTGCTTTTCAATCTGGCCCAGTGCGGCTGCGAGCGCCTTCTTGCGGTTGTCTTCCATCTGCGGTTTTCCCAGGGTTGGCGGCGGGGAGGAGGAATCTGTCGGCGCAATTATCACATAAAGAATCGACCACTGGTGCACGCGGCGCGTGCCGTTTCATGCCCATTCGCGTGCTTTTTTCGATCTATCCAGTGGGTAGGATTCGACGGCACTGTATACGGCGCCCTCGGCGCCTGTGGTGCTCGCCATCAGCGCGTACGCATCGCAGTTCCAGCTCACGCGCCGCATCGCTTGCCGCTCCGAAGCGTGCGCGACTTTGCGCGCCACCGTCACATGTGCGCGGAAGAGCTTGAGATCCGGGACAAAACCGGCGGCGAGTGTCGCCCGCTTCAGGTGGTCAGCGAGGACGAACGCCGGCGCCGAGGGGACAGGCTCCGGGCTGGCGCACAGGATTCGCGGCCTTGGCCAGTACTCCAGCGTCTCGAAGCGCAGGCACAGCGGTCCGATGCCAATGTCCCCCGCCTCCCCCGCGACCGCGCGAAGTCGCGGCAACCGCGCTGCTTCGACGTTTCCCAGGAACGCCAGCGTGACGTGCAGGTTCACGGCCGGAATGGGCCGTCGCGGCGCACTGGCAGGTCCAGGCGCAAAATCAGCCGCAGCGCGTGCCGCACCGCCTCGCCGCGCACCGTATCGCGGTCGCCATCGAAGTGTTTCCCCTCGGCGATGATGTCAATGGCCGCCGCGGAGCGAGCCGCCGCGCAGAACCAGACCGTCCCGATGGGCTTGGCGGCGCTGCCGCCGTCAGGACCGGCGATGCCGCTGACGGAGATCGCCACGTTCGCGCCCGAGATACGCAGCGCTCCTTCGGCCATCTCGCGCACCGTCTGTTCACTGACGGCGCCAAAGCTTCCGATCGTGCGCTCAGCCACGCCGAGGTCGCGCCGCTTGGCCGCGTCCGAATAGGTCACGTAGCCGCACTCGAACCACTGTGAACTGCCCGGCACGTCGGTGAGCGCCTTCGCCACCCACCCGGCGGTGCAGGATTCGGCCGTCACCACGCGCCGCTCGGCCGCGCGCAGCTTCTGCCCGACACGCGCGCTGAGCTCATACAGTTCCGGGTCGTGCACCATGGGCGAGGTCCTTCTTGGCCATGGGGGTGGGTGGGTGGGGGCTGGACCCGGCTCCGATGTCACGGAGTACACAAACAATGGCCACCTTCATGAGATTGTGGTGATTCTCGTCCCTAATGCCGACAGCTGCAACGCGGCAGTAGGCATAGGACCGTGCCATGTCGACCAAGCCTTAGTCGATGCAGACACGACCGTGAACTTGGCGCAAGGGACCATACTCGCGTCATCGAGCGCATCTCCGGCCAGCGGCAGGTGCAGGACCGGTACAACGAGTTCTGCCGCCCCTGGCGAACCGGGCGATGCGATCTCGGAGCTGTGTCACCGGACCTACGCGCTGGGCGGCCCCGACGCCTCGAGCCTTGGTTCAGACTGGCCGGCGGCGCTGCGGCGCAAGTGTCCGCCCGTCCGCCAAGCCGTGGGCTGCCGCCGCGATCACCTCACCCACGCCCCCCGCCGCCGAGCCCCTCGCCCGTTTGACGGGCTCTCTTGTCGGGCTCGTTTTAGCCAATTCCCGCATGATTTGATGGCTGCACAAAAGAACCGTGCGGCGAATCGATTTGTTGGTTTGCTTGTAGTCACTTCCCGCGATAACCCCCTTTCCCACTACCAGAGAGATTGACACACGAGTCGGCGAATTCGCCGGCGGATCGCCTCGCGGCCTTCCTCCCCAGCCTTGGAGAAAGTGCTACCGCGGGGCGACTCGCGAGCCCACAATGCCCGACGATGACTTCGGTCGAATATCTGCAACTGAAGCGCGAGTACGCGCACCTTCGACCCAGTGACTTCCGCGCGTCGCTTTCGTTTGTCTCCGAGTGCTCGCTGTCGGGCCTGGGGATATTCCTGTCGCTAGCGGCGAGCACCCCTGTCTGGTTGACCGGACAGATCGTCCTGGCGATCTCGATGTGGCACTGGTTCGTGATCTTGCACAGCTGCGGGCACCACAGCTATTTCCGCAACTCCATGCTCAACGACGTCGCTGGCCACTGGGCGTCACTTTGGTGCACGGTGCCATTTTTCCCTTGGCGCTTCATCCACGCCAAACACCACACCTGGGTCGGCTGGCAGGACATCGATCCCACGACGCAGGGCACGCTGCCCAGGGCACTGCCCGCCGCTACTCAGGCGTTTATCAACCTTTGCTGGAGATTCTGGATCCCCGTTTTCTCGGTGAGTTTTGTCGCGCAGACCTTCTGGAACCTACCGCGGATCAACAAGCTCACGCGCCGGCGCGCGCAGAAAGCGAAGAACGCCTTCAGCGTTATTCTCATCCTCGCGGTATTCGCCGCCTGCCTATACGCATTCGGAGCGGTCTTTCTTCGGGTATGGGGATTGGCCTATCTCATCATGCTGGTCATAACGGACCCGATCCTACTAAGTCAGCATGTTCACTTGCCGCTTGAATCGCGCGGCGAGCGCCGCGCGCGTCCCTTTAAACCCTTCGAACAGGACATCTATTCACGCACTCTGGTCTTTCCGCGATGGATTGCCCAGGGCATTTTCCTGCATTTCAATTCGCATACGATTCATCATATTTTTCCGATGGTGCCGCACTACCATCTGACCCGCATCAAGTGTCGACCTATACACTCGTTCAACGGCATTCAATGGATCCTCACGGCTAAACGCGTGCCCGCGCATCGACTTCTGTTTGAGAGCACCGCGCAGACCAGAACCCGCCTGTGATCGCCTGTCGCGCCGCGCAGGTGCCGGGGACGCGCGGACGATGGCCGTGACCGGACCGCCTGATCATCGTGATCCTCGCTGGGCGACCGCGCATGACGATGCGCGCTTGCGACGCTTCGTAGGTTCGGTACCGATCCACGGGCAAGTCAGCTATTGCCTCGAGCGCGAGCCGGACTACTTCAGGCTGTTGCGTCTGCAAGGGGATCCGGCGCGCGCGGCGCTGATCGAGGCCAACGGTGAGATCGTCGCGATGGCAGCCTGCGCGGTGCAGGCGCTGTCCTTTTCGGGGCGAATGGAGCGGGTGCTTTACACCTGCGATGCAAGGGTGCATCCGGCGCACCGGGGTCAGGGTCTGTTTCGCGCGATCGTTGAACTGACGCTATCGGAAATTGACGCCATGGGGGCCGTCGCGGCCTACACCTTGATTCTCAAGGGTAATCGCGCCATGCAGCCGATGATCGCGACCGGGGTGGCGGGTATGCGGTTTCACCCTCTAGCGACCATCCGCAATTTCACCCTCTTCCGGGGCAATCAGCGCCGAATACCAGCCGGGACGGCGGTGCGGTGCGCATCAATGGCGGACCTGCCCGCGATGGTGTGGCTGTGGAATCAGCAGGACGGGCAGCGCGATCTTCGCCCGGGATTGACCGTGGAGGGATTGCGGGGGAAGTTCGCGAGGATGCCCGGGTTCGGGATCGAATCGTTTCGAATTGTGGAGCGAGGCGGGGAGGTCACCGGATTTGCTGCCGCGTGGGATCCGCATCCACTCAAGCAAGTGCGGTTGCTCGACCTGTCGACACCGCTCAGAATGGTTCGGGGGCTATACAACCCGCTCGCCCGCGCGATGCGCAGAGCGCCGCTACCGAGGTTCGGCGAGCACCTGCGCTTTGCCTACGTAACACACCTGTGCGCCAGTCGGGCTCAGGACGTGCAAGCGCTGCTAGCCCGCTTTGACAACGAACTGCGCGGTACCCCCTTCATGTACCTGGACTTGGCTCTGGATGTCCGCGATCCGCACATGCAAGCGCTGCGGGGTATCGCGCGGAGCAGCCTGGACTTCGAACTCTTTCTCATCACCTGGGAGGGCGGCGCCCGCGCCACTGCTCTGCCCCCGGACCGCCCGTTTTTCTTCGAGATGGCGCTCGTTTAAATGCCATCCACGACGCCCGGGACTTCCATCGGCTTCAGCGCCATGGGTTACCACCTGCCGCCAAACGCGCGCAGCGTTGAAGACCTGGTGGCGACAGGGCAAGCGAGCTCGAGTCCTGAAAAACTTCGGGCGCTGGGCTACGGGCAGGTGTTTGTGGCGGCCGATGAGACGGCGGCCGGCCTTGCCGCGAGCGCCGTCGCCGACATGGTCGAGCGAAGCGGATTCGATCTGACACGCGTGGGAATGATCCTGTACGGCGCCGGGCTTGCGCTGAATTCCATGGTGGATCCGGGCCCCGACTTCCAGTGGACCGCTGGCACCAATCCCATACCGTTCTTTAAGTTTCCCGCCAGTCAGCTGCAGCACGCACTCGGGCTACCGAACGTACCGGTACTGGGCATCACGCAGCTGGCCTGCAACGCCTTTCAGGGATGTGTGCGCCTGGCCTCAGGTGTCCTGCACGCCGAAGCTCAGATCGAGCACGTGCTGTGCGTCAGCGCCGATCGCTTTCCCGCGCTGGCGAACCGCGAAATCGTGTACAACCTGATGTCAGACGGAGCGAGCGCCGCAGTGCTATCGAGGGCGGCGTCCGCTCATCGCCTGCTGGCCATGACGCAGATAACCCGCGGGGTGTATTGGGACGGGGAGGCCAGTCATGACCGCCTGATCGCGGCAACCTTCCCATTGGTCCGGCAGGTGTTCTCCATGGCCCTGGCAGAGGCCAAGGTCAAGGTGGAGGAACTCGCGCTGCTCATCCCGCACAACATCAATCTCAAGAGCTGGAAGATCCTGAGCCAGCTGCTCGGACTGCCGCTGAGCAAGATCTTCACCGAGAATATCGCGCGCATCGGCCACGCGGTCGCCTCCGATAACATCATCAATTATGTGGATGCGCTGGATGCCGGGCGCCTGCGCCCGGGTGACAAGGTCGCGTTGTTGGTGACCGGATTCGGTGCTCACTGGAACTGCCTGGTCCTCGAGGTGTGATGTGGCGATCCTGATCAGCGGCGCCACGGGCATTGTCGGCTGCGAGCTGGTGGCGGCGCTGCTGCGGGTACCGGCGGGTCCGGCGGTCTATGTCCTGGTCAGAGGAGACCGCGCCGCGGTTGCCGCCAAGGAGCGCTGGTTGCGGGGCTGGCTCGGACCTGCAGCCGACGACCGTCTTGTGGTCGAATTCGGTGATTGCGCGATCGAGGGATTCGGGGTCTCGGGCGAGACCCGAAGACGCATCGCGAGGGAGGTGACCGCCATTCTTCATGCCGCGGCTAATACGAGCTTCGACCTGTCCGCGTCCGAGGCCTTTGCCACAAACGTCGTCGGCACGCGCAATGCCATGACCCTGGCCCGCAGCGTGCGCCACCTGGAGCGGTTCGGATTCCTGAGCAGCGCCTACATCGCAGGGCCACGCTCCGGGGTGATCCTGGAGGACGCAGCGCGTACCGACATGGCCTTTGACAACGAGTATGAGCGTTCGAAAGCCACCGCCGAGACGGAAGTGCTGGCCTCCGGATTGCCCGCCGTGGCTTATCGGCTCAGCATCGTCCTGGGGCGTTCCACCGATGGGGTGGTGTCAAGGCTGAATGGCGGACCCTATCTGTTGATGCGGCTGCTACATGACGGCCTGATCGGCATGTACCCCGCCGCCGAGGGGCAGACCGCGGACATGCTGCCCGTGGATTTCGTCGCACGCGCGGTGACGTACTTGTTTTGCGACGCGGGACTCACGCGTCCCATTTATCACGTCTGCGCGGGTCGCGAGGCGATCACAACGACGGATTTCTACACGCTGCTGCTCGAAGCGCTGGCCCACTGTGATCCGGACTGGACGGCTCAGGGATTCCCTGCGCCGCTCGGCGCCCCGCTGGCGGCCGTCCGCGCGTTTCGCGATACCGTCGAACTCGTCGCCCACTCGCGCCTGCGCGCGGTCGTACGGCGGGTGGATCAGTGCATGCGCCCCCTCGACGTTCCCAAGACCTTCGATACACGCGGTTTCACGCATGATCTGGCCCCCAGCGGCCTCGCGCCCCCCTCGTTCAGATCCTACTTTCCGCGGGTAGTGGGCTACGCGGCGCGCAACCACTTCAGGATGCGGCCCCTGCCTTGGGAACCCTAGGTGAACGCGCCCCAAGATCGTCTGCTGTACGCCCAGAACTGGGAGGATCCTCGCCTCGAGATGCAGGCACTGGCGGTTGATCATCATGACCGTGTATTGGCTGTGGCCGGCGGGGGCTGCACCGTCCTGTCGCTGCTCGCCCAGGCGCCGCATGAGCTACATGCCGTGGACCTGAGCGAGGCGCAGCTGCGCGTCGTGGCGCTCAAGGTCGCGGCCATCCGCGCGCTGCCCGCGGATGAAGCTAACGGCTTTCTTGGCGGCGGGTGGCATCCAAATCGGGCTGGGGCCTTCGTTCAGGTCCGCAAGCAGCTTGGCGAGGCGGATCGGCGCTACTGGGGCGAGCGGTCAGGGCTGCCAGAGCGCGGAATCCTCGATCAGGGCCGGGCGGAAAAGGCCATTGCAGCCTTTCGGCGCGCCATCCGCGTTCTGATTCATCCCCGCCAACGTAGCGAGCAGCTATTCAACCTGCAGACACTCGAGGAGCAGCAGCGCTTCTATCGCGAGCACTGGAACAATCGGCGCTGGCGCTTGCTGTTCCGGACGCTGCGCAAGGGTACGTTCGACCGCGCACTCGATCCGAGCATTTATCAATACGTCGCGCCGGGCGATCTAGGACAGCAGCTGTATCAACGGGCCGAGCGATGTTTGACGCAACTGCCCATCCGTGAGAACTACTTCCTGTCGCGCATGCTGCTCGGCCAACATCTTGGGCACCCCGAAGGACGGCCTCCGTACCTTCAACCCGCGGGTACCGAAGGAGTGCTCAAGAACAGTGATCGTCTGCGCTTGCACCATGGGGGGGTCGTGGAATACCTGCGCGACCAGGCGGATAGTTCCTTCGACAAGCTGTATCTATCCAATATCAGCGAATGGATGCCAGAGCCAGACCGGGTGGCGTTGTTCACACAGGTGCTGCGGGTTGGCCGTCCGGGCGCCAAAGTCTGCTGGCGCTCACTCATGTTGGATAGGCCCGTGCCGCGCAATCTGCAAGAGCACATAGTGGTTGACAGCGAGCGCTCGACTGAACTCACCCGGACGGATCGGGCCTTTCTCAATGCCGCATTCGCGGTGGCGGAGATACGTAAGTGAAGCCGCGAGCGGAGGTGATCGAGACCCTGCGCCAGTGGCTGCTACGCAAGAATCGCGCCCTTGATCCCGCCCTGCTCAACGAGGAAACTGACCTCGTGGAGATACGCGCGCTTGAATCCCTGGAACTTATCGAATTCATTCTCTTTATGGAACGCGAGAGCGGTCGGTCGATTCTCGTCGAGACACTCGATCCGGCGATGCTGCGAACGTTGCGGCGGATCTATCAGACTTTCTTCGAATATCCATGAGCGCCTCGCCCGTCGACACGGTTGCCGAGCGCCTCTCGGGCATTTCAGTCCAAGCCCATAGCAATCCCTATCGCCGTTTCGAATGGACTTCGGGGCCCGATCGCCGCCTGCCCGCCAAGAGCGAGGCGTTGTTGTCCCTCGCGGACCACCCGGTGTTGGCGACGCTGTCGGAGGAGCAACGGTGGCGACTGGGTCTGGCCGAAATGGGGCATTTCTTCTCGCTGAACATCGCCGGTGAGCGCGAGCTGCTCATGGGGCTGGCCAGTCGGCTCGAGCGTGGCGCCTCGCCCGCAGTCTCCGGGTACCTGCATCATTTTCTGGAGGAAGAAAATGCGCACATGGCGGTATTCGCTCAGTTTTGCCGGCGCTATGTGGGGAAGATTTATCCTGCCCGGCAGATGCGTCTGCCGCGGACCTACCTGCCCGGCGAGGAGGAATTTCTTTTCTTCGCTCAGATATTGATCTTTGAGGAGATCGCGGCCTGGGTTAACCGCAAGCTAGCCGGCGATTCGGCGTTGTGGCCGATTGTGCGGCAGATCAATGAATATCACGCCACCGAGGAGGCGCGACACCTCGTGTTCGGGCGCGCCGTGGCGGAGGATCTGTGGGCGGCCTCCAGTAAAGACTGGGGAGATGTGGAATGCCGACGCATCGGCGCCTACCTGCGCTCGTACACCCGCGTGACCTTGCGCGGCTACATCGATCCGGCCGTGTACACCGACGTCGGCATTAAGGGTGATGTATTCGCGCTGCGCGATGAGGCACTGGCTTCCCCTAGCTGGCTCAGGTTCGAGGACCAAGCGACCCGGCGTCTTCGGGCGGTCTGGAGCGCTCTGGGCATATTGGAGTGAGGAGCGGCCACGCCGGGAACTGCTGCTATTCGCTTCGGCACAAGGCCTAAACCACCTCACACCAGCCTGTCGCGGTGAGCCGCGCTATCCGGGCGGAGGTGAGTCGCGGGTAGCGCGGCGAAGTCCCCATGGCCACCAGTTCCAGTCCCCGGCAAGCCGCAGCAGAGCCGGGCCGATCACCATGCGCACGAGCGTCGCATCGAGCAGCACGGCGACCGCCAAGGTGAAACCGAGCATCTTGATAAGCATGAAGTCGCCGAGCGTAAAGGCGGCGAACACAACCACCATGATCGCTGCCGCGTTGGTGATGAGGCCGCCTGTTCTGACGAGCCCTTCGACGATCGCGTCACTTTCATTGAGGCCGCTTCGCCTGGCTTCGAGGACGCGCGCCACGATGAATACCTCATAATCCATGCTTAGACCGAAGACAATCGCGAAGGCCAAAATCGGAACAATTGGGAAAATGCTCCCCAGTGCGCCACCCTCGATAGCGCCGGCGTTGTGGCCATCCTGGAACACCAGAACCAGTGCGCCGAAGGCTGCCGCGACTGACAGGAGATTTAGTGCGATCGCCTTCGCGGACGCGAACACGGATCGGAAAGCGAGCAGCAGCGCGAGGAAGCTTCCGCCGATGACCAAGGCGATGACTTCGGGCAATCGAGCTCTGACGACGCTATCGTAGTCAGCATTGAATGCCGGAATCCCCCCGATGAGGATGGTGGCCCCGGGGATACCTGAGAGTTCTGAGATATTTGTCAGTCGCAGCTCGCGCACCCAGCGGATCTGTTCGGTCGCGGACACGAACGATGCCGGTATCACCTCCAGCAGCGTGGCCTGCCGATCACCGCGCAGGTACGTCCTGAAAGTCTGCTCCGGTAAGAGCGCCGGGAAGCCAGGACCGCCTCCTTCGCCGGCCAACGTCGACAGGGAGATCACACGATCCGCGCGGTGATCCATCTGCAGATTCCGGGACAGTCGCCGCATGGCGCCCCAGCCCGCCTCCGTATCAAGGCCCGAGCCGGCGGGAAGCTCCAGGATGACGCGCAGCGACTGGACTATGCCCGCCCGCTGCATCCTTTCCAGTGAACGCAGGGCGCGAGCGGATTCCGCGGCGGGCGGAAGCCAATCCCCTCTGGGAAGTCCCAGCTCCAGCCGGGTCGCTTGCGATGCCAGAAGTAGCAGCGGGGCTGCGGCGAGCAAGAGCGACGTCCAGGGATGGCGGGTGACCAGTCGACCCCACCATTCCCATCGACGCCGCTGCCCCGCCGGGGCAGGCTTCGAATTGGTCGCGGCTGAAAGCCTCATCGCGCTGATTCGGGTCCCGAGACGCGCCAGAACCAAAGGTAGAATTGAGTTCGTCAGCAGTAAGCACGCGGCGGTGATCAGAAAGCCAGCCACTCCGATGGAGCGAATTTCGTTGATGGGGACCAGCAACAGGGCGGCGAATCCGATCGCGACGGTGGCCGCTGAGACCAGCAACGTGTGACCGGCTTTACGGGCGGCGATGTCAGCGGCGCCCGAAGTGCCGCGGGCCCCGGGGAGGGCCTCGCGGAAGCGACTCACCATCAACAGCGCGTAGTCGATCCCGAGGCCGAGACCGAGCATCGTCGCTACATTTTGAATGAGGATCGAAAGGTGCCAGCGGTTGCTGAGCAGCGCCGCCCCACCTAAGGACATCGCGATGGCCAGTAGGGCAATGCCCAGGGGGAGTACCGCGGCGATGAAGCTTCTGAACGCGAACACCAGGAGCAGTAGCGTCACGGGCAGGACGCGGATCTCGGCGTCCCGGACGTTATCAGCACTCACCGCCCGCAGATCAAAGTTTAGCGGCATCTCACCGGTTAGCTCCAAGCTCAATGCCGGGTAGCGGGGCTTAAGCGCGGTGCGCAGGACCGCCAGATCGGATCTGAGCCTGGGAATCAGTGTGTCTAGTTGAACGCCGGTCGTCGCAAGGCCTACGATTACAAATGTTCCGCCGTTTTTTCCCAGAAAGATCGGGTCAGGCCAGTCAACATGTGAGTTGACTCCTAAGACGCCAGAAACTGTGCGCAAGTCCGCGACGATCTTCCTCAGGAGCTGCCGCCCCGCCTCCGAATCCGGCGCCGGGGCGCCTTGGATCACAAGCAGCGCCGGGTGCGCGAAAGGCGACTGGAAAAGCTCCGCGAGCTGTTGCGATACCTTGTCCGCGTCGCTTCCGTCGATGTGCGCGGCGGTCTCCAGGCGGCGCTCGATGTGAAGAGACTGTGGACCGAGGGCGAGCGCGGCGCCGCAGCCCAGGATGGCGAACCAGTAGCGACCTCGCGCAGGCTGGGCTTCGGAAATGAGGGGATCCTCCGAGGGTGTTCGACGCCTGCGGCGTCCTGAAAGAGCGTGGCCGGTCGCAGGTCACAGTACCGTTCGGCGGCTTGCGGCTGGACCGGTTGAAAGCAGTACCCTAGCGTTGCCTCACTCGGGAATCTCGTCCGCACAGCAAGCAGCGCTCCGCCAAAAAATGGAGGCTTCGACCCGGGAGGTTCCGAGTCACAGAAGCCGCCAGCGTGACGGGGATGGTACGAGCGGCAGTCACTGGACCGACGGCACGCCGCGTCAAGTCAGGCCGTGCGCGACAGGCAGATCGGAAGCCGCCCCGTCGGGCATTTTCAGCAAGGCTTCGACGTCGACGCCGCTTTCATATCTCGTTAGTAGAACATCCGGATCGAACCTGACGCCAACGGGATTGGCGGCACAAGCCTCGCTCGACATATACGCGTTGGCTTGCTCAACCGACCCGCAATCGATTTGCAGTTCCAAACGATTGCCATCGGGATCCTTGTAGTAGAGGGAGAGCG
Source organism: Pseudomonadota bacterium (assembly GCA_025360865.1). Taxonomy (GTDB): domain Bacteria; phylum Pseudomonadota; class Gammaproteobacteria; order Steroidobacterales; family Steroidobacteraceae; genus 13-2-20CM-66-19. The sequence goes on along the minus strand of JANYBG010000149.1, from coordinate 12,429 downwards.
TCGTGCCATGATGCACGGGCCAGTAGGGATGGATACCTGCCACTTTTAACCGCGTGTAGGTGTGCAGGAGATCGCCGACACTGGCATAGGTGAAGCCAACATGATTGACACCAATCTCGCCACGACCCTCCGCGCCAACGCCGGCAGGTTTCAATATATCCAGATTGGTGAAAGCGAATCGATGATGCTCGTCGTCGTAGGTAAGGAACGCGAACGCCGGATTTTGGTTTACCACTGAGGCCTCGAAAACGATCCGATACCAGTCAACCATCTGGTGAAAACGCCGCGTCATATACAAGACGTGGGCGAGTTTAATTGGCTTCGCCATTTTTTTATCCTCGAGAGCCCAACGAGCCAGCATCGTATCGGTCAATAAGAAAAGATGCACTCACTGTGCGCGATAAGGCGGAAAGTGACGTTTGGCCGTGGGAAAGCTGGATTCGAAACGCCCGCTCAAACTGAGTAATCGGCGGCATGTCCAAGGGAATTTTAGACAGTGGCTCGTGGACCCTGCGACTACAGGCATTTCTACGCATACCAATGCTGCGGTACAGGGTCGATACAGAATTGTGCCCTAACGCGCCGGAATCGCGGGCTCCGGGAGCAAATACCGAAATTCGGATAAGCTGACGGCCTCGGCGAGGCCGGCGCGACCGGTCAAGAGGATTGCCCAGAGCCGCGACCAGGGAGCAACGCGTCGGTGACCGAGTCGTCCAAGGCCGTATTCCTGAGCGATGCCTCGCAGGATGCGGGGGTGGCCCGCCGCATTTGTGAGGCGCTGCGGGCGGCGGGCATCGAAGCCTGGTTCGATCAGAGCGAGCTGCGCGGCGGGGATGTTTGGGATCAGAAGATCCGCCGCCAAGTCCACGACTGCGCGCTCTTCATCCCGGTCATATCGGCCAATACCGCATCGCGGCACGAAGGCTACTTCCGACTGGAGTGGGATCTCGCTGACCAGCGCACCCACATGATGGCTCGGGACAGGCCGTTCATCGTCCCGGTCTGCATAGACGATACATCTGACTCAGGCACGGATGTTCCGGCATCGTTTGTGCGCGCCCAGTGGTCGCGCCTCCCGGATGGCGAGACGCCGCCGGCCTTCGTCGCGCGCCTCTCCCACCTGCTGTCGCCCCAGCGAGCGCACGCACCCGCACAGGCACCCGTCGACCCCGGCGGCTCCCGCGCCCCGACCCCCGGCGCCCGGTTCCGCCGCACCACGACGAACGTCACGTGTGCTGCTGCTGAGCGCGGCGGTGGTGGTTATCGGCGTTGGCTACCTTGTGGTGGACAAGTTCATTCTCGCTAAGCGCCCCGCGGCGGGCGTTCAGAACTACGCCCCGAGCGGTCAATCCACCGCGCCCGCGGAGGGCGCGATCCCGGAGAAGTCCATCGCCGTGCTGCCGTTCGTCAACATGAGCTCGGACAAGGAGCAGGAGTACTTCTCGGACGGACTCACCGAGGAGATGATCGATCTGCTCGGTCAGGTTCAGGGCCTGCGCGTGCCGGCCCGCACCTCGTCGTTCTCTTTCAAGGGCAAGTCGGATGACATTCCGACCATCGCCCAGAAGCTGCGCGTCGCCCACGTGCTCGAGGGCAGCGTGCGCAAAGCCGGAAATATGATCCGGTTGACCGTGCAGCTGATCCGCGCCGACAGCGGCTATCACCTCTGGTCGAAGACCTACGACCGGGACGTCAAGGACATCTTCAAGGTCCAGGACGAGATCGCCGCGGCCGTTGTTGAGGTGCTTAAGGTCAAGCTCGGACCGACGCAGTCCGTCGCGTCGCACCGCAGCGCGAACACGGAGGCCTACAACCAGTACCTGCTAGGCCGGCAGTTCTATCAACGCGGGAACCTCGACGGCTGGCGGCGCGCGATCGAGGCCTTCCGCAAGGCGATCGCACTCGATCCCCACTACGCCGCGACCTATGCCGGCCTGGCGCTATCGGAGGCGTCCCTCGCGGATCAAACCGGCGACGCGGCGGCGCTTAGCCAAGCCGAGGCCGATGCCGATGCCGATGCCGAGAAGGCCATCGCACTCGGACCTGAGGAGGCTGATGGCTATGCGGCGCGCGGTATTCTGCGGTCTACTTTCAGCTGGGACTGGCCGGGAGCGCAGGCGGATCTTGCGAAGGCGCTCGTCCTCGATTCCGCCTCCGCCGCGGCTCAGCGCTACAACGCCGGTCTGCTGGAATCTTTCGGCCGGCTGCCGGAGGCCATTGCGGCCCTAAAGAAAGCCGTCGAGCTCGATCCATTATCGAATGCCGCTTGGGAGCGCCTCGGTCTCTACCTAACCGAGAGCAGAGACTATCCCGGCGCGGGCGAGGCGCTGCACCGAGCACTCGAGATCAAACCCGAATCGCCTTTTGGCTTGAACAACCTGGTCGCACTGCAGCTGCTCGAGGGGAAGGCGGCGGAGGCGCTCGCGACGGCCCGCAGAAACGACTTCGAATCTCTTCGGCTGCAGGGTGTCGCGATGGCCGAGCACACGCTGGGTCACGCGAAGGAGTCGCAGCAGGCCCTCGACGAACTGGTCGCCAAGCACGCGCAGGATTCGGCCTTTGAGATCGCCGAGGCCTTTGCGTGGCGGGGCGAAAAGGACAAGGCGTTCGAGTGGCTCGAACGCGCGTACCAGCAACATGATGGTGGTCTGGCCGAGCTGAAAGCCGACGCACTGCTCAACAGCCTGCACGGCGATCCGCGCTTCAAGGCGCTACTCAGGAAGATGAAGCTGCCGCAGTGAACCGACGATGCACAGCACGGAGGCCCAGCGCGGGCTCACGCTACTGACGATGAGGCTCGGCTCATAATCAGGAAAGCGCGGCATCAGGCTCTTGGGGTAGGAAGGTCGCATGACACTTGGAAGGACAGCCAGGTGCCCGAAGCGGCCTATGGCGGCTATTCGCAGCTTCACCCGGGGCAGTTGTTCGCAATTGAGCTAGTTGCAGTTCCATCCAAGACCGGTACTGTTTTGGTCCCCGCGGGGCCGGGGGATGGATGTGGCGGGTTTGTGATGACACTTATAGCGAGGCAACATGACATGAAGACGCATTGCCTGCGGCTGAGCGCCGCGGGGCTTTTTGGGGCTGGGCTCATTGCCTGCGCCACCGTACAGACCACGGCGCCGGGCGCCGTCGGCATCGAGCGCAAGCAGCATATGTTGGTCTCAGAAGAAGACGTCGAGAAAGGCGCCTCACAAGCCTACGCGCAGGTCCAGAAAGCCGGCACATTGGGCAAGCTCAACACGAACCCCGACCTCACGGCACGAGTGCGGCAGGTGGCCCAGCGACTTATCCCCGCCACCGCCACGTTCCGCCCCGATGCCCCAGATTGGCGATGGGAGATCAATACCTTTCAGACTGACGAAATCAACGCGTACGCGATGCCTGGCGGCAAGATCATGGTGTACACCGGTCTCATTGATAACCTGAACCTTACCGACGCGGAGTTGGGCGCCGTCATCGGTCACGAGATCGCGCATGCTCTTCGCGAGCACACGCGCGAGCGAGTCTCCAGAGCGTACGGACAGCAACTGGCCGTGGTGGGTCTCGCGGTGCTCACGGGCGCTGGCACAGGCGCGATGGACTTGGCGAACGATGTCGCCTCCGTCACATTCCAGCTACCCCATAGCCGCGAGCAAGAATCAGAGGCCGACATCATTGGGCTCGAACTCATGGCCCGCGCCGGCTACGACCCTAACGCCGCCGTGAGTGTCTGGCAGAAGATGATGGCCATGGAGAACTCCGCGCCGCCGCAGTTCCTGAGCACCCATCCTTCCCCGGGAAATCGCATCGCCGCGCTGCAAGCTCGCATTTCTACCGTCATGCCCTTATACCTGGCCGCGGAGAAAAAGGGCTGAAGGTCGCCGCTCCCGGCTCGCAGCGGGCCCCGAGCCGCGCCGGAAAGCGGATTGGAATCGGGCATACTCCGTGCAACCGGCGAAAGGCGGGTCCAAGCCAGTCCTACAGTTCACCTACGTGAATCTGTGTGGGCGGCCGCGCCGGTCAGAGAACGACGGACCGCTGGTGCCAACGCAGTCGGAAGCGGCGGCCCGTCAAAAACGCTTTTAGGCAGGTACTCGTGAACGCTGCGAATACAGTCACTTCCGCACATACCCCGATGATGCAGCAGTACCTGCGCATCAAGGGTGAGTATCCGGACACGCTGCTCTTCTACCGGATGGGTGACTTTTACGAGCTCTTCTACGAGGACGCGCGCCGCGCCGCGGCCCTGCTCGACATCACCCTCACGGCGCGCGGCCAGTCCGCCGGCGCTCCCATACCCATGGCCGGCGTGCCTTTCCATGCCGCCGACAGCTACCTCGCACGCTTGGTGCGTAAGGGCGAGAGCGTGGCGATCTGCGAGCAGGTGGGCGAGACGACCAAGACCAAGGGACCACTCGAGCGGCATGTCGTGCGCGTGGTTACACCGGGAACGGTGACCGATGCCGCCCTGCTGGATGAACGCACTGACACACTGGTCGCAGCGGTGGCCAGCGAGGGTGCGCGCTTCGGGCTTGCCTGGCTCGACCTAGCCGCTGGCCGATTCAGCGTGCTGGAGGGGGAAGGAACCGCGTCCCTCGCCGGGGAACTCGAGCGACTCAAGCCCGCCGAGCTGCTCGCGGCCGAGGGCGACGGCGAGGCTGAACTCGCGCGTCTGCGCATCGGGGTGCGCGCGCGGCCTCCCTGGCAATTCGAGTACTCAAGCGCCTCACGCCTGCTGAGCGAACAACTGGGGACGTTGGATCTGAAGGGCTTCGGGGCGGATGGGATGCCGCTGGCGATTCGCGCCGCCGGCGCGCTGCTCCAGTACGTGCGCGACACCCAGAAATCCGCCGTGCCGCACATCCGCGCGCTGCGCGTCGAGGCGCGCGGCGAGGCGCTGCTGCTGGATGCGGCCAGTCGCCGCAACCTGGAACTGGACGTGAGCCTCGCCGGGAACCAAGGCGTCACGCTGCTCGCGGTTCTGGATGTGTGCGCCACGGCGATGGGGGCGCGGCAACTGCGCCGCTGGCTCACCCGCCCGCTCGCGCTGCATCCCCTGCTGCGCGAGCGCTACGACGCGCTCGGCGTCCTCATCCAGGGACGGCGGTTCGAGCCGTTGCGCGCGCAGCTGGCGAGCGTGGGCGACGTGGAGAGAATCCTCGCGCGTGTCGCCTTGCGCTCGGCGCGCCCCCGGGACCTCACTGGCCTGCGCACTTCGTTGGCGGCGCTGCCGCGGCTGCGCGCGTCGATCGAGACACTGGATGCCCCGCTGCTCAGGGGCCTGCTGGGACGCACCGCGACGCACGAGTCCGTGGTCGCGCTCCTGAGCGCCGCCATCGCCCAGGAACCCGGCACGCTCGTGCGCGACGGGGGGGTGATCGCGGCAGGCTATGACCCGGAGCTGGACGAGCTGCGGCGCATCTCCTCGCACACGGACGAGTTCCTGCTTGACCTGGAGAAGCGCGAGCGCGAGCGCTCAGGACTTCCCGCCCTCAAGCTCGGTTTCAACCGCGTGCAGGGATTTTTCATCGAGGTCTCACGACGCGACGCCGAGCGGGTGCCCAAGGACTACATCCGGCGCCAGACGGTGAAATCGGCCGAGCGTTTCATCACCGAGGAACTGAGGCGGTTCGAGGACAAGGTGCTGCGCGCGCGCGAGAAGGCGCTCGCCCGCGAGAAGCAACTCTACGAGGAAGTGCTGACCCAGCTCATCGACCAACTCGGGCCGCTGCAGAGCACCGCCGCGGCGCTCGCGGAGCTTGATGCCCTGAGTGCGCTCGCCGAGCGCGCGAACGCGCTCGACTGGGTACGCCCGGAGCTCACCGGCGAGGCCGTGTTCGAGGTGGCAGGTGGCCGCCACCCGGTGGTCGAGCGCTTCGCCAGCGGCCCGTTCGTCCCGAATGACCTCAAGCTCAGCGCCGAGCGGCGCATGCTCATCATCACCGGCCCCAACATGGGCGGGAAATCCACATACATGCGCCAGGCCGCCCTCATCGCGCTGCTGGCGCACGTGGGCAGCTACGTCCCGGCCACGCGCGCGGTGCTCGGGCCGCTCGACCGCATCTTCACGCGCATCGGCGCCGGTGATGACCTGGCCGGCGGGCGCTCGACATTCCTGGTGGAGATGACCGAGGCGGCCAACATCCTGCACAACGCCACCGCCCGCAGCCTGATCCTCCTCGATGAGATCGGTCGCGGCACGAGCACGTTCGACGGGCTCTCGCTCGCCTGGGCCATGGCCCGCGACATCGCCACCCGCGTGCGCGCGTTCACCCTGTTCGCCACGCACTACTTCGAGCTCACCACGCTCGCCGCGGAAGTGGAGGGCTGCGCCAACGTGCACCTGGATGCGACCGAGCACGGCGAGGGCATCGTCTTCCTGCACGCGGTGAAGGATGGACCCGCCAACCGCAGCTATGGACTGCAGGTGGCGCAGCTGGCGGGCGTGCCGCGCGGGGTGATCGCGCAGGCCCGCGCCTACCTGGAAGGACTGGAGGCTGAGCGTGACCGCTCGCGGGTGACCGCGCAGGACGGCCGCGGCCCGAGCCAGGGGCAGCTGCCGCTGTACCCACCCGAGGACCGCGCGCGCGATGCGGGTTTGCGCGCCGCACTTGAGGCGGTGCTGCCGGATGAACTGACGCCCAAGGCGGCGCTCGAGGCGCTCTACCGGCTCAAGGGCATGCTGTAGATGTCCCTAGCGCAGGGAGAAGTGACCCTGCGTCAGGAAGGTGCCCGTCTCGCGCGCGACGCGCGCCGACATCAGCATGCCCAAGTGACTCACCGGGAGTTCGATGTGATCGGTAGCCCCGGGCATGCGCGTCTCACTCACCCCGATGGTGCCGTCGTTGTCCTCGGCGAAGTCGGCGAGCAGCTTGCCCATGCCGATCGCCTGGGTGCCCGCGACGATCCCGAGCGGACGCGGGTGCGTCCAATTGCGCTCGCGCGGCCGCAGCAATTCCTCCGCGACCGACTGGCCCATCAACTGCGCGACGGGACCGAAGCGCGCGGCGCGCTCGGCGGCGAGGCTACCCCCGCAGGGCGTGCCCAGGAAGACAGCGTTGCCGCCCGGCTGCACGGGAAACTGCTCGAGGAAGCGGTGGATCACCAGGCCCCCCAGGCTGTGGCCGACGAAATGCACGGCCGGCAGGTCAAGATCGGCGACGAAGTTGGCCAGTCGCGCGGTGATGGCGCTCATCGTGCCGGTCGCGAGATAGCGAAACGGGTGCAGCGTGAGGCCAAAGTCCTGGGCCAGGCGGCGCCGCAGGATCAGCGATTCATCACCGGGCATCCACAGGCCATGCACGTAGACGACGTGTGCCATCCCCTGTGCCGCGCCCCTTAGGATGGCACGCCGGACATGGGCATCAGACCTGCGGCACGCGCACTCGCACGTGCAGTTCGCGCAGCTGCGCCTCGCTCACCTCGGTCGGCGCGTCCGTGAGCGGATCCGCGGCGGTCTGCGTCTTGGGGAAGGCGATAACCTCGCGGATGCTGTCGGCGCCGGCCATGAGCATGGCCAGGCGATCGAGGCCGAAGGCGATGCCCCCATGCGGCGGCGCGCCGAACTTCAGGGCATCGAGCAGGAACCCGAACTTCTTCTGCGCCTCCTCGGTGGCGATCCCGAGCAGGTCGAACACGGTGGACTGCATGTCCTGGCGGTGGATACGCACCGAGCCGCCACCGATCTCCGAGCCGTTGAGCACCATGTCATAGGCCTTGGCGATCGCGGCCACCGGAGCCGCGCGCAACGCCGCGGCGTCATCATCCTGCGGGGCGGTGAAGGGATGGTGCATGGCGACCCAGCGCCTGGCCTCCGCGTCCCACTCGAACATCGGGAAATCCACCACCCACAGCGGGCGCCAAGCGCTCTCGGTGAGCTTCTGATCCGCGCCGATCTTCAGTCGCAGCGCTCCCAGGGCATCGCTCACGACCTTCGCGCTGTCGGCGCCGAAGAACAGGAGATCCCCGTCGGCGGCCTGGGTACGCGCGAGGATACCGTTGAGGGCCTCATCGCTCAGGAACTTTATGATGGGAGACTGCAGGCCCTCACGCCCCTTGGCGCGCTCGTTGACCTTGAGGTACGCGAGACCCTTGGCTCCGTAGCGCGCGACGTAGGTCGTGCAGTCATCGATCTGCGAGCGCGGCATGCTCGCCCCGCCCGGCACCTTGAGCGCGGCGACGCGCCCGTTCGGGTCCTTGGCGGGAACCGCGAACACCTTGAAGTCGCACCCGGCCACAAGATCGGCCACGTCGGTGAGTTCCAGCGCGAGGCGCAAGTCCGGCTTGTCCGAGCCATAGCGGCGCATGGCCTCCGCGTAGGTGAGTCGCGGGAACGGATCGGGAAGATCGACCCCGAGGACCTCTTTGAAGATATCGCGGATCAGTCCCTCCATGAGCGACATGATGGCCGCCTGCCCGAGGAAGGAGGTCTCGATGTCGAGCTGGGTGAACTCCGGCTGGCGGTCGGCGCGCAGGTCCTCGTCGCGGAAGCAGCGCACGATCTGATAGTAGCGGTCGAAGCCTGCGATCATCAGCAACTGCTTGAAGATCTGCGGCGACTGCGGCAATGCGAAGAACTTGCCTGGATGCGTGCGGCTGGGCACGAGGTAATCGCGCGCGCCCTCCGGCGTCGCCTTGGTGAGCATCGGGGTCTCGATGTCGACGAAGTCGTGGCCATCAAGATAGGCGCGCATGGCGCGCGTGATACGATGGCGCAGCCGCAGGCGCTGGTTCATGACCTCGCGCCGCAGGTCCAGATAGCGGTAGCGCAGCCGCACCTCCTCGCCCACGTGCTCGTCGAGCTGGAACGGCAGTGGTTCCGAGCGGTTCAGGACCTCGAGCTCGCGCGCGAACAGCTCGACCGTGCCGGAGGCGAGGTGGGCGTTCACCGTGCCAGCCGGGCGCTCACGCACCTCGCCGGTCACCTTCACCACGAACTCATTGCGCAGCCGCTCGGCGTCCCTGAAGAGCGCCGCGGCCTCCGGGTGGAACACGACCTGCAAGAGGCCTTCCCGGTCGCGCACGTCGACGAAGATCACCCCGCCGTGGTCGCGCCGCCGATGCACCCAGCCGGCCACGGTGACCGACTGGCCGAGAAGCCTCTCGTTAACTTGTCCACAGTAATGTGAGCGCATGAGGCGCGCGATGTTACGGAGGCGCCCGGGCCCCCGCAAGGCTTAAAAAAACGCCTCAGGTAGCGGGTTTTTCGGCCGGCGGGCGCGCAACCGACCCGACCAGCGGGGGTACGACGACCCCGCACGTGATGATCATCTTCATGGCCGCGTCCACGGACATGTCCAGCACCACGACCTGCCGGCGCGGCACGATAGCCAGGTACCCGGCCGTGGCGTTCAGGGCGGCCGAGAGGTACACCGCCACGTGCGGCTCGCCCAAACGCGCGCTGATTTCGGGCACGTCCTCGGCGGTGAGGAAGCCGATGCTCCACACCCCGGGCCGCGGGTACTCGAGCATCACCACCGTGCGGAAGGAATTGGACTGCGACAGGACGCTCTCGGCGAAGCTCTTCACCCCGCCGTACACCGTGCGCACCACGGGGATGCGGTTGAGCAGGTCTTCCCCCCAGTCGATCAGTCGGCGGCCGATGAGGTTCGTGACCAAGAGTCCCGTGAGCAGCACCACGACCAGCGCCAGCACGAGGCCTGCGCCGGGCAGCGCGAACCCGACCAGCGCCTGCGGCCGGAACGAGGCCGGCAGCCACAGCAGCGTGCGATCCATGATATGGAGCATGAAGCTCACCACCCAGATGGTGGCGAGGATGGGCAGCCACACCAGCACGCCTGCGACCATGTAACGTCGCACCGCCGCCAACGTGCTGGGTTTGTCCGGCATCAGCGACGTGCCTTGCGCTTACCGGTCGACTTGGCCTTGCTGGCGGACTTGGCCTTGCTGGCGGACTTGGCGGGCGCGCGGCGCCGGGCGCGGGAGGCTTTCTCGGCCGCCGGCTTGGACTCCTTCGACTCTTTGGACTCTTTGGACTCTTTGGACTCTTTGGACTCTTTGGAATCCTTGGAATCCTTGGAATCCTTGGGCGCCGGAGCCGCCTCCTTGGCGTCCAACTTAGCGGCGACATTGGTGTCAGGCTTGCTGTCGGACTTGCCCTCGTCCTTGTCGGCGCCGACGAGGTTGCGCTTCTTCTCGCTGTCGGCCTTGAAGTCGGTCTCGTACCAGCCGCCGCCCTTCAGGCGGAACACCGGCGCCGACACCAGCTTCTTGAGCTTGCGCTTGCCGCAGGAGGGGCACTTGGTGAGGGGTGCGTCGGTGATCTTCTGCATCACCTCTGTGTAGAACTTGCAGGCCTGGCACTCGTATTCGTAGAACGGCATGTCGGATTCGCGCTGTCTTAAATTGTGAGGTGATTATAGCCAGGCGCGGCCATTCCGAGCGGGCCGGCGCTCATTTAGCCTTGGAGAAGCTCAGCTCGCCGTCCTTCGAACTCACCTGAACACGATCCCCCGGCATGAACTCCGCCTGCAGAATGCGCTGGGCCAGGGGATTCTCGATCTGCTGCTGGATGGCGCGCTTCAGCGGCCGCGCTCCGTACACCGGATCGAACCCGGCCTCCCCGAGAAGGTCCCGAGCGCTATCATCGAGACTTAAGTCCATGCCGCGCTCCTGCAGGCGCTTGCGCAGGTAGTGCAGCTGGATGTCGACGATCGAGCGGATCTGGCGCGTGCCCAGCGGGTGGAACACCACAATGTCATCGATGCGGTTGATGAACTCGGGGCGGAAGCTCTGCTGCACCACCTCCATCACCGCGCTCTTCATCTTGGCGTAGTTCTTCTCCCCCACGTGCTCCTGGATCACCTGCGACCCCAGGTTCGAGGTCATGATGATGACGGTGTTGCGGAAGTCGACCGTGCGGCCGTGGCCATCGGTCAGCCGACCGTCATCGAGCACCTGCAGCAGGATGTTGAAGACATCCGGGTGCGCCTTCTCCACCTCATCCAGGAGGATCACCGAGTAGGGCCGGCGCCGCACCGCTTCGGTGAGGTAACCGCCCTCCTCGTAGCCGACATAGCCGGGGGGAGCGCCGATCAGCCGGGCCACGGAGTGCTTCTCCATGAACTCCGACATGTCGATGCGGATGAGGGCGTCCTCGGTGTCGAACAGGAACTCGGCGAGCGCCTTGCATAGCTCAGTCTTGCCGACACCGGTCGGCCCGAGGAACAGGAACGAGCCGTTCGGGCGACGCGCATCGGAAAGGCCCGCGCGCGAGCGGCGGATCGCGTTGGAGACGATGCGCAGGGCCTCCTCCTGGCCCACGACGCGCCGGGCGAGCGCGTCCTCCATCCGCAGCAGTTTCTCCCGCTCGCCCTGCAGCATCCGCGTGACCGGGATGCCGGTCCACTTGGAAACCACTTCCGCGACCTCCTCCTCGGTCACCTTGTTGCGCACGAGCGTGGGGGCCTTATCCTCGGCGGCCGCGGCGGCCGCCAGGCGTTTCTCGAGCTCCGGCATCTTGCCGTACTGCAGTTCCGCCATGCGGCCGAGGTTGCCGGCGCGCCGCGCCGCCTCCAGCTCCAGGCGCGCGCGGTCCAGCTCCTCGCGGATGTGCGCCGTGCCCTGCAGGGATGCCTTCTCGGACTTCCAGATCTCCTCGAGGTCCGCGTATTCCTTCTCGAGCGTCCCGAGGGAGCCTTCGAGGGTCGCCAGTCGCTTGCGCGAGGCCTCGTCCTTTTCTTTCCTGAGCGCGACCTGCTCGATCTTCAGCTGGATAATGCGCCGCTCGAGCTTGTCCAGCGCCTCGGGCTTGGAGTCGATCTCCATGCGGATCCGGGAGGCCGCCTCATCGATCAGGTCGATGGCCTTGTCCGGCAGCTGCCGGTCCGCGATATAGCGGTGTGACAGCGTCGCCGCGGCGACGATCGCCGGATCGGTGATCTCGACCTTGTGATGAACCTCATAGCGCTCCTTCAGGCCGCGCAGGATCGCGATCGTGTCCTCGACCGAGGGCTCATCGACGAGCACCTTCTGGAAGCGCCGCTCCAGCGCTGCGTCCTTCTCGATGTACTTGCGGTACTCATCCAGAGTCGTCGCACCGACGCAGTGCAGCTCGCCGCGCGCGAGCGTGGGCTTGAGCATGTTGCCCGCGTCCATCGCCCCTTCCGCCTTGCCGGCGCCGACCATGGTGTGCAGTTCGTCAATGAAGAGGATGACCTGGCCTTCCTGCTTGGAAAGGTCGTTCAGGACCGCCTTCAGCCGCTCCTCGAACTCGCCCCGGAACTTGGCGCCCGCGATGAGGGCGCCCATGTCCAGCGCGAGGATGCGCTTGTTCTTGAGGCCCTCGGGGACCTCGCCGTTGATGATGCGCTGCGCGAGCCCCTCCACAATGGCGGTCTTGCCCACGCCCGGCTCGCCGATCAGCACGGGGTTGTTCTTGGTGCGGCGCTGCAGGACCTGAATGGTGCGCCGGATCTCATCGTCGCG